>JBCCZC010000316.1:0-6888 GCA_039188505.1 Pseudomonadota bacterium | reverse complement strand
GCCAGGAGTTCGTCGCCGCCGACCTGAATAAGCGTCGGCGGCAGACCGTGCAGGTCCGCGAATACCGGCGAGATGTACGGATGATCCTTCGGCGCGTCCCGCAGGTACCAAGACGCGACGAGCTCGCCCCAGCGCGGATCCAGCATGTCGTCGTAGGCGTCGTCCGGCGCCTCTTCCGTGTGGTCCACGAAGGGCGAGAACGCCACGACGGCGTCCGGCACCGGCAACTCCCCCTCGTCGCGGACGCGCAGGGGCAGGATCACCGCCAGGGCACCGCCCGCCGAATCGCCGACGACGACGATCCGACGGTAGCCGCGTTTGGGGTCACGGAGCGCCACGTAGGCTTCGACGACGTCGTCGACCGCTGTTGGATAGGGATGCTCCGGGGCCAGCCGATAATCGATTGCGTAGACGTCAGCTCCCAGCAGGAGGCCCAGCCGGGCGCTGATGTTGCGGTGGCTCTTCGATGATCCCGCCACATAGCCCCCGCCGTGCAGATAGAGCACCGCCGTATCAGCGGGTCGGTCGCGCACCAGGTATCGCCGTCCCGGCACCGATCCAAGCTTCACGGCTTCCGGCTTCGGATGCCGCGGCGGTCCGGTGATCAGCGCCACGACGTCGAGCAGCGAGCGCTGGAGCCTGACCGGTACCCATGGCCGCAGGATCGTCTTCACGAGGATGCGGATGAGCCAGCGGATCAAGTAGCGGCGCAACGACGGGCGGTTCTCGATCATGCGCTGGCCGCCTCCCGCTCGGGCGTCACCGTCTCGACGCGATAGTTCTCCGCGTCGAAGCGGCGCGTGGCGCGGGCATACTCGATGGTCAGACCAGGCCAGTTGTTGACGATGCGCCCCTCGGTGTTCGTATACCAGTTGTCGCAGCCATCAGCCCACATGGACTTTGCCAACGCCTCCTGCACTTCGGTGTTGTAGGTCGCCTCCACGGCCGGGTCCACCTCGACCAGCTCGCCGGGGCTGTCCGCGAGCCGGCGGAGCGCGCCCATGAGATAGCGGATCTGCCGCTCGAGCATGAAGATGATCGAGTTATGGCCGAGGTTGGTGTTCGGACCGTACAGCATGAACAGGTTGGGAAAGCCCGGCACCGAGAAGCCGAGGTACGCGTGCGCGCCGTCCCGCCAGACCTCCCCCAGCGAGGTGCCGTCGCGGCCCACGACGTCGATTCCGGCGAGGAAATCGGTTGCCCGGAAGCCGGTGCCCAGGATCAGGACGTCGAAATCGCGATCAGTACCGTCCGTGGTCCGCACCCCGGATCCAGTTACCCGCTCGATCGGCGTGGTCAGGAGGTTCACATGATCCTTCGCCAGCGCCTGCAGCCAGTGATTGGAAAAGAGGATGCGCTTGCAGCCCAGCGGGTGCGCCGGCCAGAGCTCGCGCCGCACCTCCGGATCCCGGAACCGCCGCCAGAGGATGAACCGGTAGCGCCACTCGTAGCTCTTCACGAGCCAGCGGGCGCGCAGGAGGGCGAAGCCCCTCCCCTCATGGGTCGAGTACTGCAGGGCCCGGTTAGCCCGCTGGAACCAGGGCATGGACCGGAACAGCTTGCGCTCGAATTTCGGGTAGGGCCGGTCATACTTGGGGAACACGAAGGGCGCGCTCCGCTGGAAGACCGACACGTGCGCCGCCTTGCGGGCGACTTCGGGCATGAACTGAATCGCGCTCGCACCGGTGCCGATGACGCCAACACGCTTGCCCGACAGATCGACGTCGTGATCCCAGTGGGCGGAATGAAACAGCGGCCCCGAGAAGTCGTCGAGGCCCTCGATCGCCGGCCAGGCCGGCGCGCTGAGCTGCCCGACGGCGGGGATCACCACGCGAGCGTCAACGGCCGAGTCGTCGTCGAGCTGCACCCGCCAGCGGCCGGTGGCGGCGTCGAAGGTCAGCGATTTCACGCGGCGTCCCAGCCGCAGGTGCGACTCGATGCCGTACTTGCGCGTGCAGTGATGGAGGTACTCGCGAATCTCCGGCTGCGGGCCGTAGCGCCGCGACCAGCCCGCCCAGGGCTCGAAGGAAAAGGAATAGAGGTGCGAGGGCACGTCGCAGGCCGCACCGGGATAGGTGTTGGCTTCCCAGACGCCGCCGGGGCCGTCCCGCTTCTCGACGATGATGAAGTCGTCAATGCCCGCCTGCTTGAGCGCGACCGCCATGCCGATGCCGCCGAAGCCGGCACCGATGATCACCGCGAAGTGGCTGCTCGCCGCACTCATCTTCTCAGCCTAGCGCGCACATCCGTGCGACTCTAGGACGGGATCGGTCGCGAACCGTGGCCGAAGCGCTCGGGCCGCGACATCGTCAGCGAAAGAACAGGAGGCTTCGGGTCCAGCCCTCGGGGCCTTCCGGCACCATGTCGGCGGCCCAAGCCTCGTACCAGGCACGTGCCTCGGGCTGGCAGCGGGCGGCCACATCGCCGCGAAACGCTTGCCGTCGGTCCGGTTCGCCGGTACCGCCGTCGGGGCAAAGGACCGGGGCGAGCTGAGCCTCGAGGGCCGCGAAGCGCACCCAGTCCCCCGCGAGCTTCTCCGCTCGCTCCTCCTCCGGATCCTTGTACTCCGGCTCTGGTCCGCCCCGCATCTGGTCGATCTGGCGCTGCGAGACATGCGCGACCCACCGCTCCCAGAGCGCCCGATCAAAGCCGGTCTCTGCAATCCCGTAGCGGTCATAGGCCTCGTCGGCGCTCGCCCCGTCCAGAACAGCCTGCATGGCGTCCGCCTGGCGGTGCCGGCGCTCGCGGTTCAGCTCGCGCTGTCGGTCGAATTCCTCGCGCGAGGGATAGTGTCGATCCAGGTAGTCCGGCTGTACCGCCATGACGTGGGCTTCCCGGGCTCCCAGGGAGTCATCAAGGCCGAACTCGGCCACCAGGGCGTCGACGAGCCCGCGCTCGAGGATCATCGCGAAGCTCTGCAAGCGGACCTGCTCCGCCGACAGGGTGACAGCGCCGAACTGGATCTCGCTCTCACTACCACTGGTCGAGGACGAGACCACGGCGGCACTGCTCGCACCACTGGACGCCACGCTCACGTTGTAGACGACGGCTCCCGATTCCGGGTCGACGGCGGTCTGGCCGCCCTGCAACTGAGGCGGTAGCGGTGGCGGTGGCAGACGCCCGAGCAGGCGCTCGTAGTTGTCTGGATTTCGCCCCCAGAAGACTTCGAAGTCCATCCGGGTCGCGCCGACGGTCGGGATGAGTTCTTCGGCCACGTAGCGCTCGAGTGCAGCACTCGTCTCGGGCGACAGGGCGTCCAGCAGGCCAGCCCAGGATTCCGCCACGCGCTCGCCGTGCGCTTCGAAAACCTCGTTCATGAGGCGCCCCGCCTCAGGGGCCGACAGATCCGCCTCCTTCGCCCGCTCGGCAAAGTCCGGAAACAGCGCCTCCTCCTCCAGGCTGTGATCGTGGACGAACCAGGCCAGTCGCTGCGCGTCCGCGAAGTCGTAGGAAAAGTTGGCCTGGCCATGCCGGAGGGCGGCAGCCAGCGACTGCTGGAAGTCCGCGGGAGTGATTCCTTTGGGGTGCGTCTCCCCGTGAATCTGCGTGATGCCGTACATGTCTTGCAAGCCACCCGGCTCCTGCGCGAGGACCGGTGAGAACACGCAGAGCAGAGCGACGATCAGTAACCCTTTGCCCATGAGCGAAACAGCATGCACCCGCTCTCCGGGGGCCGCAAGAGCGATCAGAGCCAGCCGCGCGCCGCGTAGACCCGATAGCCGATGTGTTCCTTCAGCGCCCGCGTTGTCAGCGCGAGCGCCTCGGCGTCGGGCAGCCAATCGAGGATGGTGCGGCGGCCCGCGGTGACCCGTACGTCCGTACTTGCGGGCACGACCTGCAGACCTGCGCGCTCGAACACCGCTTTCGCCCGCCGCATGTGGCCGGCGGACGTCACCAGCAGGGCGCGATCGATGCCCTCGGCGGCGAGTAGGCGCCGAGCCTCGACCGCGTTCTCGTAGGTATTGCGGCTCGATCGATCCAGCAACAGCGCCTCGCGCGGCACGCCGAACTCGTCGAGCAGTGCTGCGATCAGTTCGCCCTCCGGCGGACCGTCGATCCACGGCACGTTACCGGCGGCGACCAGGATGCGCTCGACCTTGCCCGCGCGGTGAAGCCGCGCTGCGTGCAGGACGCGGTCGGCCGCACCACCGAGGTCCGCGCCCTGGCGGGGCGGCAGGGGCGCTCCGAGAGCACCACCCAGCACGATGACGATCTCCGCATCCGGCAGGTCGGCGATCGGCGTCGGCGGATAGTGCGCTTCGAGGCCGCCGTAGAGCCAGCCCGCGAAGGCGGGCGTCGCACAGACCCAAAGCACCAGCACGCCCGTGGTCAGGGCCGCGATGGCGAGGCGACGCCAGCGAAGCAGCACGAACAGGAGCGCCGCCAATCCAAGGAAGAGCGCGAGGCCCACGGGATAGACGAAGAGCGGCAGTACCTTCGAGAGCAGCAGTCCCATGCGGTCGAACCCGGCGGGGTGGAATGCGCATGATACGCAGGGGACCGTCGTCCGGCGTACTCAGCGTACCTTCGCCTGCCCCCAGTAGTTGAAGCTGGCGACGCGTGGGCCCGGGACATACATCGTGTCCAGATTCTCGATGCGAAAGCCCCCCTCGTCGATGTACCTGGGGATCGGCCGGTGAAGGTGGCAACCGCCCGCGATCGCTTTCCAGATCGGGTTGATGCGTTCCTGCCAGCGTTTCACCGAGCGGTCCGGCGCCTCGCCGTGCTCGCAGAACAGCATGCGTCCACCCGGACGCAGCACCCGCCGCATCTGCGCGAGGGCCGCGCGCCAGTCCGGGATCGTGCACAAGGTATAGGTGAGCATGATCGTGTCGACCGAATCGTCCTCGAGGGGAATCTCCTCGCCCGGAAGGTCCAGCCAGCGCACCTCGACCGGCGAACGGGCCAGGTTGGGCTGGGCCCGTCGCCGCATGCCCTCCGAGGGTTCGAGCCCCCAGACGAACTCCACCTGGTCCGGGTTGTACATGGACAGGTTGATGCCCGAACCCATGCCGACCTCGAGGACCCGCCCGGTGGCCGCCGGAACGACCTTCTCCCGCTGCTTCATGATCGGCCTGGTGCCGCATGCGAGGTGGAGGAGGTGGGGCAGCACATGGCGTTCGTAGAGGCTCATTGTTCGCGCTGGGGCTCGCTCAGGACCGTAGCTGCCCGGCCGCAACGGGCTGGACCAGCCTTCCCGCATGATAGTCCATGACCGCCTGGTGGATCTCCGCCGCCGTGTTCATGACAAAGGGTCCGCGCTGGACGATGGGCTCCCCGATCGGTCGGCCGTGCGCGACGATGAAGCCGGCGGAACCGCCCCGGGCGGTCACTTCGTGCGGGCCGCCGCCGAGCCGGGCGAGGGTCCCGAACGCCACCGGCTCGCCGCCGATGGCCACGCTGCCCGCATGAACGAAGACGAAACCGACATGCTCTCCCGGCACGTCAAGGGCGAGACTCCGGCCGGCGGCAAGGCGCCCGTCGAAATAGTGCACGTGGGTGTCAGAATCGCTGATCGGGCCCGTGACGCCGCCGAACTCCCCAGCCAGGACCTTGACGGTGACCTCGCCATCCGCGTGGACCGGAAAGTCCGCGGCGGCGTACTCCTGGTACTCCGGCGGCGCCATCTTCTCGGCTGCGGGAAGGTTGATCCAAAGCTGGAAGCCCGCCATGCGGCCCTCGATCTGCCGAGGCATTTCCGAGTGGATGACGCCGCTGGCGGCCTTCATCCACTGGGCGTCGCCGGGTCCGATCACGCCCTGGTGGCCCATGCTGTCGCGGTGCTCCATGCGCCCCTCCAGCATGTAGGTCAGGGTAATGAACCCGCGGTGCGGGTGGTCGGGGAAGCCCGCCTGGTAATCGCTCGCGTTTTCGCTATCAAAGAAATCGAGCATGAGGAACGGGTCGAGGCTGGGCAGCGTCGAAACGCCGATCGCCCGGCGGATGCGAACGCCGGCGCCCTCCTTGGCCTCGACGGACCGGACCTGTTGCAGTGGCTGGTTCATGACGGTCTCCGAATGAAGGTCAGAGTCTCGCGCAAACGGCCGCAACGCCGGGTCAAGGTCAACTCCTAATGAATTAGTTGACATGCGTGGGGCTGCTCCGTAAGCTGAACCAAATCCTAATGAATTGGGATTTACTGCATGGCACGCAGAAAATCGCAGACACTGACCGACGGCGAGCTCCGGATCATGGACGTGATCTGGGAACGTGAGGAATCCACCGTAAGAGCGGTAACGGACGCATTGAACGCATCCGAGCCGGTGGCCTACAACACGGTCCAGACCATGCTCGGCATACTCGCGGACAAGGGCTACGTCACGCACCGCAAGGACGGACGCGCCTTCGTCTACAGCGCCCTGGTCGACCGCGCAAGCGCGCGGCGATCGGCGGTGAAGCACATGGTATCCCGCTTCTTCGGCGGCTCGTCCGAGGCCCTCGTCCAGAATCTACTGCAGGACGACGCCATGGACGCGCTCGAGATCGACCGGCTCCGGGCGCTCCTGCGCGAGGACGCAAGCGCAGACGAGCAATGAACAGTTTCCTGCTCCAGCTGGTGCTGACCCACCTGCTCGTCGGTTGTGCGCTGACGGGGCTCGTGGCCGTCACCCTGCGATTCCTGCCAAGCCTGAACGCCGCGACCCGCCATGCGGTCTGGGCCGGCGTCCTCCTGCTCCTGGTGGCAATGCCGCTGCTGGCCCTGCTGCCGGATGCGCCGTCACTGCCGCGCGAGCCGGCGGCACTCTCGGCACCCATCGACCGGGCCGCCACGACGCCGCCTGCCTCAGCGCCGCCGGCAGGGACCGCGACGACCCCCGATCCCATCGAACCGGACTCGGGAGCCCTGGCGGGCGCGGTGGTGGCGTCAGTCTGGCTGGCCGGCGTGCT
>JBCCZC010000315.1:0-6921 GCA_039188505.1 Pseudomonadota bacterium | reverse complement strand
GCGGATTCGATCCGCTGGGGGCACTCATGATTTCGTTTTGCATTCGACGCGCACGGCCCGGGCAATCCCGGACGGCGCCTCACTCAACCCGGAGCTTTGCCATGAACCGTCCTGTCTCCCTCCCGACCTGGTTGCTGACCGGCGTCCTGCTGCTGACCCTCGGCGGCTGCGTCCACGGTCCGGCTACCGATTCGACGGCGGCCGCTGAGTCCACCCAGCCTTTCATCGTGCAGGCGGCAACCGCCGATGAAGCGCGCCGCGCGGTGCTTGCCGTCGGCGGCAGCATCAGCCGTGACCTCGACATCATTCGCGCGGTGGCGGCTGACCTCACCGAGGCCCAGCGCGAGGAGCTCACAGCCAACGGGCTGCGCCTCTACGCCGATCGGCGCGTCGAGGTCTCTAACGCGCTCAGCCTGGCGCCTGTCGGCGGAAGTACCGACGGGCTTGACCCGCAGACCTATTACCCACGTGTCGTCAATGCGGACCTGCTTCACCGCGAGGGTGTCGACGGCCGCGGCGTTGCGATCGCCTTCATCGACACCGGCCTCTGGCCCGTAGACCAGCTTCGTGAGGGCACCAACGGGCGCAATCGCATCCGGGGCGGCTACGACGTGGTAGGCCGGGACGACGACGACGACGACGAGCTAGAGGACCTATTCGAGGACGGCAAGCTCTGGGACGGCAGCGGGCACGGGACGCACATCACCGCGGTCGCCGTCAGCAGCGGGATCCACGGCGGCACCAGCAAGGGTTGGCAGGGTATTGCGCCGGGCGCCGACATCGTTGCGGTCAAGGCCTTCGACGCCAACGGCAACTCCAGCTACGGCCAGGTCATCGAGGCGATCGGGTGGGTCGTTCGGAACAAGGATCGGCACGGCATCCGGGTGCTCAACCTTTCGTTCAGCGCCGAGCCCCGTTCCTGGTACTGGGATGACCCCCTGAACCAGGCTGTCATGGCGGCCTGGGCCAAGGACATCGTCGTTGTGACATCCGCAGGAAACCGTGGCCCCGAGGCCATGACGATCGGCGTGCCCGGCAACGTCCCTTACGTGATCACGGTTGGCGCCCACACCGATAGCTACACGCCCGAAGATGAGTCTGACGACATGCTGGCGTCTTTCTCCTCCGCCGGGCCGACGGTCGAGGGCTTTGTAAAACCCGAAGTCATCGCGCCGGGCGGCCACATGCTGGCGCTGATGCCGGAGAACGGGCGAATCGGCAAGAGCTATCCCGAATACTTCCACCCGGACGGCAAACACTTCTATATGTCCGGCACCTCGCAGGCTGCCGCGGTTGTCAGCGGTGTGGCCGCTCTCATGTTGCAGAACTCGCCGTGGCTCAGTGCCGACGACGTCAAGTGTCAGCTCATGGCGAGTGCGCGTTTCGCCCAGGATGCCTTCGGTGAAGCGGCGTATTCGGTTTTCCAGCAGGGGAGTGGTCTGGTGGACGCCTACGGTGCGGTCTATAGCCGTGATTTCGGCTGTGCGAACGGTGGGATGGACGTCGGCAGGGATCTGGCCGGCAAGCGCCACTACGGCGGTCCGGCCGACCGCACCGAGGATGGCGTTTACTACCTTCGTGATTGCGACAATAGCGGCACCCAATGCACGGCGGTCGAGGGCAACGGCTACATCTGGTCGAATGGCTATATCTGGTCCAATGGCTATATCTGGTCGAACGGCTACATCTGGTCGAATGGCTACATCTGGTCGAACGGGTATATCTGGTCCAATGGCTATATCTGGTCCAACGCGTTCCTCCACTTTGACGGCTACATCTGGTCCAACGGCCTGCTCGAGAGCGCCTCCATCAACAGCTGGGTCGAGGAAGAATAGGAGCCGGAAGTGAGCGGTGAGCCGGAGCGGCGATCCCGGGATTCCGATCGTCTCGAAGCGATCAGTATCGATCGCGAGCTATCGGCTGATCGTTCGCTGACCTCGCTCTGTGAGTTCCGCGCATCGGACGTGGAAGCGGCGTTTCGGGAATCGGTCGTCGGCGAGGACCGCTTCCTGACGCGGATCGGGATCGGTATCGCGGTGGCCCTCTGCCTGGGCTTCATCGCGACCGATGTGGTGATTCCGGTCGACGACGGCGCCCTCGGCGCCCTCGCGCAGCTTCGGCTGGCCGTTGGGGTCCTCGGCATGGCCGCTCTCGCCGGCATCTGGCGCGGATCGGTGCTGCGCTACGACGCCTGGACGACCCTCTTCGTTGCCGCATTGTCGGTTGTGGTTCTCGCCATCGACCGGTCGCGGCCTCCCGAGTACACGGCCCACTTCGTCGTGGACGGCCTGGTCATCACCGCCCTGATGGTGGTCTTCGTGACCCGCTTCTGGGTACAGGTGCTGATCGGCGGTGGCTTCTTCGTGGGGTTGCTGCTTCTCGCGCAGGAGAAGGCGGTCCCCGGCCACGGCATCAGCGCCATCTCGGTGTCGCTGGCCTGCCTGTACTTCGTCGGCGGCCTGCTCTGCTGGCGTCTGCACGCGAGCCGGCGGCGACAGTTTGCCGTGGCCCAGAGCGAGCAGGAGCTCCGCGCCGCACTGGAGACGCTGGCGTTCACCGACTCGCTGACCGGACTGTCGAACCGCCGCGACTTCATGGTTCAGGCCCGCAGCGAGTTCGAGCGCTACCGGCGCCACCGGCGTCCCTTCTGCCTGCTGGTTCTCGACCTGGATCACTTCAAGCAGATCAACGATCGCCACGGCCACGACGTGGGCGACGAGATGCTCGCGGCCTTCGGACAGCTCCTCATGAACCAGGCCCGCGCCGGTGACGCCGTGGCCCGCCTGGGGGGCGAGGAGTTCGCCCTGCTCCTGCCCGAGGCGGAGCTCGATGTGGCCGAGGCCGTGGCGACGCGAATCCGCAAGGCCACGGAGGAGCTGCGCTGCAACGCCGCACCCTCGGTGACCATGACCGTGTCGATCGGCGTCACCCGGGTCCGCGTCGCCGACACGGACATCGATCAGCTCCTGAGCCGGGCCGACCGGGCGCTCTACGCCGCCAAGGAGAAGGGGCGCAACCGGGTGATTTCCGCGCCGGCGTAATCGCGCTAGCGACCTCCGGATCCTGCAACGACAGCACAGAGTTCCCGGAGCTGAGGATTCATCGGAGACTCGCGCGGATACACGGCGAACCAGTTGATGAACAGGCCATGCCTCGTGAGTGGTTTGCTGACCACGTCCGAGAACTGACTGTCGGTCTCCAGAATCCATCGGGTGATGATCGTGCTGCCGATGCCCGCGGCCACGAGCTTCAGGATGGCGCCGGTGAATCCCACCTGGACGACGCGCTCCGGATAGACGGCATTGGGCTGAAAGAAGAGCTCGTATTCCCGATTGCGCTCCGGCATCGCACTGTTGGTGATGTAGGTCTCGTCGACGAAGTCATCGGCGACGAGGAACGCCTTGTCTGCCTTGCGATGGCCCCGGGGCAGCAAGGCGACGAACTCGTCGCGAATCAGCAGCCTCGAGCTGAACCGGTTCGCATCCACCGGCAGGGTTCGTTCGGGGCTCGAGACCAGCGCCATGTCGACGTCCCCGCGCGTCAGCGCCTGGCGAGGTTGAACGGGCGTCTCGGAGAGGATCTGGAGCTCGACGGACGGGAATCGCTCCTCGAACACCTTCACCGCCGTCGGGAGCCACGAGAACGATGCGTACTGGGGCATCGCGATTCGGAGCCGCTGTTCGGTCTGGTCGGGCAGATTCCTGAGTTCGCTCTCCACATTGGCGAGGTCGGTGAGGATCGAGCGCGCCGAGCGAAGCAGGAGCTGACCGGCCGGCGCCAGCGTGAGGCGGCGGCCGCGACGCTGAAAGAGCGCCGTGCCCAGGATCTCCTCGGCATCGTGCAGGCGGCTGCTCAGCGCGGGCTGGCTGATATTGAGGAGCTCCGCCGCCCGAGTCAGGGTTTCCGCTGAGTCGATGGCGTGGATCATCTCGAGATGCTTGACCGTGAGCCTCGAGTTCAACATATAAAAAAAATCTTGGAATCGTCGAAGAATATTCAATTTTATCAATGAGAGGGGCAGGGATAAACTGATGCCATCGGAGATCGCGGGAATTTCGCAGATGGCAAGGCTCGCAGCGTTCAACTTTCAGGCCTGGATCGAGGCGCACAGGCACCTGCTCAAGCCGCCGGTCGGCAACAAGCAGATCTGGGAAGACACGGACATGATGGCCTTCGTCGTGGGTGGCCCGAACAAGCGCACGGACTATCACGACGATCCGGTCGAGGAGTTCTTCTACCAGCTCGAAGGAGACATGGTCCTGAAGATCTTCGACGGCGGTGAGTTCTACGACGTCCCCATCCGCGAGGGCGAAGTGTTCTTCCTGCCCAAGCACGTTCGCCACTCGCCCCAGCGACCGATGGCCGGGAGCGTTGGCCTGGTCATCGAGCCCAAGCGGCCGCCGGGCGCGATGGACGCTTTCGAGTGGTACTGCTTCGAGTGCGGCAGCCTGGTCCACCGTTCCGAAGTCCTGCTGAACTCCATCGTCGACGACCTGCCGCCGCTCTATCAGGCGTTCTACGCCGACAAGGCCGCCCGTACGTGCCCGAACTGCAACGCCCTGCATCCGGGCAAGGACGTCCCGGAAGGATGGGTGACGCTTTGAGCTTCGAAGCCACGCTCGACTTCGCGCGGCAGCAGGATGCCGCGGATCCGCTGGGTGCGTACCGGGACCGTTTCCATTTCCCGTCCCTGGGCACGCCGGAGCTCGTCTATTTCACCGGGCACTCGCTGGGGCTCCAGCCGAAGAATGTTCGAGCGGCTGTCGAACTCGAACTCGAAGAGTGGGCGAACTACGGCGTGGAAGGGCACTTCCATTCCACGAATCCCTGGTACAGCTATCACGAGCTGCTGACGCCAGCGATGGCCGGGCTGGTCGGCGCACACGACTCCGAGGTCGTGTGCATGAACTCCCTGACGACCAACATCCACCTGCTGTTCGTGTCGTTCTATCGGCCCACCGCGCAGCGCTACAAGATCATCAGCGAAGCGAAGATGTTCCCGTCGGATCGCTACCTGCTGGAGACGCAGGCGAGCTTCCACGGCTTCGATCCCGACGATGCCATCATCGAGGTCGAGCCCCGGGGCGGCGAACGGTTGATTCGCGAGGAGGACATCCTCGCGTCCATCGAAGCGCACGCGGATGAGGTTGCGCTGGTCTTCTTCGGCGGCGTGAACTACTTCACGGGTCAGCTATTCGACCTCCAGCGCCTCACGGCCGCAGCGCACGAGGTGGGCGCGATCGCTGGTTTCGACCTCGCCCACGCCGCGGGCAACGTACCCCTCGCGCTCCACGACTGGGACGTCGATTTCGCGGCGTGGTGTTCCTACAAGTACCTGAACTCGAGCCCGGGCAACGTCGGCGCGATCTTTGTGCATGAGCGCCACGGTCGCAGCTTCGACCTCCCGCGCTTCGGCGGCTGGTGGGGGCACGACAAGGACACCCGTTTCCAGATGAAGCCGGGCTTCCAGCCCATGGAAGGCGCCGAAGGCTGGCAGCTCAGCAACGTACCGATCCTGGGCATGGCCGCGATGAAGGCCTCCCTCGACGTGTTCGCCGAGGTTGGCATGCCGGCGCTGCGGGAGAAGAGCGAGAAGCTCACCGGCTACCTGGAGTTCACGATCGACGCAATCGCGCGAGACTTCCCGGACGCGCGCATCAGCATCATCACCCCGCGCAACCCCGAGGAGCGCGGTTGCCAGATCTCCATCGACATCGCCGGCAAAGAGCGCAGCTTCTTCGACGCCATGGTGGCCGCCGGCGTGCTGGCCGATTTCCGCGAGCCCTGCATCATCCGCATGGCGCCCGTGCCGCTCTACAACTCGTTCCAGGACGTCTTCAATTTCGGGAAGGTGATGCGTGGACTGCTCGCAGGGAGCGCTGCATGAGGACGAAGACCTTTACGGTCGTGGGCGGCGGGCCGGTCGGATCGCTTCTCGCGATTTCCCTTGCCCGGCACGGCTACCGGGTCGGTCTCTACGAGGGGCGACCCGATTCGCGCAAGTGCAACATCTACCAGGGCAAGTCCATCAACATCGCCCTGTCGGATCGCGGCTGGACGTCGCTCGAGAAGATCGGCATCAGCACCGAGGCGAAGCGCGGCGCGATCCCCATGCACCACCGGGCGATCCATGACGTCGACGGCACGCTGAGCAGGATCCCCTACGGCAAGGAGGGCGACGCGATCTGGTCGGTGTCGCGGAGCGGGATCAACGAGACGCTCCTCGACATCGCCGAGGGCGAGGCCAACATCGAGACGCACTTCGAGCATCGACTGAGCGACATCGACTTCGAGAACGCGTTGGCCACGTTCCAGACGGCGGACGGTCGTGCGGTCGAGGTCGAGGCCGACATCGCCTTCGGCGCCGACGGCGCGAACTCCCGGGTGCGGCACAGGGCGCATAGCTTCCCGCGCTTCAGCTACAGCCAGACCTACATGCCGGAGAGCTATATCGAGCTCAATATTCCGGCCGCGCCCGACGGCTCCCATCGGCTCGAGGCCAACGCCCTGCACATCTGGCCGCGCAAGGACTTCATGCTGATCGCGCTGCCCAATCCCGATGGTTCCTTCACCTGCACGCTGTTCCTTGCGCACACGGGTGAGACGTCGTTCGAGTCAATGACCGATGCGGGTGCCGTCCGCGCTTTCTTCGAGTCGAACTTCGCCGACGCTGTGGAATACCTCGAGGATCCGGTCGAGACCTTCCTGGCCCGGAAGCCGGCGCCGCTGTACCTCGTGCATGTCTTTCCCTGGTCGTTCAACAACCGGGTGGGCCTGATCGGAGACGCCGCCCACGCCATCGTTCCCTACTATGGGCAGGGCATGAACTGCGGCTTCGAGGACTGCGCGGAGCTCCATGCGCTGATCGCCGAGAACGACCACGACTGGGATCGGATCTTTTCGGCCTACGAGAATGCGCGG
>JBCCZC010000314.1:0-6922 GCA_039188505.1 Pseudomonadota bacterium | reverse complement strand
GTCCTGCAGCGCGCCGGCCACGATCTCGGAGGCCGAGGCCGTTGCCGAGTCCACCAGGACCACGATGGGCGCGCCGGCGCCTTCGTCGCCCGGGCCCGCGCTGAAGCTCAGCTCCGAGTGCTGTGAGCGTCCTTCGGTGTAGACGATGAGGCCGTCCTCGAGGAACAGGTCGGTCAGCCCCACGGCCGCCCCGAGCACGCCGCCGGGGTTGCCGCGAAGGTCGAGGATGATACCGGTGATGGCGCCGGGCGACCCTGCCTTGAGGTCGTCGAGGGCTGCGCTGGCCTCCTCGGCGGTATCCGACTGGAACGTGGCGATGTCGAGGTAGGCATAGCGGTCGTCGAGCAGCTCGTAGTTGACGCTGGCCAGCGCGATCACCCGGCGCTCGAGGGTCACCTCGACCGGCTTGCGCTCGCCCTCGCGACCGAGCTGCAGCGTCACCTCGGTCCCCGGGGCGCCACGCACGCTGGTCATGGCTTCGTCGCGCGTCATGTCCGAGATGGCGCGGCCGTCGATCGACTCGATGACGTCGCCGTCCTGGACGCCGCCGGCTGCGGCGGGCGTGCGCGGCATGACCCGGGTGATTGTCAGTCCGCCCTCCATCCAGAGCACTTCGATGCCCACACCCCCATACTGCCCCTGCGTATCCTCCTCGAGGGCGCCGTACTGCTCCCGGGTGAGGTAGCTCGAATGCGGGTCGAGATCCTCAAGCATGCCGCGGATGGCGTCTTCGAGGAGTTCCCGATCGGTGATCTCCTCCACATAATCCCGCTGGACGCGCGCGAACACCTCCGTGAAGGCGCGCAGATCGTCGAGCGTCACCTCCGTCGGGGTCCGGGTCTGCGCGGTGGCGGCGCCACCGAACGCGAGGGTGGCTGTCAGGGCTGTGACCAGAATCTTCGCTGTCATGCGGTTAACCTGATGGCTGCGGCGGCGAGATGACTCGCTCTTCGCGGGATGGGCTTCAGTGTAAGGCTCTAACGTGTGGGCGCCGTGCCTGAAAGCGCCTTCTCAACAGTGGACCGCCTCTGGCGGCAACAAGTTTCAAGCGGTGCGTTCGCACCCGGAGATTCCATGCTACGTCTCGTTCTCATCCTTTCAGGTCTGGGCTTCCTCGCCTTCGGTCTCATGGCCCTGTTCGATCCGATCGGTCTCCTGACCAGCTTCGGCCTCGCGGTCCAGGACGTCGCGCCGATGCGTACGGAGCTGCGGGCCTTCTACGGCGGGCTCGAGATCGCGCTTGCCGCCGTGCTCCTGGGCCACCTGGGGCCGCCGCAGCGCGAGCGCGCGGGCGTCCTGATCGCCCTCGTCCTCTACCTGGGACTGGGCCTCGGGCGCAGCTTCGGCATGATCGTGGACGGCGAAGTGACGCAGGTGCACCGGGTCGCCGTCGCCATCGAGTTCGGCCTGGCCGCGCTGGCCGCCGCCGCCCTGTTCGCGACCCGCGCGAGGCCATGAGGTATCTGGCGCTCGGCGATTCCTACACGATTGGCGAAGGCCTTTCCGCCGGGGACCGCTGGCCCGCGCTGCTGGCGCGGCGTCTCCGGGGGCGAGGCGTGCCGCTCCAGGAACCGGAGATCATCGCCACCACTGGTTGGACCACGGACGAGCTGGCGGCGGCCATCGATGCCGCCGACCCGCAACCGCCCTTCGACCTCGTATCCCTGCTCATCGGCGTCAACAACCAGTACCGAGGTCGGTCGGTGACCGAATTCGAGAGCGAGTTCCGGGCGCTGCTGGCGCGCGCAGTCGCCTTCGCCGATGGTCGCCGGGACCGTACCGTCGTGCTCACGATTCCCGATTGGAGCGCGACGCCGTTCGCCCGGGATTCGGACCGGGATCTGGAACAGATGCGCGCCGAAATGGCGACCTACAACGCGGTCGTGCTGGCGGTCTGCGAGGACACCGATGTGCGCTGCTTCGACATCACGCCGTCGACGCGTGAGCATGCGGATGCCGTCGTCGACGACGGGCTGCATCCCGATGCATCGGTCCATGCCGCGTGGGTCGATCTGATCGAAGCGGATGTCGCTGCCCTGCTGGAGCGCGCCGGTGACTGAGCTCTGGATGGCGCCGGTCGCGGTCGTCTGCGCCGCCGCTATCGCGGCCGGCCTCTGGTGGGTGCTGCGCACGCGCGAACAGTGGTTGGTGGCGTGCCTGCTCCTGGCGCTGGCCTACATCAGCATCTCGCTGGGCCTGGAGCGCCCGGGTACGGCGGACTGGCTGCAGCCGATCCGCTGGGGCGTCTTCGGCGCCACCCTCGTGGCCTTCGTCCGCTTCCGGTGGCACCACCGCTTTGCGCGCTCAGCCGAAGCGGCCGAGCGTGCGGACGGACCAGGCGATGGCCCACAGGAACAGTAGCGGCAGCACGATCGTCTGCGCGACGAAGACCGCCGTCAGCCGCAGCAGGTGCTCCGTTGCGTCGGCGAGCCGGGATTGGTAAAGATCCAGGCGGTTGGAGAGGTCGAGTTCCTCGGCCCGGTCGTCGAGCCAGCCCCGGGCACGATCCAGAAGCCCTTCCGGTTCCTGCTCGTCGGTCTCGCTCAACGCGGCAAGATCCTCATTGGTCTGCTCGACGGCCGCGCGGGATGCTTCGAAATCCGCCTCCATGAACAGGACGTAGGCGCCGTGGTTCAGCAGGACCACCAGCGGCATGGCCAGGCGCAGGAAGGCCGCCAGGAGCGTGAGTCGCAGGGCCCAGCGGGCCGCTTGTCCCTCGAACGGTCGGAGCCACAGCAGCACCAGCGCCGCGATCGCGGCGACCGCCGCGATGATCCGGGTGCCGGTCCAGGCGCTCATGTCCATGAGAATGTTCTGGATGCCCAGCGACGTGGTGCTCGCGAGCATGACCCAGGAGAAGCGCTCGATGAGGTCGTTGACCGGATCGACGATCTCGCCGGGCGCGAAGGTCATGCCCACGCCTGCGGGCTCGACGGCGACCTCCGTGCCCTGAACCACCGAGATGATGCCGTTGAGGGCCCGGGCCAGGCCGAAGGTGACCAGCGCTCGCTGGAAGGCCTGCTCGTAGTGGGTTTCCGCGCGTTCGTCGAGCCAGGTGCCCGCGGCAATCACCGCGAGGCCCAGCAGGACCAGGCTCAGCAGCGATCGGCGCGTCGCCGCTGCGGCCTCAGGCGTCATTTGACGACCGCGGCGTCGCGCATGCTGGCGCTCCAGACCGGGGCGTTCTCGATCGCCTCTGGCACGTCCTCGGGGCCGTCGACGACCGTCCAGAGGTTACCGTGCTCGTTGGCCATGAAGCGCTGCTCGACGGCCTGTTCGAGCACCTTGAGCAGCGGGTCGAAGTAGCGGTTGGTGTTTACCAGGATGATCGGCTTCAGGAACAGGGTCAGGCGCTTCAGCGTCAGCGCCTCGAACAGTTCCTCGAAGGTCCCGCAGCCGCCGGGGAGGGCAATCACCGCATCGGCGTCCACCAGCATCCGGTGCTTGCGCTCGCGCATATCCTCAACGAGCTCGAGGTGGGTCAGGCCCGGATGGCCCCACTCGAGGTCGGCCATGAAGCGTGGCAGGATGCCGACGACTTCGCCGCCGGCTCCCAGGGCCCCGTCGGCCAGGGCGCCCATCGAGCCACCGCCCCCGCCGCCGTAGACCACCGTGGCGCCCATGCCCGCGAGGACGCCGCCCAGGCGTCGGGCGTCGTCGTAGAAGCTGGGTTCGATCCCCTCGCTCGAAGCGCAATAGACACAGATTCGCGGCACGGCGGTATTCCTTGCTGACGATTCCCGGAGATTGTAGCAATGCCGCGCTCGGATCGAGCCGGTGCCGCTGCAAGATCGCCGCCAAATTCATCGGCCGACCGGCTAAACTGTTGCGCCCCGCCCGAGGACCGGACCTGAGTCGATGAAGATAGCGAGCTGGAACGTCAATTCCCTGAAGATCCGCCTCGAACAGGTGCTCGACTGGTGCCGGGAAGAACAGCCGACGCTGCTGGGGCTGCAGGAGACCAAGCTCACCGACGACAAGTTCCCGGCCGCGGCCATCGAGGAGATCGGCTACCACGTCGTGTATGCCGGCCAGCCGACCTACAACGGCGTCGCCGTCCTGTCGACGGCACCCGTCGAGGACGTCGTGACCGACGTTCCCGGCCTTGATGATCCGCAGCGCCGCATCATGGCCTGCACGCTCGGCGATACGCGCCTTGTGAACCTGTACGTCGTGAACGGCAAGGCCGTCGGCACGGACAAGTTCGCCTACAAGCTGGAGTGGCTCGCCCGCGTCACCGAGTACGTCGAGAGCCAGCTCGAACGCTTCGAGAACGTCGCGGTGATCGGAGACTTCAACATCGCCCCCGACGACCGTGACGTCTACGACCCGGTGGAGTGGCGCGAGAAGATCCACTGCAGCACGCCGGAGCGCGAGGCTCTCGGCCACTTCTTCGACCTCGGCTTCGCCGACAGCTTCCGGCTGCATCACGAAGACGGTGGCATCTACTCCTGGTGGGACTACCGGGCGGCGGCCTACCGGCGCAAGATGGGGCTGCGTATCGACCTGATCCTGACCTCGCCGGCGCTGTCCGAGCGCTGCATCGCGAGCTACGTCGACGAGGGGCCGCGGAAGCTCGAGCGGCCGTCTGATCACACCCCGGTCGTCGCGGAATTCGAGGACTGATCGCACCATGAAACTCATCGGTATTCGGTACTGCAACGTCACCAGCGCCGGCGATGCCTTCGCCGACTTCTTCGAGCATCAGCTCGGCCTCGAGGTCGACCGCATGGGTGCGAACGGGGCCTTCGCGGGCGCCATCACCCGGGCCGGCGCGAGCTGGGTGGAGGTCTGGCAGGAAAACGAACAGATGCCCGCGGGGCAGATGCTACAGCTCGTCGTGGACGACGCCGACGCGGTCGCCGCCCATGCCCGTGCGGCGGACGCCAACGTCAAGGGGCCCGTCGACGCCCACGGCGAGCGGATCTACTACGTCGAAGCCCCTGACGGGACACCCATGAGCTTCCAGTCCAAGCGCGAGAGCGACAATCCTCAGGCCGACCTGGGCGAGGCCGCCGCCGCTGGCGACGAGGGCGCCATCACGCGACTCGTGGAGCGGGGCGACGTCGATCTCGACGCGCGCGACGGCAACGGCGCTGCGGCGCTGCATCGCGCGGCCTTCGAGGGGCAGCGGGAGGCCTTCGGCAAGCTCGTCGCGGCTGGCGCCGACCCCAACATCCGGGACGGCAAGTTCGGCGCGACGCCGGCGGGGTGGGCGATCGAGGGCTACCGCCAGCTCGGTGCGCTGCTGGCCATCGAGATCGATGATTTCGAGCACGCGATCCGCAAGGAAGACGTTGCCTGGGCGCGGCGCTTCGTCGAGCGGCTGCCGGCCCTGCGCTCGGCGACTATCGAGGACGGGACCACGCTTCGCGAGGTCGCCGAGGCCACCGGCAACGCCGAGCTGATCGCCCTGTTCGAGGCATCGTCATGAGCGCAACGGCTTCGGTCCTCGCTGCCTACGGGCTGTACGTGCTGGTTCTCGTCATCGGCGTGGCAGTCTTCCGCACGCAGCTGGTCATGACCGGTCAGCGGCGCGCGAACAGCTTTGCACCGGACTGCACGGACGTGTCGACCTTCGGCCAGCGTCTCGGGCGGGTGCACGCGAATGCCTACGAGAGCTTTCCCTGGATCGCGGCGCCGCTCCTGGTAGCCCTCGCCACCGATCGAACCGAGGTCACCGACCCGCTGGCCTGGTGGCTCCTCGCCGCCCGCCTCGGCCAGGCGATCACCCACCTCGGTTCGACGCGCGAGCTGGCGGTCTACGTCCGCTTCGCCTTCATGCTCGCCCAGGTCGCCATCGCCGCTAACTGGGCCGTGCGATTGCTGCAGGGATGAGAGCCGGGCGCGGGCTCCGCTTCTGGAGCGCGGTGCCGCTCCTGCTGCCGCAGGGCCTGTGGCTGCGCGCCACCGCGACGCGCCTCGATCCTCCGGGCGGCGCGACCTCGGGCACCACCGGCTCGGGGGCCGCGCTCCAGCTCCTGGTGCTCGGGGATTCCGTAGTGGAGGGCATTGGCGCTCCTGACGTGGCCGGCGCCCTCGGCGGCAGCTTCGCCGCGGCGCTCGCCGAACGCTTCGGTCGGCAGGTGGCCTGGGACGCGATAGGCCGCAGCGGGGCTCGCGTTGCCGAGGTGCATGGCGAACTGCTGCCCACCACGCCGGACGCAACCGCCAGCTTCGTCCTCGTGAGCGTCGGCCTGAACGATGTGACGGGGCTGACCACGCTCGCGGTCTGGCGACGACGACTCGAGGCGCTGCTGGAGGACATCATGACGCGCAACCCGGGGTGCGCGCTGATGCTGGCCGGCGTGCCGCCGCTCGCGTACTTTCCGGCCATCCCGCAGCCACTCCGATCCGTCCTCGCCGGCCGGGGGCGCGCCTTCGACGCCGTCAGCGCCGAGGTGGTGGGCCGCCTCCCACGCGGGCGCTTCGTGGCCACCGATTTCGTCCCGGACCCGGACGACTTCGCACCCGACGGCTACCACCCCGGCCCGGCGGGCTACCGCGGATGGTCCCGGCAGCTCGCCGAGGAAGCCGCGTTCGCCCTTGTGCCCCATCCGCCTGATCAGGCGGATGGGGTGCTGGAGGCGCACTGATGTTCGGACGCCGACCGGCCGGCCTGATCGATTGCTGGCAGATGCCCGGCCCTGGTCCTGGGACCTTCTCGATCGTTGCGCGACCGCTGGGCGGCAGGAAGCTCGAACGTGAGCTGATCGCCCTGGCCGAGCAGGGCATCGAGCATCTGGTCTCGATGCAGACGGAATCCGAGGCGAAGGCGGTTGGGCTTGCCGGCCAGGCGGAAGGCTGCGCCGTACTCGGCATGGGCTTCGAGCGCTGGCCGATCACCGATCACGGCGTCCCGAGTGATCCGGCGGCCTTTCACACCTTCACGCGGACGCTGGCGGATCGCGTCGACCAGGGC
>JBCCZC010000313.1:0-6923 GCA_039188505.1 Pseudomonadota bacterium | reverse complement strand
CCGACAAGGCGAACGAGCTCGTGCTCCGAGGCGATCCGCTCACCGGGACGCCAGGAGCCGTCATCGATACGCGCGGTGATGTAGCTCTTGATGTGGGCGTAGCGCGGCTGCATGCGCTGTAGAATACTTGTATATACAACCTTGTACAATCCAAGTCGGGTGCCCGGTCGGCCGTCGGGCCCTATCATTGCGTGATGTATGCTCGGGATGACTGATGTCGACTGACGCACCGGGATCACGCACGGCGCTCATGCTGCCCGGCGGGGGCGCCCGTGGCGCCTATCAGGTTGGCGTGCTCCGCGGCCTCCTGGAGGTGCTCGGAACGGATTCCAATCCTTTTCCCATCATCGTCGGCACGTCCGCAGGGGCGATCAATGCGGCCGTGCTGGCTTCGCACGCGGCGCGGTTTTCCAATGGCCTCGGGCGCCTCGAGGCGTTCTGGGGCTCCATGCGGTGCCACCACATCTACCGGACCGACTGGCGCACGGTGGCCCGATCAGCGGTTCACTGGATCGGGGCCCTGCTGTTCGGACGCCTCGGCCTGCCTGGCCCGCGGTCCCTGCTGGATACGGCACCGCTCCGGCAGCTGCTCGAGAACGAGACGGTCCTCGACCGCATTCCCGAAGCCATCCGTACCGGGTCCCTGCGGGGGGTCGCGATCACCGCTTCCGGCTACACGTCGTCTCGCGCCATCGCGTTCTTCGATGCGATCGACGGGTGCGATTCGTGGGAGCGCCCGCGACGGCTCGGGCGGCGTTCCCGGATCGACGTCGACCACCTGATGGCGTCATCGGCACTGCCTGTGCTTTTCCCGCCGGCCCGCGTCGGGCAGGAGTGGTTCGGGGACGGCGGCCTGCGCATGGCAGCGCCGCTGTCGCCAGCAATTCATCTCGGGGCGGATCGGGTCCTTGTGATCAGCACCCGTGACGGCGTGACGGATCCGGAGCCAACGGATCTTCTGCCGCCGCCGACGATCGGTGACGTCGCCGGATCGCTTCTGGATATCGTCTTCCTCGACAGCCTGGATGCGGATCTCGCGAGGCTACAGCGGATCAATCGCACGCTCGATCTCCTTCCGGGCATGCGCCGGGAGCACACGGAGCTCCGCAAGGTGGACTCGCTGGTGATTCGGCCGAGCATCGACCTGCGTGACGTGGCCGATGCGCATCTGCATGCGATGCCGGCGAGCGTGCGCATGCTGCTGTCCGGGATCGGAGCCTGGCGGCGCGGCACGCGCCTGCCCAGCTATCTGCTCTTCGAACGTGAATACTGTCGCGCCCTGCTGGATCTGGGCCGCGCGGACGCGTTGGCGCTGGGTGATCGACTGCGGTCGTTTCTGGCCGGGGAGGTGGCCGCGTCCTGACGCGGTGATCAGGTGCGGCCGCGCACTGCGTCAAGGATGGCGGCAAATGCCTCGGGGTCCTGCGGCGCGGTCAGGCTTCCGCCCGCGACCCGGCAACGGCCGGCAACATAGACCTCCCGTGCCCCCGGCGAGCGGCCCGAGAACAGGCATCGATCGAAACCGATGTCCGCGGGCAGTTCTCCTGGCCCGTCAAAGACGGCAATGTCTGCGCGATGGTGGGGTGCCAGCGTCCCGGCCGGAATTCCGAGGGCGCGGGCACCGCCGGCGGCGGCTCCAGCCCACAGCGCTGTCCCCGTGCGTGCCGTGTTCTCATGCTCAACCACGTTGCGGCGCCCGGTTCGGAGGCGCTGGCCGTACTCGAGCCAGCGAAGTTCCTCGAGCGGGTCGACCGTCACATGGCTGTCGGAACCGATGCCGAACGACCCCGCCGCCGCGAGCAGCTCATCCATGGGAAAGAGCCCGTCGCCGAGGTTGCCCTCCGTGGTCGGACAGAGCCCTACGGTTGCGCCCGCCGCGGCGATCGAACGGATCTCCTCGGAACCGACGTGGGTGGCATGAATCAGGCACCAGCGGGGATCGAGGCCCAGCTCGCCAGCCAGCAGTGCGACGGGACGACGCCCGGTGTGGGCGAGACAGGCCGCCACCTCCGCCGGCTGTTCGGCAACATGGATGTGGATCGGACGGTCCGCCAGCGGAAGGGCGTCGAGGATCCGCCGCATGGCGCCGAGATCGACAGCACGAAGACTGTGGAAGGCGAGGCCCATCCGAGCGGACCCTGGCGCTGCGGCGAGGGCATGCCAGAGGTCGATGAAGGCCTCCGTGCCGTGGGTGAAGCGCCGCTGGTGCTCGCTCGCCGGCTGGTCGCCGAAGCCGGCCTTCTGATAGCACACCGGGAGCAAGGTCATCGCGATGCCTGCAGACTTGGCCGCAGTACAGATGTCCGTCGCGGTACCCAGCGGGTTCGCCGCGCCGACGTCGGGCCCCGGTCGATGGAGGTAGTGGAACTCGGCGACCGACGTATAGCCCGCTTCGAGCATCTCGCCATACAGGTGCCGCGCGACGGTCTCGATCTGGTTCGCCGACAGGCGATCGGCCACGGCGTACATCAACTCGCGCCAGGTCCAGAAGCTGTCGGCATCGTCCTGTCGGTATTCAGCGAGGCCGGCCATGGCCCGCTGGAACGCGTGGCTGTGAAGATTCGGCATACCGGGCACGGCGAGGCCGGCGACCGGTTCGAGCGACCGGTCGTGGCGCGGGTCCGCGTCGCGGATGCGGTCAATGAGGCCACTCTCGTCGAATTCGACTACGCGGTCGTGACGCCAGACCACCCCCTCGAGCAGGTGCTCGAAGCGCAGTCGTCCGTGGCTCTTCTGAGTGGCTTCGTTATGCATTACCCTGATCGTCCGGGGCGCGGCACCGCGCCCGTGCCTTGGTCGAAACAGGGAATTGTATGGACCAACCGCCCAGCAGGAAATGGGATCTGCTCATCATTAACGCCAATCTGGCGACCCTGGTGGGCGATGGCTACGGGGAGATCCGTACCGGAGCGCTGGCGATCAGCAACGGGCGTATTGCCTGGCTGGGGGCCGTCGCCGAACTGCCGGGAGCACCCGCGGACTGCGCCGAGGAAGTGACGTCGGCCGGCGGCATGTGGCTCACCCCGGGGCTCGTCGACTGTCACACGCATCTCATGTTCGCGGGCCATCGCGCCGAGGAGTTTGAGCAGCGCCTCGGCGGCATGAGCTATCAGGAGATCGCGGCGCGCGGGGGCGGCATCCGGAGCACCGTGAGCGCGACCCGAGAGGCTACGGATGCGCAGCTGCTCGACGCCACGGCGGGTCGCCTGCGGCATCTCCAGGCCGAAGGCGTAACAACCGTCGAGATCAAGTCTGGCTACGGGCTCGATGCAGAGCAGGAACTGCGTCTGCTGCGCGCAATCCGGCGCCTCGACGATCGCTCGCCGCTGACCGTCCAGGCCACGCTGCTGGGTGCACACGCGGTGCCACCGGAGTTCGACGGGCGCGCCGACGATTACATCGCCATGCTCTGCGACGAGGTGTTGCCGCTGGCCGTGGAGGAGGGCTTGGCCGATCAGGTCGATGCCTACCTCGAGCCCGGCATCGGTTTCGAGCGGGCTCAGGTCGAGAGGATGTTCGGCGTGGCGCAAGAGGCCGGGCTCGATCTGCGGCTCCATGCCGACCAGTTCTCCGACGCCGGGGGCGCGGCGCTTGCGGCGGAGCTGGGCGCGCGGTCCGCCGATCACCTCGAGTACGCCGATGCCGCCGCGATGACCGCAATGGCCGCCGCCGGGACGGTCGCTGTCCTGCTGCCGGGCGCCTTCTATTTTCTGGGCGAGCAGCAGCGGCCGCCGATCGACGCGATGCGCGAGGCCGGCGTCCGTATGGCGGTCGCGACCGACGCCAATCCGGGATCCTCTCCGCTCACGTCGATGATCGCGGCCATGAACATGGCGTGCGTGCTATTGGGTCTGACGCCGGCGGAGGCGCTGCGCGGTGCAACGGTCAACGCGGCGCATGCGCTCGGCATGGCGGCGGACATCGGTTCCCTGGAAGTCGGAAAGCAGGCCGACCTGGCGCTCTGGGACATCGAACACCCGGCGGAGCTCTGCTATTGGCTCGGCGGCCGGCGCTGCCGGCAGTCCTACATCGCCGGCCAGCGAGTGTTCTAGGTCCGCACTCCGGAACGACCGTCGCCGGTCGGTCGATGAATTGCGCCTTCGGCGTGGCCGCCCAGCCGTGGGCGCCGGGCTCGTCCGTACCGAACGATCAGCTCAGTCGGTAGCCTTGCGGTAGACGCCGTCGAAGAGCGCCTGCCATTCGCTGCCGTCGCGGGACGCCTCCCACTGCTGTCGGACCGTGCCGTCCTCGTTCGGCGTCCACGTGATCCGGTGCGTCACCATGCCGTTCCCGTCCTGGGCCGGCCGTTCGCCGCTCAGGACCATGCGGCCATTCTGCACGCCGCCATCGAGCTCGAGTAACGTGCCGCTGGAGTCGGCCCAGCTCTGGTGCCAGCGGTCGTTGGCCGCGTCGTAGATGTTCAGGCTGCTCCCCGAGAAACTGCCCTGAGCGCTCTGCCAGTTCTCCTCGAGCACGCAGTCGCCGTGGCGCTTGCGGATGATGTTGCGACCGGCGAGCTGGTCGTTCGCGTAGACCTCCCAGGTGCCGACCCAGAAATCGAAGGCCCGGTGCGCGTCGGTGGCGCAGGGGGGTGGCGGTGGGGGTGCATCGCCTTCCTGCGCCCACAGGGGCGTCAGAACGAGGAGCAGGGCAGCCGCCGCGGGCAAAACGCCGCGACGAGCCACCGTCGGCCTCCGATGCCGTCGGGAAAGGCGACGCCATGCCAGCGGTGACACGCCGAGCCGGGACTTGAACAGGCGGGAGAACGCACTGCGATTGCCGAAGCCCGTCGCCACCACGATCTCGGTCACGGGCATTGCCGTCCGCTCGAGCAGTCGACACGCGGCCCGCAGGCGTCGATCGGTCAGGCAGCGATAGGGCGTCACGCCGAACTCGTCGCGAAACTGCCGGACGAAATGCGCTTCGGACATGAACGCCGCCGCGGCGAGATCAGCCAGGGCCAACGTCTGGTCATAGTGCTCCTCGATCAGCTGACGCGCGAGCTTGAGGCGTCGCACGACATGGGCGCGGCGCGCGCTCACGGCCGGTGCTGACGTCTGACACTCGCGTTTTTCGGTCGATTGCTGCATGGTGCTCTCCCTCACGAAGAATGTCGTAGACAGCACGTTAGGGCGGGGCGCCACGAAACACATGAGGAACTGCAGCGGGTCGTGGAAACTTCACGAAAAACCTCTGAAAAAGTTCTGAATGTTTTTGGATTCATGTACTTAGGCTTCTCATGGGCCTGCCCGCGTGCTAAGAGGTGACCATGACTTCGTCGGCACGGATACATGTTCTCGAGGACACGGCGTTGCCTGAGGTGTTCCGCCTCGGCGGTTCTCGGGTCGATCTCAACGCCAATGTCATCGAGACAGCAGGGCGAGAACATCGGATCACGCCGAAAGCTGCCGCGGTGATGGCGCAGCTCGCTGCGGGTCCTGGAAGGGCGCTGACGAGGGACGAGCTGCTCCGGATCGTTTGGGCGGATGCCTTCCCGACCGACGACGTCCTCTCCCATGCGATCACCGAGCTGCGACGGGCCCTTGGAGATGACGCCCGCAACAGCCGGTTCATCGAGACCATCCCGAAGGTGGGCTATCGACTGCTCGTCACGCCCGAGCCTGTTCGGATCGCCGACCCGGATTCGCCGGCGCGTCCGTCCCGGTTGACCGGAACCGCGTTGGGCTTCGCTGCAGGACTGCTGAGTGGCGTCCTCGCGACCGCGCTGGTGCTTCGCTCGCAGCCGACAGTGGACGAGGCGCCGGCGATCGATCCGCTGGCGGAGTCGTTTCCGGTCAGCGCGGGTCCGGGTCCCCAGCTGGTGCCGGCAAAAGCACCGGATGGAGGCCGTGTCGCCTTCGTCAGCGCGACGGCCATCGGTGAGCCGACGGATATTCACGTCAAGTCCCTCGTCGGCGAGGTGACCCGGAACGTCACCCAGTCACGGGGCATCTTCGAGTACTCGCCCGCCTGGTCCCCGGATGGGCAATCCCTGGCCTTTCTCCGCTTCGAGCAGGGCGCCTGCCGCGTCATCATCCGACCCGTGGACGGCGGGCTCGAGCGGGATGTCGGGGCCTGCATCGGTGAGGCCATCACCTACGTCGACTGGTCGCCGGACGGTAGGCAGCTCGCGCTGACGTTGGCGGACATGGATGCCGGCGTCAGTCGCATCAATCTCATCGACCTGGAGAGCGGCGGCACCGGGGCGCTGGACTACACCCTGTCCCGCGAGCACGACGTGCAGCCGAAGTTCTCGCCCGACGGTCAGACCATCGCCTTCCGTCGCGGTGTCAATCCCCGCAGCGAGCTGTTCGTCGTGTCGGCGTCAGGCGGTCGGGTCCGTGCCCTGACGGAGCTCGGCAGCCGGATTTTCGGTTTCGATTGGCTGCCCGACTCGGACCGGATCTGGTTCTGCGCGCAGCGCGACGGTGCGCCATCGTTGTTCGAAGTGTCGCTCGCGAGCGGTACGCTGCGGTCCGTGTCCGGTCGCTGCCCGATCGGCTTGAGCATTGCCGCCGCCGGGGATGCCATCGCCTTCGAAGACCATGCCGGTGACGAGAACCTGGTCGAGACGGCGATCGATGGGAGTGAGCCCGAGGCCGTTTTCGTGTCGACGCGCGCCGAGCGCGATGCGAACTATGCGCCCGATGGGAGTCGGCTGGTTTTCGTGTCGGATCGCAGCGGTGAGGATCAGCTCTGGCTCGGCGATCGCGGGGCCGGTGAAGCGCTCCAGCTGACGCGGCTGGCGGGTCTCGTCCTCTCCGCGCCCCGTTTTGCACCGGACGGCGAGTCCATCGTGTTCGTCGGGCGGGGCGGCGGTCAGGAGGCGCTTTACGAGGTGAATCTCCGCTCCGGGATCGTCGAGGTCATCAGCGCGCCCGGCGAGCGGGTTCGCGCCGGCGCCGTTGGTCCGGACGGGGCGT
>JBCCZC010000312.1:0-6931 GCA_039188505.1 Pseudomonadota bacterium | reverse complement strand
GACCCGCCGGTCGAAACCGAGGTCTTGCTCATCGACACGGGCACCTCGCTGCTCGTCGGCTTCCAGGCGCGGGATCCCGACCCGGAAGCGATTCGCGCCTTCTTCCGTGATCGCGATGCCGCCTATCGCGACGACATGGTGGGCGTGGTGCTCGACACCTTCAACGACGAGCGCCGCGCGCTCCAATTCTTCGCGAACGCCTACGGCGCGCAGATGGACATGATCAACGACGACATCAACGGGAGAGAGGACGACTCCTGGGATGCGATCTGGGATTCGGCGGGGCGGATCACCGAGGACGGCTACGTGGTGGAGATGGAGATCCCCTACACGGCGCTGCAACTTCCGCCGGGCGAGGGCGAGAAGACCTGGGGCATCGACCTGCTGCGCTTCTACCCCCGCGACAGCCGCCACCGGATTTCGAACAACCCGCTCGATCGGTCCGTGTCCTGCTACCTCTGCCAGTTGGGCAAGGTGCGCGGTTTCGAGGAGGCGGACCCCGGTCGCGACCTGGAGATCACGCCGACCATCACCGTCACGACCAACGAGTTCCGTGACGACGTGACCGACGACGACCTCCAGTCCGGCGACACGGACGTGGAGCCCGGCCTCGACGTGAGCTGGGGCGTGACGCCGAACATCAATCTCAGCGCGACCTTCAATCCCGACTTCTCCCAGGTCGAGGCCGACGTGGCGCAGCTGGACGTCAACCGGACCTTCGCCCTGTTCTTTCCCGAGCAGCGCCCCTTCTTCCTGGAGGGCCGGGACTTCTTCCAGACGCCCGAGAACCTGGTCTTCACCCGTAACGTCGCCGACCCCGACTTCGGGGCACGGGTCACGGGCAAGGTCGGGCGACACGGCCTGGGTTTCTTCGTCGCGGACGATACGATCACCAACCTGCTGATCCCGGGCGCGCTCGAGTCCGACATCACCTCGCTCGAGCAGTCGAGCAACAACCTCGCGCTGCGCTATCGCTACGACGTCGGCGAGAACTCGGCGGTGGGCCTCATCACCACCGTCCGCGACTCGGACGGCTATCGCAACGAAGTCTATGGCGTCGACACGACCATTCGCTTCAGCGAGGCGGACACGTTCGAGGTGCAGTACCTCGATTCGCGCACGGAGTATCCCGAAGAGCTCGTTGACGAGTTCAATCAGAAGCCCCGACTCTCCGGCAGCGCCCTGAGCGCGGTCTACAACCACAACGTCCGGAATTGGAATGCGTTTGCCGGGTGGGAAGACTTCGACGCCGACTTCCGCGCGGATCTGGGGTTCGTGAACCAGGTCGACTACTCCCAGCTGGTGGTGGGCGGTGGCTACAACTGGTGGGGCGAGGAGTCCGATTGGTATGACCGGATCCGCTTAGCGGGCGACTACGACGAGACGGAGGACCAGTCCGGGCTGCTGCTCGAGCGGGAGCTCGAGGCCGAGATCGGCGTCCAGGGCCCGCTGCAGTCCTACCTCGAGGTCGGCGCTGGCGTGCGTGAGCGCTTCTGGGATGGGGTGCTATTCGACGAGGATTTCTACTACTTCTACGGCGAGGCGCAGCCGGTCTCGGGGCTCTACGTCGAGCTCTTCACCCGCTTCGGTGATCAGATCGATTTCGCCAACACGGCGCTCGGCGAGCAGACCCGCTACAGCCCCGAGGTCCGCTGGAACCTGGGCAAGCACTGGCAGTTCGACCTGCGCCACACCTACCAGACGCTCGAGCGTGACGGCGGCACCGTCTTCACGGCCAACCAGAGTGACTTCCGCATCGCCTACCAGTTCGACCTCCGCCAGCGCCTGCGGTTGACGCTGCAGTACACCGACGTCGAGCGCGATCCGACGCTCTATGTGAATGACGTCGACGAGCGCTTTCGGGATCTGAGCACTCAGCTCATCTACTCCTACAAGGTGAACCCCCGCACCGTGCTGTACGCCGGCTATTCCGACAGCAGCATCGAGACCGACGAGGTCGATTCCCTGACCACCATGGGCCGGACGCTGTTCATGAAGGTGGGATACGCCTGGGAGCCGACGTTCTGACGCTGGGCGCGATGCTGCCGCTTCGGCCGAACCGATAGCCGCCTAGGGCGCCCGCTCCACCAGCCAGTTGTCGAGCCGCTGACCCCGGACCTCGACGGTCTGGAATGCGGTCACGGTGAACCCGTTCTGCAGGAACAGCCCCTTCGCGATGTGGCTCGCCTGGGCGTACGACCGCTCGAGGCCGACCTCGCGGCAGATTGCGAGCGCATGGCCCACGAGGGCCGACCCGATGCCCTGGCGGTTCCGATCCGGATGCACGTAGAGGCAGTCGATATGGCCGTCCGGATCGAGCTCGACGAAGCCAATGACCGCCATGCCGTCGAGATAGACGAAGGGTCGCTTGAGTTCGCAGCGCCAGCGCCAGCGTTCCTGGTCACCGGGCGTGGGCGCCCAGGCCTCGCACTGGGCCGCGGTGTAGAAGGCCGACGCCGTGCGGTGGACGGCCTCGTGGAAGAGGGTGCCGATCTCCCGGAACTGGCCTGCGTAGTGGGTGATCATGGCCCATGCTAACCCGGCCGGGGCGGATTCCCGGCAGTGGAGCGGACGGGAGCACCTCGGGCATACTGCGCCCCATGGGCTGCTGCCACCATTACGCGCCGACCGACGGCGGCGATGACGCCTTCTCGGTCGATGTCTCGGCGATCACCTTCGGCCGCGGGACGATGGCCGAGCTCGGCGTCGAGGCGCGCCGCCAGAATCTCGGACGCGTTGCCGTTTTCACGGATCCTCTGGTCCGACGCCACGAGCCCTTCGAGATCGCCCTCGCCGGGCTACGCCAAGCCGGCGTTGATGTCGTCATTTTCGACGAGGTGCACGTCGAGCCGACCAACCGGTCCTTCGCCCATGCCATCGACTTCGCCCGGGAGTGTGATCCCGACGGCTACGTGTCGATCGGTGGTGGCTCGGTCATCGATACGGCGAAGGCCGCCAATCTCTATGCGACCCACCCGGCTGAGCTCCGCACCTACGTCAACGCGCCGGTTGGGGACGGTCAGCCGATCCCCGGCCCGCTGCGCCCGCACATCGCCTGTCCGACCACCTCGGGGACCGGCAGCGAGTGCACGGGTATCGCGATCTTCGACGATCTTGATCTCCACGCAAAGACCGGTATCGCCGGGCGCGCGCTTCGACCGACGCGGGCGATCATCGACGCGAACTGGACCGATAGCCTGCCGCGCCTCGTGCTGGCCTGCTCGGCCTTCGACGTGCTGTCCCACGCGCTGGAGTCGTACACGGCCCGTCCGTACACGCAGCGGCCTGCGCCCGCTGGAGCGGAGCGTCCGCTGAGCCAGGGCGCGAATCCCTGGAGCGACATGGGCTGTGCCGAGGCGCTCCGACTGCTGGGCACCTACATGGAACGGGCGGTAGCGGACGCGACCGATCGGGAAGCGAGGGAGCAGGTCATGTGGGCCTCGACGCTCGCCGGCATCGCCTTCGGCAACTCCGGTGTCCACCTCCCGCACGGCATGTCCTACGCCGTAGCCGGGTGCGTTCACGACTATCGTCCACCGGACTATCCGCAGGACGAGGCGATGGTGCCGCACGGCATGTCCGTCATTCTCAACGCGCCGGCGGTGTTCGCGCGCACGGCGCCGCTGCTGCCCGAGCGCCATCTCGAGGCGGCGGCCTGGCTCGGGGCGAACTGCGCGGACGCGACGCCGGGGGAAGCCGGTGCGGCGCTCAGCGAGCACCTGGTTGGCCTGATGCATCGCACGGGGATGCCGGCTGGCCTGCACGCGATCGGCTACGGCGCCGACGACGTCGAGCGGCTCACGCGCGGCGCCATCGTGCAGAAACGGCTTCTCGACAACGCCCCGCTTGCCGTCGACGAGGAACTCCTCGGGAATCTCTTCCTGGATGCCATGAGCTACGCATGAGTGACCCGACGCGCGACGATTTCCGCTACTTCACGTCGATCCACACGCGCTGGATGGATAACGACATCTACGGGCATATCAACAACGTCCAGTACTACAGCTATTTCGATACCGTGGTGAATCACTACCTCATCCACCAGGGCGGGCTCGACATCCACCGGGCCGCCGTCATTGGCGTGGCCATCGAGTCGAAGTGCACCTACCGCAAGCCGCTCGCCTACCCGGACATCATCGAAGCGGGCGTGCGGGTGGAGCACCTCGGCAACTCGTCGGTGCGCTACGGCGTGGGTATCTTCCGCCAGGACGACCGGGACGCCGCCGCGTTCGGCTATTTCGTCCACGTCTTCGTGGAGCGCCACGAGATGGACAAGGTGCCGATCCCCGCCCCGATCCGGGCGGCGCTGGAGCGGATTCAGACGGCAAGCTAGCTATCCGGCGTACAGCGCTCGGAAACGCGACGGCGTGAGGCCCGTCGTTTTCCGGAACTGGCGGGTGAAAGCGCTCTGGTCCTCGTAGCCCGCGGCGAGGGCGATCTCCGCGATGGCCCGGTCGGATTCGGCGAGCAGCCGGCGCGCGTGGTCGAGCCGCTGACGCAGGACCCACTGGCCCGTTGACAAACCGAAGATCATGCGGATGCGCCGGTCCAGCTGGTAGGGCGTGAGCTTCGCGAGGCCAGCGAGCTGCCGAACCGTCGGCGCGGCGTCGAGGCTGCCCTGCACGTGGGTGATGACCGACTTGAGCCGGTCGAACGCGGCGCTGTCAGTCCGCGGCGCCCCGAGATCCTTCGAGATGCCAACGACCCCTACGATGTCGCCGGACCCGTTGCGCAGCGGAAACTTGTTCGTCAGGCACCACCCGACGCTCCGCTCCGGGTACAGGTGGAGCTCGAGGCGATCCTCGATGCGCGTGCCGGTATCCAGCACCTGGCGGTCCTGCGCCTCGTAGCCCTCTCCGAGCGTGGGGCCGAGGACCTCGGACGGCCGCTTCCCGACCAGTTCGTTCCGGTCCTGCCGGCGACACCGGGTCGCGAGGGTCGTGTTCGCGAGCACGTAGCGACCGGTCGCGTCCTTGACGAAGAAAACCGTGTCGACCAGGCAGTCGAAGAGGGCACCAACGGGCAGCGCGCGGAGCAGGTCGCCCGGTAGCTCCTGGCCGTGGAGCGGGTCCATCGCGGTGGTCATCGTCGTCTGCCGTCGTCCGGATTCTCGATTATGCAAAAAGTAAAGTCAGGTGTGCTTCGCGTGTCAAGACGTCCGGCTGCCCTGGCGATACCGTTTCCTCAAGCCAACGCGAGGATCGGGAAGTGACCGACGCCACCCTGTTTTCGGGCTGCATGCCCGCTCTCATGACGCCGTGCAGCGCCGACGGCGAGCCGGATTTCGACGCCCTGGCCGCCACCGGCGAGGCGCTGTGCCGCTCAGGTATGGACGCGGTCGTCTACTGCGGCTCCATGGGCGACTGGCCCCTGCTGACCGACGACGAGCGCCGCCTTGGCGTTGCGGCACTGTGCAGGAAGGACGTGCCCGTGGTCGTGGGCACCGGGGCACAGAACACCCGGTGCGCCGTGGCGATCACCGAGCACGCGCGCGAGCAGGGCGCGGTCGGCCTGATGGTCCTGCCGCGCGTGCTCTCGCGGGGCGCCTCCGCGTCCGCGCAGGAGGCCCATTTCTCCGCGATCCTCGGTGCCGCGCCCGAACTGCCGGCGGTCATCTACAACAGCCCGTACTACGGCTTCGAGACGCGTGCGGATCTCTTCTTCAAGCTGCGCGAGCGCTTCCCCACCCTCGTCGGCTTCAAGGAGTTCGGCGGCCCCCGGTCGCTGAGCTACGCCGCGGAGCACATCACTTCCGGAAACCCGGACCTCACGCTCATGGTCGGCGTCGATACCCAGGTGTTCCACGGCTACGTCCACTGCGGCGCGACCGGCGCGATCACCGGCGTCGGCAACGCGCTGCCCGCGCAGGTCCTGCGCCTTGTTGAGCTCTGCCGGCGTGCAGCCCAGGGGGACGAGACCAGCCGTCGGCTGGCGACCGAACTCAACGACGCCCTGCGGGTGCTGGCGACCTTCGACGAGGGTCCCGACCTCGTCCTCTACTACAAGCGGCTGATGCTGCTCGAAGGCCACGACGCCTACGAGCATCAGCTCAACGCGACCGACCGCCTGAGCGATTCCCAGCGCCATTTCCTCGACGACGCCTGGTCGCAGTTCAAGCGCTGGTGGTCGACCTGGCCGGGGCGCGAGGGCTGAGCCCATGCGGGTCCTCGATTCCCACACCGGTGGCCAGCCGACCCGGCTCATCCTGAGCGGTGGGCCGGATCTCGGCACGGGATCGCTGGCCGAGCGCCGCCGTCGCTTCGCCGAGCATTTCGACGACTACCGGACGCGGGCCGTGCTCGAGCCCAAGTGCCCGGACTCCGCCGTCGGCGCGCTGCTCTGTGAACCGAAGGACCCAAGCTGCTCAGCGGGCATGATCTTCTTCAACACCGCCGGCTACCTGGGCATGTGCGGGCACGGCGTCATCGGCGTGGCCGTGTCGCTGGCCTGGCTGGGACAGCTCGACGTCGGCCGGCATCGGTTCGAGACGCCCGTCGGCATCGTCGACCTCGAGCTCCTCGACCCCAACCGTGTCCGGGTCAGCAACGTGGACAGCTGGCGCGAGGCAGCGGACGTGCAAGTCGCTGTCGACGGTCTCGGCGTTGTCACGGGCAGCGTCGCCTGGGGCGGCAACTGGTTCTTTCTCGTCGACGATGCACCCGTGCCTCTGCTGCGCGAGAACATCCCGGCCCTGACCGACGCAGGCTGGTGCATCCGGCGGGCGCTCGCGGCGGCCGGCATCACGGGCACCGATGGCGCCGAGATCGACCATATCGAGTTCTTCGAAGCCGTCGAGGACGGTCGGGCCGACAGCCGCAACTTCGTCCTCTGTCCGGGCGGAGCCTACGACCGGTCACCGTGCGGAACAGGGACGAGCGCGAAGCTGGCGTGCCTCGCCGCCGACGGCCGGCTCGCGCCGGGCGAACGCTGG
>JBCCZC010000311.1:0-6953 GCA_039188505.1 Pseudomonadota bacterium | reverse complement strand
GGGAACGCGGGCCGGGGCTATTCCTCCCGGACCTGGTCGGCAAATGCGGACCACAGCATTGGGTGATTCGGGCAGATCGAGGAGACGGATCGGGCGCGGATCTGCGCTCAGGCGGTACCGCAGTAGCGCCATCACGCCGATCAGAGGGCCTACCTAAAGCGCTTTCTCGAAAAAGTCCTTGACCGAGTCGAGCCAGCTGGAGCTCCGCGGCGTATGGCGCGTCTCATCGCCCAGCGTGGCTTCGAACTCTTCGAGGAGGTCCTTCTGTTTGCGGGACAGCTTGACCGGCGTCTCCACGACGACGCGGCAGATCAGGTCGCCCGTCGAGTGACTGCGAACGGACTTCACGCCCTTGCCGCGAAGCCGAAAGAGCTTGCCCGATTGGGTTTCGGCCGGGATCTTGAGCATCGCGTGGCCGTCGAGCGTGGGCACCTTGAGCTCGCCTCCCAGGGCCGCTGAGGTGAAGCGGATCGGAATCTCGCAATAGAGCTGATCGCCTTCCCGCTCGAAGATGGGGTGATCGCGTACCTGGACTTCGACATAGAGATCGCCGGGCGCAGAACCGCTCTCCCCAGCTTCGCCTTCGCCGGTCAGGCGAATGCGGTCGCCCGTATCGACACCGGCGGGAATCTTGACGCTGAGGACCTTCTCGTCCCGCACCCGCCCTGCGCCGTGGCAACGTCGGCAGGGATTCTCGATGATCTTGCCTCGCCCACGGCATGTCGGACACGTCTGCTGCACCGAGAAGATGCCCTGCTGCATGCGCACCTGTCCGACGCCGCCGCACGTCGAGCAGGTGGTCAGTACGCCGTCCTCCGAGCCGGATCCGCCACAGGCCTCGCAGTTGACGTAGGTCGGCACGCGAATCTCGGTGCTGATGCCGCGAACGGCATCCTCGAGATCGAGTTCGAGGGGATAGCGGAGATCGGCACCGCGGCGCTGCCGCCGTCGTCCCTGCCCGCCGCCGAAGATATCGCCGAAGATGTCGCCGAAGATGTCGCCGACATCGCCCGTGAAGCCGCCTCCCGCGCCGCCCTGGGCGCTGACACCCTCGTGGCCGAAGCGGTCGTAAGCCTGTCGTTTCTGGTCGTCCGACAGGACCTCGTAGGCTTCCTTGGCCTCCTTGAATTTGTCCTGCGCGTCCGCGTCCGGATTGCGATCCGGGTGATAGCGCATGGCCAGCTTGCGAAAAGCCTTCTTCAGCTCGCTCTTGTCAGCGCTACGGGAAACGCCGAGAACATCATAGTAGTCCGGCTTCGACATGGAACCGTGATCAGTGCCTCTACGGGATGATCCCCGGGACTTGGGGGTGATCCCGGAAAATCACAAGGTCGGCGCGAACCTTCGAAACGGCGCAACGCAGATTTCGGACGCGAGAGCTATACCGTTCCGCCTCCGAGCACCCTGCGGCGACGGCGCCAGGACCACAGGTGGCCGACGCCAGCAATGAGGGTCAGGCCGCCCAGAACGAGCCAGACGACGAGCCGGACACCGAGATCCACCGGTTCGAACCGTGGCGGCGCCAGCTTCACGCCCGCCGGCGGTGGGCCCCCACCGCGCAGCCACGTGAGCACCTGGCCTTCGAACGCCTCCAGCCCGTCGAGGCTTTCCCAATAGGCACCGTGCGAGCCGCCCTCGACCACCGTGAGGTGACCGTTCGCCAGAAACGGCTCGAGCCGTACCGCGTTATCGAGGGGTGTGGCGGTATCGACATCGCCCTGGACCATCAGCGTCGGCGTATCGATGACGACGCTCGCCCGGAATTCATCCGGCAGCTCCTCGACATTCCAGCCCTCGCAGTAGGCGTCATAGAACAGGAACGCATGGCGTTGGAACAGGGGGTCCTCGGTCGCACGCAGCCTGGCATTCCGCTCCGCAGAGATACCCGAGGCACAATCGAACAGCCCAACGGCCGCACCGCCCCAGCCCGTCGGGCCGGCGAAGCGCGCGCCGAAGTTGCGGAAGAGCACCTCGATGGGCAGCACCCGATCGGTCGCGTAGTCCGCCACCGCATCAGGCCATCCGGCCATGCCGCTCCGGCGCCCGAGCGCGTAGCCCTGCCCCGACGTGGCCAGCACGGCGAGCTCGTGGGGGCGCAAGGCCGGTGCCTCGGGTCCACCCGCCAGCGCAGCGCGCATGAGACCGTCCAGCGCCTCGAGTGGCGAACCATAGCCGGCAGTCTCTGACCATGCCGGCACCGCGGCATCGGACAGTGCCTGCACCGTGCGTCGCACCTCGGCCGGATCGTCGAAGGTGTCGTCAAAGCCCTCCACGCCCGACAGCACGGCGCGCTCGACCCGATTTCCGTGATACTTCAACAGTGTCAGCGCCCAGTGGCTGCCGAAGCTGACACCGTGGACGTTGAAGCGCTCGATGCCGAGCGCGTCGAATACCGCCACGACGTCCGCGGCGGCCTCCGTGACCACGTAGCCGGCAAGGTCGAAGCCCTCGTCGAGCAGCTTCTGGCGGCAGGCCTCACCGCTGGACCGGACCACAGCACGGTAGTCCGCCTCGGTGGCCATGCGTCGCCACTTGTCCGGTGCGCCGTCGCACAGCGTATTGGGCGTGGAGCGGAAGACGCCGCGAAGATCGACGAAGAGGACATCGCCGACCTGCCGGTAAAGGTCGACCGTGAGCATCAGCAGCCGCTGCCGCTCCGGTCCTTCCTCGATGCGCTCGATATAGGAACCACCCGGTCCGCCCGCCAGCATGACCGTCGGCGGGCCGGCGGCGTCAGGCAGGCCCGGGATGCGCATGAAGCCGATGCTGACGGCGCGGCTGGCGTCCACCGACCGGTTTTCCGGGACATCGATCGTGCCCTGCTCCAGGCGCAGCACCCGCCCGTCGTGTAGCTCGAGATCCCGCGTTTCGAGCGGTACGGCCGAGACCACGCCCGTCATTGCGACGATCATCAGGGCAAGGAAATAGAGCGGTCGTCGGCAGGGCGGCTCGAAGCGCATGAGGGCTGGTTTCCGTGACGTGGCCCGGCAGCGTAGCGCAGGCGATCCGGCCGAGCGAACGAGAAAATCTAAACGGAGAAACGAAAAAAAGCCCCGACCGCGTTTGCGGCCGGGGCCCCGATACGGCGCGAACGACCCGCTTACTTCTGGTCGTCCTTGACCTCTTCGAACTCGGCGTCGACGACGTCGTCGTCGGTGCCCGCCGTGGCGGCCTCGGCCTCCGGCGCGGCGTCGCCGGCCTGCTGCTGCACCGCCTTCTGAAGCACCGGCTGGGCCACCTGCGTGAGCTCGTTGCTCTTCGCCTCGATGGCCTCCTTGTCGTCACCCTTCATCGCCTCTTCGAGGGCGCTGATGGCGGCGTCGACCGGCTCACGCTCTTCCGCGGTCACGATCTCACCAGCTTCGGACAGCGTCTGCTTGACCGAGTGGATCAGGGCATCGGCCTGGTTGCGAGCCGTGACAAGCTCGTGGAACTTCTTGTCCTCGTCGGCATGCGCCTCGGCGTCGCGGACCATCTTCTCGATCTCTTCGTCGCTGAGACCCGAGCCGGCCTTGATTTCGATGCGCTGCTCCTGGCCCGTGTCCTTGTCCTTCGCAGACACATGCAGGATGCCGTTGGCGTCGATGTCGAAGGTCACCTCCACCTGCGGCATGCCGCGCGGAGCGGCCCGGATGCCCGTGAGGTCGAAGCGCGCCAGCGACTTGTTCGCCGACGCCATCTCGCGCTCACCCTGAAGCACGTGGACCGTCACGGCCGTCTGGTTGTCCTCGGCCGTCGAAAACACCTGCGATGCCTTGGTCGGGATCGTGGTGTTCTTCTCGATCAGCTTGGTGAAGACACCACCCAGCGTCTCGATGCCCAGCGACAGCGGGGTCACGTCGAGCAGCAGCACGTCCTTGACGTCGCCAGCGAGCACGCCGCCCTGGATCGCGGCACCGATGGCCACGGCCTCGTCCGGGTTCACGTCCTTGCGCGGCTCCTTGGCGAAGAACTCGGCCACGGCCTCCTGGACCTTGGGCATACGCGTCTGGCCGCCAACGAGGATCACCTCGTCGACCTCACCGATCTTCAGGCCGGCGTCGTTCAGCGCCGTGCGGCAGGGACCGATGGTGCTCGTGACCAGGTCCTCGACCAGGGACTCGAGCTTCGCCCGCGTCACCTTGATATTGAGGTGCTTCGGTCCGGTCTGGTCCGCCGTGATGTACGGCAGGTTGATCTCGGTCTGCTGCGCGGTGGAGAGCTCGATCTTCGCGCGTTCCGCGCCTTCCTTGAGGCGCTGCAGGGCCAGCGGATCATTCCGCAGGTCCATGCCCTGATCCTTCTGAAACTCCTCGACGAGGTAGTCGATGAGCCGCTTGTCGAAGTCCTCACCGCCGAGGAACGTGTCACCGTTCGTCGCCAGCACTTCGAACTGCATCTCGCCGTCGACGTCCGCGATCTCGATGATCGAGATGTCGAAGGTGCCGCCACCGAGGTCATAGACCGCGATCTTGCGATCACCGCCCTTCTTGTCGAGCCCGTAGGCCAGCGCAGCAGCCGTCGGCTCGTTGATGATCCGACGGACCTCGAGACCGGCGATCTTGCCGGCATCCTTGGTGGCCTGGCGCTGCGAGTCGTTGAAGTACGCGGGCACGGTGATGACCGCCTCGGAGACCTCCTCACCGAGAAAGTCCTCCGCGGTCTTCTTCATCTTCATGAGCACGCGCGCGGAGATCTCCGGCGGCGCCATCTTCTTGTCCGCGGCCTCGACCCAGGCGTCGCCATTGTCGGCTTTCACGATCGCGTATGGCACCAGGTCCTTGTCCTTCTGGACGACCTTCTCGTCGTGCTTGCGCCCGATCAGGCGCTTGACCGCGAACAGCGTGTTCGTCGGATTGGTCACGGCCTGGCGCTTGGCCGACTGGCCGACCAGGACCTCACCGTCCTTCGTGAACGCGATCACGGAAGGGGTGGTTCTATCGCCCTCGGCGTTCTCGATCACCCGCGGTTTGCCACCGTCCATGACGGCGACACAGGAGTTCGTGGTACCGAGGTCAATACCGATGATTTTCCCCATCGTATTGCTCCTAAGTTTCTATTTCGTCGGATAAATAAGGCTGATCAGAAAATGGGGGCCGGAGGTCGCTTTTCAAGCCGTTGCCTGGGCCACGAGCACCCGCGCGGGACGCAGCAGGCGATCGTTGAGGAGAAAACCCTTCTGGATCACAGTGACCACCGTGTCCGGCGCCTGTTCGTTGGTCGGCACCATGCTCATGGCCTCGTGCTTCTCCGGATCGAAGGCCTCTCCCACGGGGTCGATGACCTCGATGCCGTGGCTGACGAGCACCTTCTCGAAGAGCCGGAAAGTCAGCTCGTTGCCCTCCGTGAGCTGGGTCACCGTGGCCTGGTCTGCATGGGCGACTTCCAGCCCCCGCTCGATGCTGTCACGCACTTCGAGCAGGTCCTGCATGATGCGCTCCAGCGCAAACTTGCGGGCGCTCTCGACTTCGCGCGCGGCCCGACGACGGTAGTTCTCCATCTCGGCCTGGGCCCGCAGGACCGTCTCCTTGCCCGCAGCGAGTGCGGCCTCGAGCTCGGCGATTCGCGAATCTGCCTCCGCTTCGTTCGGCATCTCGGTGGCTTCGTCGTTCGCGCCTTCGACTTCGATTTCCCGCGCGTCGCCGTTCGTCTGTTCGCTGGTGCTCATCGTTTCCAATCCCGTATTCGAGCAAACGCCTGATCGAGCGCACTTGCGGCGCCAGGCGTGCAGTCTTTGCTAGGTCGAGAGGGAGGTGCGGACTCAGCGCCGCCGATTCAAGATCGCGGTCAGCGCATCCGCCGTCGTTTCGACCACCGAAATGACCTGATCGTAGTCCATCCGGGTTGGACCGATGACGCCCACGACGCCGACCACGCGATCGTCGACCTGGTACGGCGCGCCCACCACCGAGCAGTGTTCCAGCACCGCGGAACCCGATTCCTCGCCGATGAACAGGCGGACACCATCGGCCTGGACGCACTCCTGCAGCAGATAAAGGATCTCCCGCTTCTCCTGGAAGGCTTCGAAGAGGGACTTGAGCGTGTCCAGATCGCCGAGGTCGCGGTACTGCAGCAGGTTGGCCTGTCCGCGCACGACCACGTCAGGACCGGCGCCCCCGCTGAAGGCCGAAGCCGCGACGTCGACCGCTGACTGCATGAGCGCATCGAGTTCCTTGCGGTCCGTCGCCATCATGTCGACGAGCCGCCGCTGGATCTCCGGAAGCATCAGTCCCGCGAACTCGCCGTTCAGATAGTTGGCCGCCCGCTCGAGCTGGGCCGCGTCGAAGCGCCGCTCCAGATTGATGAGGCGATTCTGGACCTCACCGTCGGCGAACACGAGCACCGCGAGGAGCTGCGTCTCCGAGAGCACGACGAAATCGATGTGTCGGAAGGCGAAGGACTCTCGCGCCGGCACCGTGACCACTCCAACAAAGTTGGTCAGCGCCGACAGGAGGTCGGAGGCCGACTGCACGGTGCCCACCGTGCTACCCGCTGCCGCCGCAAGCTCGACGATCTCCGCGGGTTCCGCCCCCTCGTCCAGCTTGCGCATCAGCATTGTGTCCACGAAGAAGCGGTAGCCCTGGTCCGTGGGCACGCGACCCGCAGACGTGTGCGGGGAGCGGATGAAGCCGGCTTCCTCGAGATCTGCCATGACGTTGCGTACCGTCGCGGCGCTCAGTTCGAGCCCGCTCTGGCGCGACAGCGTCCGCGAGCCTACGGGTTCGCCGTCCCGGATATAGGCACCGATCAGGGTCCGGAGCAGGTGGCGCGCTCGTTGGTCGAGATCGACAAGCATGGGTCAAACATGCGGATTCCCACAGGCTGCGTCAACCGGATCCCTTTGCCCCGATCGACGGCCCCCGTATCATCGCGCCCATGCTGACCGAGCTGTACATCGCCGACCTGGCCATCATTCACCAGCTTCGACTCGAATTCGGGCCCGGATTGACAGTCCTGACCGGCGAGACCGGCGC
>JBCCZC010000310.1:0-6959 GCA_039188505.1 Pseudomonadota bacterium | reverse complement strand
GTACACCAAGGTCAGCCAGGTCCAGGCGGCCATCGCCGAAGCCGACCCGTTCGCAGGCAACGCCCGCGGTGAAGCGGCGGCCGTCCCGGCGCCCGGTGAGGGCATCGAAGTGCTCTTCGAACGTCCGATCTACGCCGGCGACGGACTGGTCCGTCGCTCCGAGCATCTGCAGCAGACTACCCACGGCGGTACACCGGCAGCGTCGATGTCGTCGGCCGTCGCGGAGCAACTCGGCGTTGCGGACGGTGACTCGGTCACGATTGAGGGGGCAGGGCAGTCCCTGACGATCGCCGTGGCCATCGACGATCGGATCGGTCCGGAAACGGTTCGCGTGCCGCTGGGTTACGTCGCCGCCGATGTTTCGGCAGGCGCGACGGTGAGGAAGGCCTGATGGACGACGTCATCCTCATCGCCTGGACCCTGGCCAAGATCCTCATGGTCACGGTCCCGCTGATCCTGTCGGTGGCGTTCCTGACGCTGGCAGAGCGCAAGGTGATCGGCTTCATGCAGGTGCGCATGGGGCCGAACCGCGTGGGGCCCTGGGGGCTGTTCCAGCCCTTCGCGGACGTGATCAAGCTCCTCCTCAAGGAGGTCATCGTTCCGACGAACGCCAACCGCTTCCTGTTCCTGCTCGCACCGCTCCTGACGCTGGTTCCGGCACTGGCGGCGTGGGCCGTCGTCCCCTTCGACGACGGGTTGGCGCTGGCGCAGATCGACGCGGGCCTGCTGTACATCCTCGCCATGACGTCGCTGGGCGTGTACGGCGTGATCATCGCGGGCTGGGCGTCGAACTCGAAGTACGCCTTCCTGGGCGCGCTGCGGTCGGCCGCGCAGATCGTGTCGTACGAGATCGCCATGGGTTTCGCGCTGGTCGGCGTGCTCATCGCCGCTGGCAGCCTGAACCTGACGGAGATCGTCCGGTCGCAGAGCGGCGGCGTGCTCAACTGGTTCTGGCTGCCGCTGCTGCCGCTGTTCATCATCTACTTCATCTCGGGCGTTGCCGAGACCAACCGCGCACCCTTCGACGTCGCCGAGGGCGAATCGGAGATCGTGGCCGGTTTCCACGTGGAATACTCGGGTGCGGCCTTCTCGCTGTTCTTCCTCGGCGAGTACGCCAACATGATCATGATCTCGGCGCTTGCAGCGATCATGTTCATGGGCGGCTGGCTATCGCCGTTCGAGGGCGTGCCGGGGCTGGCGGGGACCTTCCTTGCAGCCAACAGTATCGTCTGGTTCCTCCTGAAGACATGCTTCTTCCTGTTCCTCTATCTGTGGTTCCGCGCCACGTTCCCGCGCTACCGCTATGACCAGATCATGCGGCTGGGCTGGAAGGTGTTCATCCCGATCACGATCGTCTGGATCCTCGTGGTGGCCCTGGGCGTTGTGACCGAAGTGCTGTGGTGGGCGCCGGAGGCAACGGCATGACGACGATGGTCAATTACCTGCGCAGCCTCGCGCTGCTCGAGCTGATGAAGGGGATGCAGGTCACCCTGCGGTACTTCTTCCGCCCGAAGTTCACGATCCGCTATCCGGAAGAGAAGACGCCGAAGTCGCACCGGTTCCGCGGACTCCACGCCCTCCGCCGCTATCCCAATGGCGAGGAACGCTGCATCGCCTGCAAGCTTTGCGAGGCCGTGTGTCCGGCGCTGGCGATCACCATCGACTCGGAAGAGCGCGAGGACGGGACGCGGCGCACCACGCGCTACGACATCGACCTGTTCAAGTGCATCTACTGCGGCTTCTGCGAGGAGTCGTGCCCGGTGGACTCGATCGTCGAGACGCACGTGCACGAGTTCCACTTCGAGGAGCGCGGCGAGAACGTGGTCACGAAACCCCAACTGCTGGCGATCGGCGACCGCTACGAGGAAGAAATTGCCTCGGCGCGGCGGCGCGACGCAGGCTACCGATAGCCTGCAAACCTCACCGGTTTCGGCGTGATACTTGGAACAACAGCTCGATCAATGGCTCAGGTGAAAATTTGGCTACTTCGATAAGAACTGACCGTGGGCCTGCCGGTCTCTCGCCCGCTCTGGCGGCGAATCTCGGCCGATCCCCCTCGAATCGTAGCAACCGCTACGATCTCTCGGGCGATCGACCAAGCTTCACTCGCCACAGCGACCGAGAGATCCGGCAACCGGTAAGGTTTGCAGGCTAGGCCATGAGCTTCGACCAGATCCTCTTCTACGTCTTCGCCACGGTGCTGGTCCTTGCGGCCGGCGCGGTGGTGACCGTCCGCAACCCGGTCTACTCGGCCCTCTACCTCGTGCTGTGCTTCGTGACGAGTGCCGCGATCTGGATGCTGCTGGAGGCGGAATTTCTCGCCATCGTTCTCGTGCTGGTCTACGTCGGCGCGGTGATGGTGCTGTTCCTCTTCGTGGTCATGATGCTCGACATCAATTTCGCCCCGATGCGCGAGGGATTCACCCGGTACCTGCCCGTGGGGATCCTCGTTGCGGCCATCATGGCGATCGAGATGGGCCTCATCGTCGGCGCCGAGCGCTTCCGCGCCGAGCAGATGCCGATTCCCGGGCCCAACGAGCTGGGCCACAGCAACACGAAGGTCGTCGGTGAGCTCATGTTCACCGAGTATTACTACCCGTTCGAGCTGGCAGCCATCCTGCTGCTGGTCGCGATCGTGGCGGCCATCGCGCTGACCATGCGCAAGCGGCCGGAAACCCGCTTCCAGGAGCCGAGCCGGCAGGTGCAGGTTCGCAAGGAGGACCGGCTGCGGATCGTCAACGTCCCCTCGGAGAGCGCGAAGGAGGATTCCGCATGATCCCGCTTTCGCACTACCTGGTGCTGGGCGCCATCCTGTTCTGCATCTCGGTGGCCGGCGTCTTTCTGAACCGGAAGAACGTGCTGATCCTGCTCATGGCCATCGAGCTGATGCTGCTGTCCGTGAACATGAACTTCGTGGCCTTCTCCCGGTTCCTCGGGAATGCCGACGGTCAAGTCTTCGTATTCTTCATCCTGACCGTTGCCGCCGCGGAGGCCGCCATCGGGCTGGCGATCCTCGTCGTCCTGTTCCGCAACCGCCAGACGATCAACGTCGGCGAAATCGACACCATGAAGGGCTGACCGATGGCAGTGCAACGAAACCAGGTCCGCGGTCGCACCGGGCTGTGCCTCGACCGCGAGCTGACGGCGACCCGACGACGCATGATCCCGGCAAACGACGCATCGCGGCAGCCGCGCACGGGGCGCTTCGAGCGTGGACCCGTGGCCGGCGGTGTACGCTGGCATCGCGACGGCGGTACGGGAGGCAGCGATGACTAACCAGCTCCTGGCCATCGTCCTCGCGCCGCTGCTCGGATCGATCATCGCGGGCCTCTTCGGCCGGCAGATCGGCCGGACCGGTGCCCACGTCATCACCATCGGCGCCGTCGCGGTGTCCTTCGTGCTGTCCGCACGGGTCCTGCTCGGATTCATCGACGGCACCGCCGAGGTCTACAACCAGAACCTTTACACCTGGCTAACGGCCGGCGACTACAGCTTCCACGTCGGGTTCCTCGTCGATCAGCTCACCGCCGTGATGATGGTGGTCGTGACCTTCGTGTCGCTCATGGTGCACATCTACACCATCGGCTACATGCACGACGATCCGGGCTACCAGCGCTTCTTCTCCTACATCTCCCTGTTCACCTTCTCGATGCTGATGCTCGTGATGGCGAACAATTTCATGCAGCTGTTCTTCGGCTGGGAAGCGGTGGGCCTCGTGTCCTACCTGCTCATCGGCTTCTGGTACAAGAAGCCGACGGCGATCTTCGCGAACCTGAAGGCCTTTCTCGTCAACCGGGTCGGCGACTTCGGCTTCCTGCTCGGCATTGCCACGATCCTCTACTACTTTGGCACCCTCGACTACGCGACGGTCTTCGGCGCGGCCCCTGCTCTCGCCGACCAGACGGTCAACGTCATGGGCGACTCCCAGTGGAACGTGCTGACGATGGCCTGCCTGCTGCTCTTCGTCGGCGCCATGGGCAAGTCGGCGCAGGCGCCGCTGCACGTGTGGCTGCCGGACTCGATGGAAGGTCCGACGCCGATCTCCGCGCTGATCCACGCCGCCACCATGGTGACCGCGGGGATCTTCCTGGTCGCGCGCATGTCGCCCCTCTACGAGCTGTCCGAAACCGCGCTGTCCTTCGTCCTGGTCATCGGTGCGATCACCGCGTTCTTCATGGGCCTCATCGGTATCGTCCAAAACGACATCAAGCGGGTCGTTGCCTATTCGACCCTGTCACAGCTCGGCTACATGACTGCGGCGCTTGGCGCCTCGGCCTACGGCGCGGCCATCTTCCACCTCATGACCCACGCCTTTTTCAAGGCACTGCTGTTCCTGGGTGCGGGCTCGGTGATCATCGCGCTCCACCACAAGCAGGACATGCGCGAGATGGGTGGGCTGCGCAAGTACATGCCGATCACCTTCCTCACGGGGTGGATCGGCACGCTGGCGCTGATCGGCTTCCCGGGCTTCTCGGGCTTCTACTCCAAGGACGCCATCATCATGGCCGTAGAGCACGCCGACAGGGCAGGGGCCGGCTTTGCCGCGGTCATGCTCGTAGCCGGGGTCTTCGTGACTGCCCTCTACAGCCTGCGGCTCATGTACCTGACTTTCCACGGTCAGGAGCGCATGGACGAGGAGACCCGTTCGCACGCCCATGAGTCGCCCTGGGTCGTAACGGTGCCGCTGATCCTGCTGGCGATTCCGTCGATCGGCATCGCCTGGTGGGCCACCGAACCGATGCTCTTCGGGGGCTGGTTCGGCGACGCCATCTACAACGCCGGCGATCCGCTTGCGGCGATGCGCGAGATCTGGCACGGGCCGATGGCGTTTGCGCTCCACGGTTTCGTGACCCTGCCAGTCTGGCTGATGCTCGCGGGCTCGGCCCTGGCGACCTTCATCTACCTGTTCCGGCCCGAGATCGCGGACCGGATCAAGAACGCAGTCGGGCCGCTGCACGCGCTCCTCGAGCGCAAGTACGGCTTCGACGAGCTCTACCAGGCCGTCTTCGCCCGCGGCAGCCGGATGCTCGGCACAGGGCTCTGGAAGGCGGGTGATCAGGCTCTCATCGATGGCGCCATCGTGAACGGCAGTGCGAACGTCGTCGGCTGGCTCTCCGGCATCGTCCGGCGGGTGCAGACCGGCTACCTGTTCCACTATGCCTTCGCCATGATCCTCGGACTCATCGCGCTCCTGGGCGCCTTCGTCTGGATGTAATAACAACAACCATGAGCAACTGGCCCCTTCTGAGTCTGCTGATCTGGCTGCCCATTGCTGGCGGCGTCGCCGTGCTCGCCGCTGGCGAGCGCAACCGCGAGATCGGCCGCTGGATCGCCCTCCTGACGAGCCTCCTGACGCTGGTCCTCTGCTGGCCCCTCTGGGCGGGCTTCGACGCCGGTACCGCGGCGCTGCAGTTCGTGGAGCGCGCGACCTGGATCGAGACCATCTCCGCCGAGTACTACCTCGGCGTCGACGGCATCGCCCTGCCGCTGGTCGTGCTGACGGCCTTCATCGGCGTGCTCGTCGTCATCGCCGCGTGGGGCTCGATCTCGACGCGCGTGGCCCAGTACCTCGCGGCCTTCCTGATCATGGAAGGGCTCATGGTCGGCGTGTTCGCAGCGGCCGACGCGCTGCTCTTCTACGTGTTCTTCGAGGCCATGCTCATCCCGATGTTTCTCATCATCGGAGTGTGGGGTGGCCCGAACCGCGTCTACGCGACGATCAAGTTCTTCCTCTACACGTTCCTCGGTTCCGTGTTCATGCTGGTCGCGCTGATCTACCTGTACCTGCAGGCGGGCAGCATGGTGATTGCCGACATGCACGCGCAGCCGCTGAGCCTGACCGCGCAGCTCTGGATCTTCGTCGCCTTCCTGCTGGCTTTCGCCGTGAAGATTCCCATGTTCCCGGTGCACACCTGGCTGCCGGATGCGCACGTGGAGGCGCCGACCGGCGGCTCCGTGGTGCTGGCGGCCATCATGCTGAAGATCGGTGGCTACGGCTTCCTTCGATTCAGCCTGCCGATCGCGCCCGACGCGTCGAGCCACCTCGACTGGCTCCTGATCACGCTGTCGCTGATCGCCGTGGTCTACATCGGACTCGTGGCGCTGGTGCAGCAGGACATGAAGAAGCTGATCGCCTATTCGTCGATCTCGCACATGGGCTTCGTGACCCTGGGCGTCTTCATCGCCTTCGGGATCCTCTCCCGTGCAAGCGATCCATCCGGCGCAGCCCTGGGCGTCGAGGGAGCGATCGTGCAGATGGTGTCCCACGGCTTCATCTCTGCCGCGCTCTTCCTCTGCGTCGGCGTGATGTACGACCGGGTGCACTCGCGGATGATCAAGGATTACGGGGGCGTCGCGAACACGATGCCGTGGTTCGCGGCCTTCATGGTGCTGTTCGCCATGGCCAATTCAGGCCTGCCGGGAACCTCGGGCTTCGTCGGCGAATTCATGGTCATTCTCGCGAGTTTTCAGGCCAACTTCTGGTTCGCGTTCCTGGCCGGCCTGACCCTGATCCTCGGCGCCGCCTACTCGCTGTGGCTCGTCAAGCGCGTGATCTTTGGCGAGGTTGCCAACGAGAACGTCGCCAAGCTCCAGGACGTCAACGCGCGTGAGGCGCTCGTCCTGGGTTCCCTGGCCGTTGCCGTCATCGGCGTCGGCGTCTGGCCGCAGCCGCTCACCGAGGTGATGCACGCCTCCGTGGACCAGCTCCTGGCTCACGTCATGCAGTCGAAGATCGGCGCCTGAGGCCGGGAGAACGTATTCATGGAAATGACCTGGAACGAAATCGGCCTGCTGCTCCCGGAAATCATCGTCGGTACGATGGCTTGCGTGGTGCTGGTCGTGGATCTCTACATCCGCGAGCAGCGACACGGAATCGACCGCTTGGTAGCCGGCGTGTCCAGCCGTGCCTGCACCTCCGCCAGTACGACACCGGTGATGAAGGGCAGGTCGAGATCTCG
>JBCCZC010000309.1:0-6985 GCA_039188505.1 Pseudomonadota bacterium | reverse complement strand
GGGCCGATCGCCGGCCCTGGATCGCGGCCGGCCTGGCCGCCTGTGGTCTCCTGCCGACCCTGCTGTTTGACCTCCGCCACGACTTCGCCGCCCTCGGCTTCCAGCTCGCCGAGCGCCACCCTTGGCGGTTCCAGACCGAGGCACTTGCGCAACCGCTCGTCCAGGCCATCGTCACCGTTCCGCTGCTCTACATCGTGCTGCTGGCAGCGGCTGTGGCCGCACTGCGCCGCTGGCGGGGCGACGATCCCGCCTGGGCCGTCGTGGCGGCTGGCGGCGTCGTGCCGCCGCTGCTGTACTTCTCCATCGGCCTGTTCGCGGACCAGGATCGGGTCGGTTTTCACTGGCCAGCGCCGGGTTACCTGGTGCTGTGCGCGGCCGCCCCGCTCGTGCTCAACGGTCCCGTGCTGCGGCGCCTGGCCCGGTGGGGGTGGGGGCTCGGGGTCGCAGCAACCCTGATGTTCTTCCTGGGCCTGGCCGTCGTCGCGCGCCAGCCCCACGCCACCGGGACGATGAAGGGTCTGCTGCCGGTCAACGCGATCGGCTGGCCGGAGCTCGCGGGCTACGTGCCACGCAGCGCCGACACTCTCGTGGCGGACAACTTTCTCCTGGGCGCCGAGCTTGCCTTCGAGCTGCGCCGGGACGATGTGTACGTGCTCGATCACCCGCGCAACCAGGAACACGGGCGGGCGGTGCAGCTCGCCGTCTGGGGCCTCGACGAGGCGTCGCTGCCCCCGGGTCCGGGTGTGCTCGTCGTCGAAGATACGGCAATCGAACCGGCGGACCGGCCCGGGTGGGCGCGCCGGATCTGCGAACGGTTTCCGGACGCCAATCCGCTGGTGACACTGCAGCTGCTGCAGGGCAGCAAGCGCTTCCGCCTGCTCGAGTTTGGTCAGGGCACGGGCTCGTGCGACCACCCGGCGTTCGGCTACATCGATGCACCGACCGGTAGGACTCCGGTGACGGCCCCGTTCAGCCTGGCAGGCTGGGCGTTCGACGATGACGAGGGGGTCGCTGCGGTGACGGTGCTCGTCGATGGTCGGCCCGCGGCGGAGGCCCGCTTCGGCGAGCCGCGCCCCGACGTCGCGACCTACTTCGGCGGCACCACCGATCCCGACGGCGTGCGGTCCCTCAAGGCTACCGTGCCCGCCGAGCCGGGGACCCGGGCGCTGGCGCTGCGGATGACGAGTCGCGACGGTGGCAGCTGGGAGACCCGGCCGATCACGATCGAGGTTGCCGGTGGAGACTGAGACCCCGCCCGGGGCTCAGGGGACGCGGTAGCCGGCTTCCCGCAGCAGGCGGGCGACCGTGATGAGTGGCAGGCCGACGATCGCAGTCGGGTCGACCGACTGCAAGCTCTCGAACAGCGCCACACCGAGTCCTTCGGCCTTGAAGCTGCCGGCGCAGTCGAACGGCTCCTCGTGGTCCACGTAGCGCTCGATCTCCGCGTCGGTCAGCTCCCGGAAGCGCACGTGCGTCTCGTCGCGAGCCCGGTGCTGCGCCTCGCCGCGGACGAGGCAGACGGCGGTATGAAACACCACGAGCCGGCCCGAGCACCGACGCAGCTGTTCGATGGCAGCCGCCCGATTCCCCGGCTTGCCGAGGATGGCATCGCCCAGTGCCGCGGCCTGGTCTGATGCGAGCACCCAATGGCCGCGATGGTTCGGCGCCAGCGCGGCCGCCTTTTCCCGGGCGAGACGCTCCACGAGCGCCGCCGCGCCTTCGCCCTCTCGGGGCGTCTCGTCGATCGACGGGCTCGCCTGGGTGAAGGGCAGCCCGAGGCGTGCGAGCAGCTCGCGACGATAGGGGGACGAAGATCCCAGCAGCAGCGGGTCGGTCATCGTGGCCTCGGTGGTTTCGCCTGCCGAGGATATTGCGCCTCGGTCAAGGCATCGCAAGAGGCCGGTTTCCGCGCGTCGAAGCGTTGTATCAGCGCCGATTGACTCCATCTCTCGGATAACTTCTGAGTCTCGGATGGGACATGACGGCACGGTTGATCGACGGTCGCGAGCTCGCGAATCGACGCATAGAGAAGGTGCGCGAGGCCATCGCGGCGCGCGGTGACGCCGGCCTCCGGCCCCCGGGTCTCGCCGTCGTGCTCGTCGGCGCGGATCCCGCGTCCCGGGTTTACGTCCGCAACAAGCGGCGTGCCTGCGAACGCGCCGGCATCGCGTCGAGCGACTACGACCTGCCGGCCGACACGAGCCGGGAAGAGCTGCTCGCACTGGTGCGGGAGCTCAACGAGAATCCGGCGGTGGACGGCATTCTCGTGCAGCTGCCGCTGCCAGTTCACATCGATCAGGACGAGGTGGTCAATACGATCGCACCGGATAAGGACGTCGACGGCTTCCACGTGGCCAATGTGGGTCGTCTGGCGCTGCGCCAGCCCGGTCTGCGGCCGTGTACGCCAAAGGGGATCATGACGATCCTGCGCGATGCCGGGATCGACCCCAAGGGCATGGACTGCCTGGTCGTGGGTGCGTCGAACCACGTCGGGCGGCCGCTGATGCTTGAGCTGCTGCTGGCGGGCGCCACCGTGACCTGCTGCCATAAGTTCACGAAAGATCTGCGCTTCCACGTCGAGCGCGCGGAAATCATGGTGGTGGCCGTCGGCAAGCCAAACCTCATTCCCGGAGAGTGGGTACGCCCGGGCGCCGTGGTCATCGATGTTGGCATCAACCGCCGCGAAGACGGCACGCTTTGCGGCGACGTGGCCTTCGAGAGCGCGTCCGAGCGAGCGGGCATGATCACGCCTGTACCGGGGGGCGTGGGGCCGATGACCGTTGCGACGCTGATGGAAAACACCCTCGAATCGGCCGTCGAGCGCCTGCCCATGCCGACCCCGGCGCAGTAAAACGTCGACCGCTGTTGTCACAGCATCGAGCGGGCGTCGCAAGCAAACCAATCGTTGTCCGGTCCAACAAAAAATTCATCCCGGTTTCAGATCCTCTCCTCGACAATTTCGATGATGCGAACAAGGTTTGCTCTACTGCTGCTGCCGCTGCTCCTCGGTGGGTGCGCCACGATCGTGGACTCCGCCTCCCAGCGGTTCGCCAACGCGCTTTCGGCGGGCATCCTCAGCCAGACCGACGAGCAAGTCGTCCGCGACGGGCTGCCGGCCTATCTGCTCCTGGTGGATGGCTTCATCGCCGAGGACCCAGACAACCTGAGGCTGCTGCTCGCAGGCGCCGATCTCTACGGCTCCTACGCCGGCGCCTTCGTCGACGACCCCGAGCGGGCGAAGCGGCTCGCGGGCCGCGGGCGCGACTATGGCGAGCGCGCCCTCTGCGTGGCCGACGACGCCCTCTGCACCGCGTTCGGCGGGCCCTTCGATCAGTGGGACGCCGCGCTAGCGCTCGTCGACGCGGACGCGCTCGAGCCGCTCTACGGCTTCGCCGCGGCCTGGGCCACCTGGATTCAGGTGAACAGCGGCGACTGGGACGCGATCGCGGAACTGCCGAAGGTCGAGGCCGCCATGGCGCGTGTCGTCGCCATCGATGATGGCTTCCGGGACGGCTGGCCGCACCTCTACCTTGGCGTGCTCAAGACCCAGCTGCCGCCCGCGTATGGCGGCAAGCCGGAAGAGGGCAGGCAGCACTTTCAGCAGGCGATCGACCAGTCGCAGGGGCGTAATCTCATGGCTCGGGTGCTGTTCGCCGAGCGCTACGCGCGGCTCGTCTTCGACCAGGAACTGCACGACCGGCTACTGAACGAAACGCTAGCGTCCGACGTCGAGGCGGATGGGCTGACACTGACCAACGTGCTGGCGCACACTCGCGCCCGCGAACTGCTCGAGGAGAGCAATGACTACTTCTAAGTTCAAGCGAGGCCTGCTCGGCCTGGCCCTGCTCCTGACGGTTGGTGCCGCGCCGGCGGCGACGCTGAAGATCGCCACGATCGCGCCGGATGGGACCTCCTGGATGACGGAGATGCGCGCTGCGGGCAAGCGCATCGAAGAACGCACCGAAGGTCGCGTCGAGCTGAAGTTCTATCCCGGCGGCGTGATGGGTAGCGCATCCACGGTGCTGCGCAAGATGCGCGTCGGACAGCTTCATGGCGGCGCGTTCGCGACCAGCGAGCTCGCCGAGGTCTATCCGGACTGGGCGCTCTACGGTATGCCCTTCCTGTTCGAATCCATGGACGAGGTCATCGCGGTCCGCGAGGAGATCGATCCACTCCTCGCCGAGGGCCTCGAGGCGCGCGGGCTGACCATGGTGGGGCTGGCCGGCGGCGGGTTCGGCTACCTCATGAGCGGGAGTCGCATCGCCAGTCGGGACGCGCTCATCGCCTCGAAGGTGTGGGTGCCCGAGGGTGACGACGTCGCCGCGCTCAGCCTCGAGCTGGCGGGCGTTTCCCCGATTTCTCTGCCGATCTCTGATGTCTACACGGGTTTGCAGACGGGCCTCATCGACACGGTGGTCAACACGCCGGTTGGCACCATCGCATTCCAGTGGCACACGCGGGTCAAGTACCTCGTGGACCTGCCGGTGAGCTACGTTGCGGGTGGCATCGCGATCGACAACCGGGCGTTCCGGCGCCTTTCGGCCGCCGATCAGGCGATAATGCGGGAGGAGCTGGAAGGGACGCTCGCGGAACTCCAGGCGCAGGACCGCCTCGACAACGTCGGCGCCAAGGCGGCGCTCGCAGGGCAGGGGATCGAGACGATTCCCATCAGCGACGAGGATCTCGCCTACTGGCACGCCCTCGCGGACCGGACGCTCGACCAGCTCAACGCGTCCAACGACTACGAATTCGACCACGTCGACGCGCTCCGCGAGGCGATCACGCGGGTCCGGGCCCGCTGACGATCGGGTGGAACTGAAGCGAGCGGCGGCCTGGTCCGCACGCGCGGCGGGGTGGCTCGAAGCCGGGGTGCTGTCGCTGCTGCTCCTATGCCTCCTGGTGCTCGGTTGCACCCAGGTGGTGCTTCGCAACGTCTTCGATAGTTCGCTCCTCTGGGCGGACCCCGTCCTGCGGGCCTCCGTCCTCTGGATCGGTCTCCTCGGCGCCGTCGCGGCGGCGCGGGACGCCCGTCACATCCGGGTCGATCTCGTGAAGCGCTGGCTCGGCGGCTGGCCGCGAGCGGTTATCGAAGCGTTCACCGCAGGTTTTGCGGCCGCGGTTGCGGGGGTCATCGCGTGGCACGGTGGCCGCATGGTGCTCGACGAGCTGGCCTACGCCACACCGGGGGATTTCCTGCCCGCCTGGGTGCTCCAGCTCGTCATCCCGATCAGTTTCGGGCTCATGGCCCTCCTGCATGCCGGGCACGCCGTCCTCAACCTGGTCCGAGGACGCGACTCGTGATCCCCGCGCTGCTGCTCCTCGCCGCGCTCCTGGGGGCGCCGCTCTATGCGGTCATCGCCGCCGGTGCGCTGATCGGCTTCGCGCAGGCGGGCTATGATCTGCAGATCGTGACCATCGAGATCTTTCGCCTGGCCGAAACACCGGTGCTGGTGGCGATCCCCCTGTTCACCTTCGCGGGCTACCTCCTCAGCGAGAGTGGAGCGCCGCAGCGGCTCGTACGGCTGACCGAAGCCTGGCTCGGGTGGCTGCCGGGCGGTCTGCCCATCGTCGCGCTCGTCACCTGCGCCTTCTTCACCGCCTTCACCGGGGCGTCGGGCATCACCATCGTCGCCATCGGCGCGCTCCTCCTGCCGGCCCTCGTCGAGGACGGCTATCGGGAACGGTTCAGCCTCGGCCTCGTTACGACTTCCGGCAGCCTCGGGCTGCTCTTCGCCCCGTCGCTGCCCCTGATCCTTTACGGGGTCGTGGCGCAGCAGATGGGCATTGGCGGGCCGGTGGGCATCGACGACCTGTTTCTTGCGGGCGTTCTCCCGGGACTGCTCATGGTGGCGGTCCTGTCGACCTATGCGGCATTCCAGTCGCGGGGGCGCAGCGTCGAACCCCAGCCGTTCTCCTGGGGCAAGGCCGTGGCGGCCACCCGGGCAGCGCTACCGGAGCTGCCGCTTCCAATCGTCGTCCTCGGGGGAATCTATTCCGGCCTGCTGGCCGTGTCGGAAGCCGCTGCCGTGACGGCGGCCTACGTGGTCCTCGTGACCGTGGTGATCAATCGCGAGATCAAGCTGCGCGAATTGCCGCGGCTGGTGCGGGAATCGATGGCCCTCGTCGGCGCGATCCTGGTCATCCTCGGCGTCTCCCTGGCCTCGACCAACTTCGCCATCGACGCCGGCATCCCGGGCCAGATCCTCGACTGGACCACGAGCTGGGTCGATTCCAAGGCGCTGTTCATCGCCGTGCTGATCGTCCTGCTGCTCTTCCTCGGCATGCTGCTCGACATCTTCTCGGCCACGGTTATCGTCGTGCCGATCATCCTGCCGATCGCGGTGCAGTACGGCATCGATCCCGTGCACCTCGGGATCCTCTTTCTTGCGGCGATGCAGCTCGGCTATTTCACGCCGCCGGTGGGCATGAACCTGTTCATCGCCGCCTTCCGCTTCGACCGCTCCATCGTGGACCTGGTGATCGCCACGATCCCCTTCTTCCTGCTGCTGCTGGGTTGCGTGCTGCTGATCGGCTATTGGGAAGGGCTGTCCCTCGTACTGCTGGATCGCTAGCCGGGAAATGGCCCGGCCCGATTGACGAGGCCAGGAACCTGGTGACCGAGGTGAGATTCCAGCCAGTGCGCCACGGCGATTGTCGCCTCGAGATCCACCGGTGGCTTCCGGCCGCTGCGACCGAGCAGGTAGAGGAGATCTTCCGTAGCGATGTTGCCCGTGGCCCGTGGCGCGAAGGGACAGCCGCCGATGCCGCCGATGCTGGCGTCGATCCGGGTGACGCCGGCCTTCACCGCTGCATCCGCGTTGGCGATGCCGGTATTTCGCGTGTTGTGGAAATGGACCCGCAGGGGCACGTCCGGACCGACGGCGGCGCCGACCTGCCGGAGGAGGTGGCTGACCTCGTCCGGTACAGCCACGCCAATGGTGTCCGCCAGGGCGATCTCGTCGGGCTTCACCTCGGCCAGGCGGCG
>JBCCZC010000308.1:0-6991 GCA_039188505.1 Pseudomonadota bacterium | reverse complement strand
GATAACAACGACAACGGAGAGTCCATGTCCAAGGGACATTCTTTGCAGGAACCGTTCCTGAACACGCTTCGCAAGGAGCGCGTTCCGGTATCGATTTACCTCGTCAACGGCATCAAGCTCCAGGGCCAGATCGAGTCCTTCGACCAGTTCGTGGTCGTACTGCGGAACACGGTCAACCAGATGATCTACAAGCACGCCATCTCGACGGTCGTTCCGGCCCGGAACATCAAGCTCCACGACGGCGGCGACAGCTGAACGCACGCGTGCCAATCGGGCGACGCCCGACGGCAAGCTGATCGGCGATGTTCGAACTCGAACGCAGCAGGAAGGGTGATTTCGCCGTCGTCGTTCATCCCGAGATCGACAACGACGACGCCGCCGAAGGCCTCGAGGAGTTTCTCGAACTGGTGCGGTCCGCCGGCGCGGAGGTTGCCGGGGTCGTTCGTGCCCCCCGGTCACGCCCGGATCCGGCGCTGTTCGTGGGCAGCGGCAAGGCCGAAGAGGTGGCCCTGCTCGTGCGGCAGACCGGCGCGGATCTCGTGCTGGTCAATCATGCACTGAGTCCGATCCAGGAACGGAATCTCGAGAAGATCGTGAAGAGCCGGGTCCACGATCGCACGACGCTCATCCTCGACATCTTCGCGCAGCGCGCGGCCTCGCACGAGGGCAAGCTCCAGGTCGAGCTGGCGCAGCTGCGCCATTTGTCGACGCGCCTCGTCCGCGGCTGGACCCACCTCGAGCGCCAGAAGGGTGGTATCGGCCTGCGCGGTCCCGGGGAAACGCAGCTCGAGACGGACCGGCGACTCCTTGCCGAGCGGGTGCGAAATCTGCGTCGCCGGCTCGACCGGGTCGACCGCCAGCGCCTGCAGACTCGACGCGCCCGGCTTCGCTCCGGCAGTAGCGTCGTGAGCCTGGTGGGCTACACCAACGCCGGCAAGTCCACGCTGTTCAACGCGCTGACCGACGCCAGCGCCTACGCTGCGGATCAGCTCTTCGCGACTCTGGACCCGACCGTCCGACGGCTCGCGGCGCCGGGCAGCGACGAGGTACTCCTGGCCGACACCGTGGGCTTCATCCGCCACCTGCCGCACGATCTCGTCGCGGCCTTCCGCGCGACGCTCCAGCAGACGCGCGACGCTGACCTGCTGCTGCACGTTGTCGATGCGGGCGCACCCGAGCGTGAGGAACTGGTTGCCGCCGTGGGCGGCGTGCTCGCGGAAATCGGCGCCGACGACATCCCGCAGATCCGCGTCTACAACAAGATCGACCGCGTCGAGCGTCAGCCCCGGGTCGTCCGGGACGACCAGGGCGTGGTCACGGCAGTCTGGGTCTCGGCACTCCAGGGCGTCGGCCTCGAGGCGCTGCGAGAGGCCATCGTCGAACGGCTGCACGGCGCCGTCGTCGATCGCTGGTTGGATCTGCCGATGGACGCCGGGCGCCTGCGTGCGCGCCTGTTCGAGCTCGGCGCAGTCCAGGAGGAAACGGTGCGGGAGGACGGCTCCCTGGCCATCCGGGTCCGCCTTCACCGCGATCAGTTCGACTCGTTCGAGCGGGAGCTCGCCGCATGCCGGGATCACTGATGCCTCGAGCGGACCGCCGTGCCGACCGTCACCGTTGAGAAGCACGCCCACGATCACCACATCCTGACGGCAGAGCGCCGAACATGAGAACCGGCGGGTCCTGCGGGTTATAATGACGAGTTGTCATCTGCGGCCCAGCCCGCCAACCACGGCGCTCGCGCTGCCTAGAGCCACGATATCGGAGAACGCATGGCCTGGAACGAACCCGGCAACGGGAAAAACAAGGATCCCTGGAACAGCGGTGGCGATCAGCCGCCCGACCTCGACGAGGTCTTCCGTAACCTCCAGGGCAAACTCAAGGGGATCTTCGGCGAATCCTCCGGCGGCGGCCGTTCTTCGGGCCGTGGTGGCGGCGGTAGCGCCGGCTTCGGCTGGCTGATCGTCGGCCTCGCGGTCATCTGGGCCGGCATCAGCTCGGTCCACATCGTCGACGAACCTCAGCGCGGCGTCGTGCTTCGCTTCGGCGAGTACGTGCGCACGATGACTCCGGGCCCGAACCTGGCCTTGCCGCCGCCGTTCGAGCAGGTGCTTCGGGTCAACGTCGACGAGGTCCGGTCGGTGACCACCGACGGCGCCATGCTGACGAAGGACGAGAACATCGTGAACGTCGACATGGCCGTGCAGTATCGGGTCAAGGACGCGCAAAACTTCCTGTTCCGGGTCAACGACCCCGAGCAGACGCTGGCCCAGGCAGCCGAAAGCGCCATGCGGCAGGTCGTCGGCGACAACCCGATGGACTATGTGCTCCTCGAGGGCCGTGCCGACATCGCGGACCAGATGCGCCAGATCCTGCAGAACATCCTCGATCGCTACGAGACCGGGCTGGAGCTCACGGCCCTCAATCTCCAGGACGTTCGGCCGCCGCGGGAAGTGAAGGACGCCTTCGACGACGCCATCAAGGCACGCGAGGACAAGGAGCGGGTCCAGAACGAAGCTGAAGCCTACGCCAACAGCATCGTCCCGCAGGCACGCGGTCAGGCAGCCCGGATCATCGAGGAAGCGGAGGCTTACAAGTCAGCCGTGACGGCGCGCGCCGAGGGTGAATCGGAACGCTTCTCGCTGCTGCGGGCCGAATACGAGGACGCTCCAGAGGTCACTCGTGAGCGCCTCTATCTGGAAACGATGGAGACCGTAATGGCCCAGTCCGGCAAGGTCCTGATGGAGGGTGAAGGCGGCAACAACATCATGTATCTGCCGCTCGATCAGATCATCTCGGGCGCCGCCGCAGCGCCGCTCCGCCCCCAGACGGCTCCCCCGCAGACGAACTTCTCGTCGCCACAGAGCGACGACGGATCGAATCGAACAGGACGAAGCTCAGGCCGCGGCGGCCGGGAGGGACGCTGACATGCGTATCGGATATCTGCTGATCGTCGCCCTCGTCGGGCTCATCGTCTACGGCGCGACGTTCACGGTCACCGAGACCGAGTACGCCGCCAAGTTCCGCCTCGGGGAGATCGTCTCGACCGACTTCGAGCCCGGTCTTCACTTCCAGGTGCCCATCTTCAATAACGTGCGCAAGTTCGATCGTCGGATCCTGACGCTCGACGCGCCGCCCGATCGGTTCATCACCTTCGAGAAGAAGGACGTGATCGTCGACTCCTTCGTGAAGTGGCGTATCCAGAACGTCCGCGACTTCTACACGTCGACCAGCGGCGACCTGGACCGGGCGCGCTCGCGCTTGAGCCAGATCATCGCGGACGGCCTCCGGACGGAATTCGCCAAGCGCACGCTCGCCGAGGTGGTCTCGACGGCGCGCGAGGAGATCATGGCGTCGCTCGCCGTGACCGCCAGCCAGACGGCCCAGTCCCTCGGCATCGAGATCGTGGACGTCCGCATCAAGCGAATCGACCTGCCCGAGGAAGTGTCGAGCTCGGTCTTCCGCCGGATGCGGGCCGAACGTACGGAGGTGGCGAACGAGCTGCGCTCAGAGGGTCTGGAAGAAGCGGAAAAGGTGAAGGCATCCGCGGACCGCGAGGTCCAGGTCCTCATTGCGGAATCCCAGCGTGACGCAGAGACGATTCGCGGTCAGGGCGACGCCGGTGCGGCGGCGCTCTACGCGGACGCCTACGAGGTCAACCCGGAGTTCTATGCCTTCTACCGCCACCTGCAGGCCTACCGGAATACATTCCGGGCCGGTCGTGACGTGATGGTGCTGGACTCCAATTCGGACTTCTTCCGCTACTTCCGGGAACAGCAGGGAAGCCCCGGAACCGAATGAGGGCATGCAGGATCTCCTCGCAGCGCTGGCGCTGGTGCTCGTGCTCGAGGGCATCCTGCCTTTCCTGAACCCCGGCGGCTGGCGAGAAGCCGTTAAGCGGCTTGGGGATCTCGACAGCAGAACGATTCGGATCGCAGGCGGGCTGAGCATGATCACGGGACTGATCGTGCTTCAGTTCGTGCGCGGTTGAGCGCCGGCGGGGACCGGCAGGCCCGTAGTGCGGGCACATCAAGAGGATCCACTCATGGCGAACAACGTCGTCGTCATTGGTACGCAGTGGGGTGACGAGGGGAAAGGCAAGATCGTCGATCTGCTGACCCGCGAAGTCGATGCCGTCGTCCGCTTCCAGGGCGGACACAACGCCGGCCATACGCTCGTGATAGACGGCGAGAAGACCGTCCTGCACCTGATTCCCTCCGGCATCCTGCATCCGGGCGTGCGCTGCTGCATCGGCAACGGCGTCGTCCTGTCGCCCGAGGCCCTACTGCGCGAAATCGAGGAACTCGAGCAGCGCGGCGTCGATGTTCGCGACCGGCTGCTCCTGAGCCCGGGCTGCGCGATCATCCTGCCCTACCACGTGGCGCTGGATGTGGCCCGCGAGGCACGTCGCGGCAAGGCCGCGATCGGGACGACCGGACGCGGCATCGGTCCAGCCTACGAGGACAAGATTGCGCGTCGGGGCATCCGGCTGGCGGACCTGTTCGTACCGGAGCGACTGACCGAGCGCCTCGACCACGCCCTCGACTATCACAACTTCGTGCTCGAGAAGTATCTCGGCGCGAAACCGCTTGACGGGGCCGAGGTGCTCGCATCAGCGCTCGCGTACGGCGAAGCGCTGCGGCCGATGGCGGCCGACGTCGCCGGGCTTCTCGAAGATCTGCGCGGGGCGTCCGCAAAGGTGCTGTTCGAGGGCGCCCAAGGCACTCTGCTCGACATCGATCACGGGACCTACCCGTTCGTCACGTCGTCAAACACCACCGCCGGCGGCGTTTGCACCGGTTCTGGGGTGGCACCGCAAAGCGTCGACTACGTGCTGGGCATCACCAAAGCCTACGCCACGCGGGTCGGCAGCGGCCCCTTCCCCTCCGAACTCTTCGACGACGTGGGCCAGCGGCTGGGCGAGCGTGGCGCCGAGTTCGGCGCGACCACCGGCAGGCGGCGGCGCTGCGGCTGGCTCGACGCCGTCGCGCTCCGTCAGGCTGTCATGCTCAACGGCGTGAGCGGGCTTTGCGTGACCAAGCTCGACGTTCTCGACGGGTTCGACGAGATCCGCGTCGCCACCCGCTACCGGCTCCGCGGCGAAGTGCTCGAGCGGCCGCCGCTCGACGTCGCCGACTATGCGGCCTGCGAGCCGCTCTACGAGACGTTTCCGGGCTGGTCGTCGTCTACCGCTGGCATCTGCCGGTTCGAGGAGCTGCCGGCAGAGGCCCGGACCTATCTCGAGTCCGTGGCGGCGATCGTCGACTGCCCGATCCACATGATTTCGACCGGCGCGGAGCGGGACCACAACATCGTCCTGCAGCACCCCTTCGCCTGACCGCCACCGCGCCGCACTTCGACGCGGCGCGGACGGCAAAGCGTGCTAACTTATCGCAGCACGCAAGGAGACCAAGAACATGAGCCTGCACACCGCGAAAGCCCACTTCACGAACGCCCAGAACTACGCGCAGTCGGAGTTCGAGAAACAGCTGGCCCTGGGGCTCGCGGCCATGGCCAGCGCCATGGGCGATCGCCACAACGAACTGGCCTCCAGTATTCGCTCGCTGCAGCAGCTCGTGCAGAACCAGAACATGCGCAACCGCTAGGCGATCTGATGTCCGGTCTGCAACGAAGAATCGTCCCGCTCGGCCTGCTGCTCGCGCTGCTGCCGCTGCTCATCGCGTGCGGCGCCGCGCCCGTCAAGCTGGAGCCGCCGCGCGTGAGCATCGTCGAGCTCGACCTGCAACGCGGCGTCGCCGCGATCCGCATCGACAACGGCGTCGCGGCGCCGATGCCGGCGAATCGCGCCGATTTCGAGATCACCGTGGCCGACCGCTCGCTCGGCCGCTTCACGCCCGAGATCGCCCTCAAGATCCCTGGCCTCAGCAGCGAACGCTTCGAGCTCACGCTGGCGCCGGAGACCCGGGAGATCAGCACCCTCTTCGAGCAGCGAGGACGTGTCGCCTATACGGTCGCCGGAACCCTCTGGCTCGATGACGGCCGCACGCTCGCGATCGCGAGCAACGGTCGGCTCTCGCCCACGCCGGGCAAGCCCGGCAGCTACCGTTGATCGGCAATGACGCGCTGACGCGCTTCGCGTTCCGGGGGATTCCCGTCCGCGGCGCCATCGTTCAACTCGGCCCGACCTGGAACGCGGTCCGCACCCGCAATCCTGAGGCGGCATCGATCCAGCATGTGCTGGGCGAAGCCTGCGCGGCCGCCGCACTCATGTTCAGCAACATCAAACTCGAGGGGCAGATCTCGCTGCAGCTGCAGGGCAGCGGCCCCCTGCGACTCCTGCTCGCCCAGTGTTCCTCCGAGGGGACCCTTCGGGCCATTGCGCGGCCGGCCGAGACCTCGAACGCCGAGGCGATGGGCTTTCGCGAGCTCACCCAGGGCGCGACGCTGGCGATCACGATCGAACGCAAGAGCGCCGGCGGGCAGCGATACCAGGGCATCGTCCCGCTCGAGGGCGATTCGCTCGGCGAGGCACTGGAGGGGTACTTCGAACAATCAGAGCAGCTCCCATCGCGGATCTGGCTCATGGCCGATGGGCAGGCCGCCGCGGGGCTCTTGCTGCAGCGCCTACCCGGTGATCTCGAGGATCCCGACGACTGGAATCGCGTCACCCAGCTGAGCGAGACCATCACCCCGGGAGAGATGCTCGCACTACCGGCTCTGGACGTCCTGCATCGACTATTTCACCGGGAGCAGGTGGAGGTTTTCCCGCAGCTTGCCGTCAATTTCTCGTGCCCCTGCAGCCGCGAGCGGGTGAAGAACGTGCTCCGCTCGCTTGACCAAGCGGAGATCGAGGCGGCCGCTCGCGAGCAGGGCGACCTCGAGGTCTCGTGCGAATTCTGTAACGAGCAGTATCGCTTTGATGCAGTCGACCCACTCGACCCGCGCGGACGCGCCGGCCCACGTGGGGTGGGCCTGGTGTGGGGGCTTGACCTGGGCGAGCCTCGACCGAGCTGCGTCGGCAATCGCGTTGAAG
>JBCCZC010000307.1:0-6993 GCA_039188505.1 Pseudomonadota bacterium | reverse complement strand
CTCGTCCGTGTAGCGCAGGCCGAGGCCCACCGTGAACCGGTCGTTGACCTCCCAGGTCACGTCGCCGAACACCGCCTTGGCGGTGGCGTCCTGGGCGTTGCACAGGATCTGCGGGTTGTTGTTGAAGAACAGCGGGTCGCCGAAGTCTGCTTCACCGAGCCCCAGCAGATCCAGGAAGCCAAGCACCTGCAGCACGCAGAACTCGGTGTCGTTGGTCTGGTAGAAGCCGCCGGCCACGAAGTTCCACGGGCCGTCGAAGTCGGAAGCGATCCGGATCTCCTGCTGGAAGGTCTCGCGATTGTCGTCCCGCGTGGCGTCGAACAGCGAAATCGGGCCGATCTCACCGGGATAGGTGTTCGGCAGCCGCGACTCCTGCTCTCGGTAGCCCGTGATCGAGCTCAGCGTGTAGTTCGGATTGATGTCCCAGTCGAGGTTCAGATAGAAGCCGTCGACATCGATCCGGTGGCCCTGGGTCATGTTGAGCAGCAGCTCGTCGCGATTCGTTACGCCTGCGACGTTCAGCGGGTCGCCGTCGTCCTGGGTGTACCCCAGCAGGTTGAAGACGAAGCGCGGATCATTCTGCGGCGTCAGGTTGACCGTGGGCGGGGTGTCGGAATCGTCGCGGACAATCTCATAGGTGAACTGTGCGGTGAAGTTGTCACTCGGTTCCCAGCGGGCCTTGAAGCGGCCGGAGAAGACATCCTGACCGCCCGCGTCGGCGCCATCGCCCTGGCCGGTGAGGCCGGTGATGCCGTCGATCGGGATGAAGGGGCTGACCGGTCCGAACTCGGCGCCGTTTCGGTAGTAGCCGTCCGACTCGATGAAATTGCCCGAGAAGCGAATGGCGAACTCGTCCTCGATGAGCGGGACGTTGACGGCGAACTTCGCCTGATACTCGCCGTAGCGTGCAATCTGGCCGGCGACATCGACGGAGCCCTGGGTCACGTCCGGATCCTTGGTCTTGACGTTGACCGTGCCGCCGGTGGTGTTCTTGCCGAAGAGGGTCCCCTGCGGGCCCCGTAGAACCTCGACGCTCTCGATATCGAACGGATCGAGCAACTGCGTCTGGATGCTCGGCATCACGAAGTCGTCGACGATGACGCCGACCGGGGCGTCGAGGTAGACGATGATGTCCGTCTGGCCGATGCCGCGGATGGCGAAGGACGCGGCGTTGAAGCCGGTGACCTGGGCGGCCGAGAAGTTCGGCACGAAGGCGGCGACGTCACCGAGATTTCTTGGTACGGCCATCTCGAGATCTTCCCCGCTGATCGCGGTGACCGCGACCGGGGTCGACTGGATGTTGGTTTCGGCGCGGCGAGTGGCGGTCACCATGACCTCCTCGATGCCCGATCCCTCTTCCTGTGCACTGGCGACGAACGGTGCGGCTACGCCGAGCGAAAGCGTGATCGCCACAGCGAGCCGTGACGGCTTGAACAGTTGGTTGCGCATTGGCCCCTCCAAAGCATTGGCTGCCTCATTACACGCCCAACGGAATAAAAAAGCAAGCGTGATTGTTTTTTTTGTACGCCAGCGACGGGCACGCGGATGCGTTCACGCATGCGCGCGAAGAATGGAAGCGGAGAGTCCGGCCTTGGCGAGGCCGATGACGTCACCCCGCGCAGGACTGCGCGGGGCTAACCGGGGATCAGCGGGAGAGCTGCTTTTGACGCAGTTCCCAGCGCTCCTGGGCGTCGAGGCTGAGCGTCGCGATCGGTCGGGCGTCGAGGCGAGCCAGACCGATTTCCTCGTCGGTCTCCTCGCAGTAGCCGTAATCGCCGTCGTCGATGCGCTTCAGGGCGCCGTAGATCTTGTTCAGGAGCTTGCGATAGCGATCCCGTGTGCGCAGCTCGAGGCTGTTCTCGGTCTCGCGCGTCGCGCGCTCAGCTTCATCACCCACGTCGCGCACTTCGGAGCGCAGGTGATCGATCGTCTGCTTCGACTCCTCGATCAGATCATCGCGCCAGAGCATCAGCTTGCGACGGTAGTACTCCTGGTGCTCGGCGCACATGTACTCTTCCTTGTCGCTTGGCGTGTAGCCATCCGGCAGCTCGATCTTGGGAACGTAGCCCTCGGGGAGGCGGCTCGTGACCTGGATATCAGTGACCTTGATCTTGCTCATGTAAACAGTTGATTTCCCAGCGTGTCCTGGCGCCCGTGGGGCGCCGCGGAGAGGGCCGCCAGAGCGTCCTTGAGCGGCCGAGGGGCGATGTTATATCGTAAGTCGTTTTCAGCGGCAACTGCCGGGCGTACCCGGAGCGGGCGCCCGGACGCGCGTCCGGCCCCCCTGCGGCCCACGCCGGCGCACCGGACCGGCATGCGGACAGGTTCTCCAGAGACGACCCCACGACAGCCCCAGACGCTACCCTCCAGGCTGGCGCTCGGGCTGCTGCGGCTCTACAAATGGTTGCTGAGTCCGCTGCTCGGTCCACGCTGCCGCTTCTATCCGCCGTGCTCGGACTATGCGGCCGAGGCCATCCGTCTGCACGGCGTAGCGCGTGGCGGCTGGCTGGCCGTGCGCCGCATCTCCCGCTGCCACTCGCTGTGCGAGGGTGGCGTTGATCCCGTGCCGGGTTCGGCCCTCGAGGCGACCATCGAAGAGAAAGGAGAAACGACTTGACCGACAGTCTGCTGATCACCAACGCCCGCATGGTCAACGAGGGCGAGGTCACCGAGGGCGACCTCCTCGTGCGCGACGGTCGGATCGAGCGTCTTGGCGGCGCCATCGACGCGGAGGCTGCGAAGGTCATCGATGCGGCCGGTCGCCTGCTGATGCCGGGGATGATCGATGATCAGGTCCACTTCCGGGAGCCCGGCCTGACCCACAAGGGCGACCTCGCGACCGAATCGCGGGCCGCCATTGCCGGAGGCATCACGTCGTTCTTCGAGATGCCTAACACCAGTCCGCCCGCCGTCGATGCCGCATCGGTCGAATTCAAGTACGGCCTCGCCGCGGGACGCGCCTCGGCCAACTATGCGTTCTACCTCGGCGCGACCAACACGAACGCCGACGAAGTGCGACGCATCGATCCGAACGCCGTGGCGGGCGTGAAGATCTTCATGGGAGCGTCGACCGGCGACATGCTGGTCGACAACCCGAAGGCGCTCGAGGCGCTGTTCGAAGGGGCCCGTACCGTCGTGACGACGCACTGCGAGGACACCCCGACAATCCAGGCCGCAACGAAGGCCGCCGTCGAGAGATGGGGCGCGGACATTCCGCCGGAAGCGCACATCGAGATCCGGTCCCGCGAAGCGTGCCTGAAGAGCTCGACGCTGGCCGTCGGTCTCGCGAAGCGCTACGGCACGAAGCTCCACGTGCTGCACCTGACAACTGCTGACGAGCTCGATCTGTTCGAGCCGGGTCCCATTGAAGACAAGCAGATCACCCTCGAGGTCTGCGCCCATCATCTCTACTTCAGCCGCCCGGACTACGCGACCGCCGGCAATCGGATCAAGTGCAATCCGGCGATCAAGGAGGAGAGTGATCGCGCGGCGCTGCTGGCGGCTCTGGCCGAGGACCGCATCGACATCATCGCGACCGACCACGCACCGCACCTGCCCGCGGAGAAGGACGGTCCCTACATGCAGGCCGCCGCGGGACTGCCCCTCGTCCAGGATGTCCTCCCCAGCCTGTTTCGCCACGTTCACGAGGGCCACTTCGACATGACGCGGCTGGTGGAGAAGGTCTGCCACAACCCCGCGCGCCGCTTCGATGTGGTCGATCGCGGCTTCCTGCGCGAGGGCTACTGGGCGGACCTGGTCCTTATCGACCCCGAAGCGCGCTACACGGTCGACGACGCCCGTGTATTATCCCGCTGCGGTTGGAGCCCCTTCGCGGGCCGCGAGATGACGGCCCGGGTCGACCTGACGGTCGTGTCCGGCGTCGTCGCCTATGCCGATGGCGAAGTCGTCACGACGGGTGCCGGGCGCCGGCTGGACTTTGATCGCGACGTCTGACCTAGCGAACCTGATCCCGAGGAGAATCCCTTGAGCAAATCCATTCGTAGGGTGGCCGGTGCGACGCTGGCGATGCTGGTCTGCGGTGCAGCCCAGGCAGAGCTCACGGCACTACGCTGCGGCGCCGTCATCGATGTCGAGGAAGGGCGCCTGCAGGGCCCCCACGTGATCGTCGTCGAGGGGCGCGAGATCCAGTCCGTCGTTCGTGGTACCGGCATACCGGACGGTGCGGACGTCGTCGAGCTCGACGATGCCACCTGCCTTCCGGGTCTCATGGACATGCACACGCACCTGACGAACGAATTCAGCCGGACCTCCTATCTCGACCGGTTCCGCGACGACGCGCCGACCCTGGCGTTCAAGGCGACCGTGCACGCTCGCCGGACGCTGGACGCAGGCTTCACCACCGTGCGAGATCTCGGCGATGCTGACGGCGTGACCGTTGCTCTGCGCAACGCGATCGACCGGGGCATGGTCGTCGGTCCCCGCGTCTTTACCTCGGGGAAATCGATCGCGACGACCGGCGGACACGCCGATCCCACCAACGGTATGCGCATGGACCTGCGCGGCGAGCCCGGTCCGATGGACGGCGTGGTCGACGGTGTCGCGGAGGCCCGCAAGGCGGTCCGGCAGCGCTACAAGGAAGGCTCCAACCTCATCAAGATCACGGCCACGGGAGGTGTCCTCTCGCCGGCGAAGAACAGCCAGAATCCGCAGTTCTTCGATGACGAGCTCGAAGCGATCGTCGCGACCGCTCGCGACTACGGCCTGCGCGTTGCCGCCCACGCCCACGGTGCGGAGGGCATGAAGCGGGCGATTCGCGCCGGCGTGAGCTCCATCGAGCACGGGACGCTCATGGACGACGAGACGATCGAGCTGATGAAGGCCAACGGCACGGTGCTCGTGCCCACCCTGATGGCGGGCGAGTGGGTCGCACGCATGGCCGAGCAGCCCGGGTTCTTTCCCGAGGTGGTTCGACCCAAGGCCGCTGCGCTGGGGCCACTCATGGCCGGCACCTTCGGCCGGGCCTACGAGGCGGGGGTGAAGATCGCCTTCGGCACCGATTCCGGCGTTTCCGCCCACGGCGACAACGCCCAGGAGTTCAAGCTGATGGTCGACGCGGGCATGCCACCCATGGTCGCCATCCAAGCGGCCACGATCCGTGCAGCCGAGCTGATCGAGGTCGAGGACCAGCTCGGCAGTATCACGCCGGGCAAGCTCGCGGACATCGTCGCCGTGCCGGGGAACCCGGTCGAGGACGTAACGGTTCTCGAGCAGGTCAGCTTCGTGATGAAGGACGGTTCGATTCACCGGCGCTGACGGCCGAGGCAAGATGTTCGTCGAGCATGCGCGCGATCCGGCCATTGGCCTTGTGGGCGAAATCGAACAGGTCGCCGGCAATCGGGATGCTGCCGAGCACGACGTCCAGCAGGACCGTCCAGAGCATTTTCAGCTTCAGACGGAATGGAGCGCCGAGGCGATGGGACAGGTAGATCAGGTAGGCGGAGATCAGGCCCGCAGCGACGTCGCCATAGCCGGGTACCATGCCGATCAGGCCGTCGAGGCCGATTCGCCAGCGCGTGCCCGGGATGCCGATCGAGTGGTCGAGCAGCCAGGCGATACGGTGGACGCGCGCCCGCAGGCGCGCGAACTCGGTGACGCCGATCTCCGGGGCCTGGGGCTGGGTGAGCTGGCCGGTCAATGGCGCCTCCTGGGGATACCTGACTTCATCATGACCGGGCCGGGCGTCATGCCGCAACGGCCAGAGCTCACGGCGAGATCCGGCCGGGGCAAGCACTGCAGGGCCACGGGCGGCGTCAGATCGCCTGGCATGGCAACTCATTGCTCGACGCGAGCTTCCCTGTCAGCCACCGTGCAGCGTGCGCCGACCATTCAGGCAGCCCCGGGACCCGACACCAGATGATCATCGAAGCCGTCGCGCACCCGAACATCGCCCTGGTCAAGTACTGGGGTAAACGGGATACGGCCCTCAACCTGCCCGCGGCCGGATCGCTGTCGATCACCCTCGACAAGCTGCGGACGCGCACCCTGATCGAACTCGGGCCCGCCGGAGCAGCGGACGTGTTCAGCCTCGACGGCGTGCCGGTGGAAGATCGGCGGGTCCTCGCCACAGTGGATCGCTTTCGCGCGCTGTCGGGGCGGAGCGAGTCGGTGCGGGTGACCTCGGACAACAACTTTCCGACCGCGGCCGGGCTGGCCTCGTCCGCTTCCGGCTTCGCCGCGCTCGTGACCGCGCTGGCCGCGGCTTTAGCGCCGGAGCTCACGCTTGCCGAGCGCTCGGTCCTCGCGCGCTTAGGTTCGGGATCGGCGGCCCGATCGGTTCACGGTGGCTTCGCCGAGATGGCCGAAGGTGAACGGGATGACGGCAGCGATGCCTTCGCGAGTCCCGTGCTACCGCCCGATGCCTGGCCCCTCGAGGTCGTGGTGGCCGTGACGTCGGAGGCGCGGAAGAAAGCGGGCTCGACCCGCGGCATGGAGGATTCACGGCTGACATCGCCGTTCTACGGGGCGTGGGTCGAGTCCACGCGTGCCGACCTCGCTCCGGCCCGCGAGGCGGTACGAGCACGGGATTTCGATCGCCTGGCGGCCATCGCCGAGCACAGTGCCCTGAAAATGCACGCCACCATGATGGCGACCCGGCCCGCGCTGATCTACTGGAAGCCGGCAACGCTGGCGGTCATGGCGGCTGTCCGGGATCTCCAGGAAGGCGGCGTTCCAGTCTTCTACACGATGGATGCCGGTCCCCAGGTCAAGGCCGTCTGTGCCCCGGGGAAGGGTGAGCAGGTCGAGGCCGCGCTCCGGGCGGTGCCCGGGGTCGTCAGGACCCTCCGGGTTGGCCTTGGGCCCGGTGCTCGCGTCGTTTCTCCATGATCCGCGCCACCGCGCCAGGCAAGCTCCTGCTCTTCGGCGAGTACGCCGTGCTCGAGGGTGCGGAGGCGGTCGTCGCGGCCGTCGACCGCCGGGCTGCGGTTGTCCTGAACGACGGCGCGGAGCCGACCTTCTCCTCGCCGCAGCTCG
>JBCCZC010000306.1:0-6994 GCA_039188505.1 Pseudomonadota bacterium | reverse complement strand
TCCGTACCGGTGGCGTGCTCGCCGTTTCCGAACTCACCTGGCTGCGCCCGGATCCGCCGGAGGAGATCCGCAACTTCTGGGAGTCCGAATACCCCGAGATCGCGACCGCGGCGGATAAGATCGCCACACTGGAAGGCGCCGGCTACGATCTGCTGGGCTACTTCACGCTGCCCCCCTCGAGCTGGCTCGATCACTACTACGGCCCAACGGCGCAGCGGCTGCCGGCCTTTCGTGAGCGGCACGTGGACGAACCCGAGGCGGACGAGCTCATCGCCATGGAAGACCGGGAGGTCGCGCTCTATCGACGCTTCCAGGACCACTACAGCTACGGCTTCTACGTCGCGCGGAAGCGCTGATCCACGGTGCCGAGGCTAACGACCGGCACCTGCCTGCGTCACCAACACCCTGATTCGACAAGCAATCTCTAGCCCGAACGCCTGAGAGGCGCCCGCCGGCATGTCAGCTGGAAGGCCACACCGGGAACCCGCTTTAACCCGGTACCTTGCATCACAAGGTACCATGCACTAGCCTAGAGTCATGGAAGCCAAGAACACCATCACCCAGATGCGCCGGGGCATTCTCGAGTTCTGCATCGTCAGCGTGCTCTCCGATCAGGAGATCTACACGGCGGAACTCATCGATCGCCTCAAGTCAGCGAACCTGATCGTCACGGACGGGACGCTCTATCCGCTGCTCAACCGGCTGCAGAAGGCCAAGCTGCTGCAGTACCGCTGGGAGGAGTCCGCCTCCGGACCGCCCCGCAAGTACTACTCGCTGACCGAAGCGGGTGAGGAATTCCTCACCCAGCTCGAAGCTGCTTGGCAGGACATCACCGAATCCGTCGATTCGATCCTCGAAGGAAACAACGCATGAACAAAGTCGTGAGCATCGAGCTTGCCGCTCAGGTCTTCTGGATTGACGAAGAGGCCTACGCCGCACTCCGGGCCTATATGGACAAGCTGCGCGATCAGCTCGAACCGGTCGAGGGGGGAGACGAGATCTTCCAGGACATCGAGCTGCGCGTGGCCGAGTTGTTCTACGCCCTCAACAGCGATGAGAGCAAGGCGATCTCAGCCGCTCAACTCGAGCAGGTCATCGATCAGGTCGGTTTCATCGACGGACAAGACGAGGACAAGGAAGCCCAGGCCACCGCAGCCAAGCCGGAACGGCGCAGCTATCTGGACAAGCAGAACAAAATCCTCGGTGGCGTCTGCGCCGGCCTCGCGCGCCGCTTCGGCGTCCCTGCGTTCATCCTGCGGGTGCTGTTCGTCGCGCTGGCCTTCGTCTTCGGCCTGGGGGCGGTGCTTTATCTCATCTTCTGGCTGTCCCTCGAGGATCCAAAGTCACGGAAGGCCGCGCTCGCGGCGGAAGGCAAGGCCCAGACGGCGAAGGGCATCGCCAATCCGCCGGAACCGCGCGTGTCCCCGTTGCTGACGCTGCAGCGCATCATCTTCCTACCCGTGAGCATCATCGGCGCCCTGGTTGCCGTCACCACCGGCCACTTTCGCCAGCGGAAGAACTCGTACCGGGCGCTCGGCAAGAACCTGCTGGCCGTCGCTGTCGGCCTCGTTGCCCTGGGCTTTCTGGTCGGGCTCTACGAGACCTCCGACCAGCCGATTTTCCCCTGGCCGATCTCTTGGCTCGTCACCGCGTCCGTCATCTACCTGCTGACACTCGGCGTCGCGCTCTTCGTGCGCGAGGTCTATCTCGAGCAGCCGCGTTTTCAGATCGCCCCGGTCCTGAAGCGCTGTGCCGTGATTCCGGCCGTGTTCCTCGTCGTCGCAATCGTATTCCTCAACCTCGGCCAGACGGACCACCATCATGAGCGCGTCGAGGAGCGGCTCGCGCTGAACAGCGACCGCCTGCTACTGGCATTCCAGGAGCAGCTTCCCGAGGCAGACTACTCGCGGGCCGCGCGCTTCGAGGTGCGATCTGTTCCGCGCCCGGGCAACGAGGTCATCCTCAAGATCGAGTACTCCGCCTACGGCTCCGATCCCGAGAGCGCCGAGGCCAATGCGCGAGCGGTAAACTACCTGTTCAGCTTCGATGAGGACCGCCTCGTCCTCGGGCGCTTCTTCGAGCTGGCGGAGGGAACGCTGGCCCGTGCCCAGGGCGTGGAGGTCATCGTCGAGGTGCCCGAGGGCGTGACGCTCGTCAGCGACCTGCCGCTGGCAATCGCGCGCTACGACGGCGACTACTACTACCGACTCCAGTCCGGCACCCGGGAGCCCAGCACGTACCTCTCGACGGGCGAATTCCTCCACGAGTACGGCGAGGACTACGCCAACAAGCTGAGCCGGAACGAACGCGATGTCCTCGAGGACAAGTTCTGCGAGGAGTTCTTCATCAGCGAGTCGTGGCGCTGCCCGACCAACATCGATCTGCCGGTCCTCCAGAACACGCGCTTCGATCGCGCCTTCCTGGACGACGCCGAGCGCATCGAGGAGCTGCGCCAGTTCCTCCTGCCCGACCGCAGCATCTTCGCCAGCAACCTCAAGGAGATGAATGCGATCGTCGACAGCCTCAGCGTCGAGTACCGGGTCCGCGGCGAGTTCCAGGGCTATCTCGACGAACTCATGCTCGTGAAAGCCGCACCGGAAGCGGCAGTCCTGTGAGGACCATCATGCGTAGCCAATCCGCCCGCCTGGCGGCGACCGTCGTCGCCTGCGCCTTCGTCGCCTGGCAGTACTTCGGCAGCGTCGGTCCGCTGCGGTTCGAATCGCCGGATGGAAGCTGCCTCGCCATGCCGATGGCCGACCAGGACACCGCGCGCGCCCTGCCCGAGTCGGTGGTCGTACACCTGGATCCGGCGCTGCCGTTTCCCTGGCTGGCCATCGACGCTGCAGCACCAACGCCCGCGGATCGGGCCACTAGCGGCTGCGTCTAGGCAAGCCGTGACGATCTCGCTGCGCCCATGCACGAAGGACGACTACGAGTTTGCCTTCGAGGCGAAGAAGCAGGCCCTCGGACCCTGCGTTGCCGAGCGTTGGGGCTGGGACGACGCGGTCCAGCGAGAGGTCCACTCGCAACGCTGGGCGGAAAAGCCCTGGTCGCTGATCCTCCGCGCCGATGAGCCTGTGGGAACCATCTCCCTCGAGAATGTCGACGAGCGCTGGCGCCGGCTCGGTGAGTTCTATCTGCTGGACGGATTCCGGGGCCAGGGCATCGGCAGCCAGCTGCTGAAGACGCTGCTGACCGATTGTGATCGGAGCCGGCGTTGGGTCAGACTGGAGTACCTGCGTTGGAATCGAGTGGGGTCGCTCTATGCGCGCTTTGGCTTCAGGATCATTGGCGAGAACGAAACGCACTACTTTCTGGAACGCTCCCCCCGACCCGAAACCCCTTCCGCCTGAGCCGGCGTTCGGGGCCGCCGCGATCCCGGTGTCTGCATGAACAGCAGATCGATCGGCCTCGTGTTTCTGGTCGCCTTCGGCCTGACGATGCTGGGCGTGGCCTTCTTCTTCAAGCCGATCGCCGATACCGACACGGCGCGGCTCACGCTGCCGCCGGTCGTCGGCCTGAGCTACGTCGTCCTCTGCACGGTGATCTACGTCTGGGGATTCCGGGAGACCGGCCACGCCTACAAGGCCGCCGCAATCGTGGTCGCCCCGCAGGCGGCCCTTGTCATCGACCTCGCGCTTCGGGGCGACCGCGGCCCCGTGACCGCGGCTGCGGGAATCGCTCTGCTACTGGTGACGTGGCTCGGCGCCGCCTTCGTTCACGGGTTCGCCGAGAGACGGGCCGCGAAGCAGGGAAATGCCGCCCGGTGATCGAAGAACTCCTTGATGGCCTGTTCGGCCGATTCTTCCTTGCCGTCTTGCGGGTCCTGAAGTTCCTCGCCTGGGATCTCTGCTTCGAGTATGTCGGCTGGACCATCGGCTGGTGTTTTCTGCGCCTGATCACCCTCGGGCGCTATCCCACTCAGCGCCTGGGTGGCGTAGACCAGGCGCCGTGGCACGTTGCACTCTTCGTCGAACTCCTCGGCCTGGCCATCCTCGGCGCACTCGTGCTCGCGATGACCGGCATGATCTGAGGTCAGGCGGGGCAGCAACGCCCCGCCTTCCTGGTCAGTCGTTTACGGTGAAGTCGAAGACCTGGGTTACCGTCTTCGCGCGATCGGACGTCTCGAACTGCCAACGCTCGATGGCGGCCAGCGCGGCATCATCGAACACACCTTCCGGCTCCGCCGCGACGATTTCGGCGCGCTGGACCGAACCATCCTCGGCCACCGTAGCCTTGATGGTGACCTGACCTTCGATGTTCCGGATCGCCGCCTGGCGCGGATACCTCGGCACCACCCGGACGAGCGGCATGGGGTCCTGAGTGGCGGCCCCACTCTCGACCTCCTCGCCGTTGATGCGGGCCTCGAGCCGATCGGCACGCGCAACGTCCTCGGGCGCCGGGTCCACATTCTCGCGCCGCCAGCGGTCGAGCCAGGTGGTCGCCTGGTCGGGCCTTCCCTGCAACGTTTCGAGCTCTGCCAGCTGGAGAATCGTCTCGAAATGGGGCTTGTTGGGCAGACGGTCGTACTGGACGGTTTTCTCGTAGAGCTCGATCGCCCGGTCGAGATCCTTGTCGATGATCGCCACCTGGGCGAGTCCGAAAACCGCCTGGCTCCACTCGTACCGGCTGCTGGTGCGGTCCATGACCTTCTCGAAGCGCCGGGTTGCCGACTCGAGATTGCCGGCGATGATGTCATCCCAGCCCCGCTGCGTTTCCTTGAACTGGCTTTTGCTCTTCCAGACCGGGTTGCCGGCCGGCTCGCGGACCTGCTCATCGTTCCCGGCCAAGGCCGTCGTTGCCAGCAGCAGCGCTAGTGCGCCAATGATCGGTGCTTTCATGCGTTACTCCCCTTTCGTTTTCGAGACTTCCCCGTTACCAACGGATCAGATGGGCGGATGGGGGTTAAGGTCTTCTTGACTACCCGGCGAACGGGTCGGGCACAATGGTGCGAGAGGCCGGACCCGACCGGAAAGAAAAAGGAATCGGAGCCAGCAAGCCTGCTGTTTGAGGACACCATGAAGAAATCACTCATCGCGCTTGCCGTCCTCGTCGGACTCTCGGCGGCCGCCGTCGTCGCCTACCGGCTGGCGTCTCCCGAGATTGTTGTCGCCAATGTCAGTCGGTCCACCATCGATGAAGTGATCATCCAGCTGCCCTCCAGTCGCGTCGCTTTCGGCGCGTTGCCTCCGGGCACGGAAAGCGCGATTTACCACGCCGCCTCGCAGGCCGACGGGACCTATCGATATGCGGTGAGGTTCGCCGACGGCCAGGTGCTGGAAGGGAATTGCGGCTGCGTGACCAACGCTGACCACGGCAAGCTGCTCCAGATCGTCGTAGCGGGACCGGATCGCGCCGAGTGTCGGGAGAGCAACAAGATTTTCTGAGCCGGTGTGTTCTCGGAGACGGCCGGCCTGAATCGGGTTAAACCATCGGCATCGCTGGCTCGTCTGAGGACGAGCGCATCATCGATTTCCCAGGCAACGAGCTGGCGTCAACAGAACGCCGCTCGATGCTACGCGTGGGCGGTCATTCGCCAAGTAGGCCCGACGAAAGCTGCCGCTGTCCGCAGCAGCGCAGGGTCAGGCAATCATGGAAGGTGACGATGTTCGAGAGAATCCCCAGGACCGCACTGCTCGCCTTGGCCATCGGGGCGTGCGCAATCGCTCATGCGGACAACGGCCGAATCGGGTACGCAGGCGCGATGGCGCCCATCACGGTCGATGGACAGCTCTCCGAGTGGCCTGCCGCGCTCCAGCATCATCCGATCGAGGTCCGCTACTTCGGCAATGAGCCTGAAAACGAGCAGGACCTGAGCGCTTCGTTTCGCATCGGCTTCAACGCCGACCGTGATGAGATCTATGTCGCCGTCGAGATCGTCGACGACTCGCACCGTACCCCGCCGGGCGAGCGCCGGTGGCTCGACGGAGACGGCGTCGCGATCTACATCGACGCCACGCACTCCCCGCGAGGCTCGGGGCCGATCGGCTACGCCGCATCGGGCGATCTTCGCGAACTTATCGGGACACAGGGCGCCTGGGATCCGCTGGTTGCGGCGGCCTCGCTCGATACCGCCGAGATCGCCATTGACCGCAGCGGCAATCGAACCATCTACGAGTACCGCGTCGCGGCCGCGCGGCCCGTCGAGGCCGGCATGACAATCGGCTTCGACGTCCTGGTGCGCGATCTTGACGAGAACGACGAAGGTGACCCTAGCTCCGTCTACTGGGGCCAGTTCTTCGGCAAGAGCCGCCTGGCCGGACGAGCCGGTGACGTCCTGCTTCGAGAAACGGGTGGTGAGCTCGCAACGCTGCGCGGACAGACCCGCTGGGCCGACGACCTGGAGAAGATGCCGGCCGACGTCCCCGCCGCAAGGCTCACATCCGTAGGAAACCCCAGCCTGTGGTTCCAGGTCGCCGGAGACGACGACGGCCGTTACGAGGTGGACGTGCCGCCGGGCGAGTACACGATCGACTATCCCTATCCGATCTGGGGCATGCTGCTCGGCCCGCACCAGGTGGTCGACGAGGCGACGGCAACGGCGCGCGCCACCGTGGCGGCAGGGTCGGGGGGAGAGGCTGAACCGCTTGTCCTGCGGCCACGCGCCCAGCCCGATCTCTACCAGGACACGGGCGTGCTTTTCGACTACGCGCCGGCGCGCGAGCAGGAGATCGACGAGTTCGTTCAGGCGTACATGGACTACTTCAGCATCCCCGGTGTGTCGCTGGCGCTTGTCCACGACGGCGAGATCGTCTACCGGAAGACCCACGGCGTCCGGAACGCCTACACCGGCGATCCCGTCGAGCCGGACACGGTGTTCGAGGCCGCATCAATCACGAAGATCGTTTTCGCCTTCGCCGTCCTGCGTCTCGCCGAACGCGGCGTGATCGACCTCGACCAGCCGCTTCACGAACTGCTTCCGTTCGAGGAAATCGCCCACGACGAGCGCTACGAACAGATCACCGCCCGGCACGTCCTGACGCATCGAACGGGC
>JBCCZC010000305.1:0-6994 GCA_039188505.1 Pseudomonadota bacterium | reverse complement strand
GCCAGCGTGCCGGTCTGATCGATCGCATGCTCGAAGGCCGCCAGCAGGTCCGCCGGCAGGAGGACCTTGACCTCGCGGTCGACGCGAACCGGGATGCCGGATGCCACGGTCTCGCGATTCCGCGTCAGTCCGAAATACTTCTGCTGCCAGCGGCTGGCGACGCTCACGATCGACGGGGGATCGGCTCGCAGGAGGGGCATGGGTTCGGAATCGTCGATCCACGCCGAGCGCGGCCTCGGGTGCAGCGTGAATACCTCGCCCGCGCGGATCTCGTCATCCGCGCCCGGCGCCCCGCCCGGCGTGATGAAGGCGACCCCGCCACGGGCGATCTCGTCGAGCGTATCGGCGGAGAGTTCCACGCCCGTCACGCCGACGTCCAGCTGGACGCCGCTGGTGGTCCAGAATTTCGACTCTCGCGACAGGAGGCGGTCGTGCGGTTTCCGGATTCGCACCCGCGTGTCGACGTGCAACGCGTCTGCGGAGATGCTGCTCGAAAGCACCTGGCCAACTTCCACGCCGCGCCAGGTGACGGGCGAGCCCGGATTGAGGCCGAAGCGGTCGTCCCCGCGCAGTACGATCTCGACCCCGCTCGCGCCAAGGCTATCCGGCGGTTGGGCCGGCAGGCCCTCGAATTCCGCCTGGCGCTCCTCCGATGATCCGGGGAGAACCGCCACGTACTTGGCGCCCACCGCGGTGTCCAGGCCGCTGACGCCGGTCAGGTCGATCTCCGGGCGTACGATCCAGAAGCGGGAGCCCTCGCGTGCCAGGCCCTCGGCGTCCTCGTCCAGGTCGATCTCGACGACGACGCCGGCAAGGCCCACGCCGAGCGCGATGTCGTCGACGCGCCCGACATCGATGCCGCGGTAGCGCACGGCATCACCCGGTTCCAGGCCGTGCCCTTCGACGAAGTGGATCGTGACCTTCACGCCCGGCGAGTCCATGGCCGACCAGGTCAATCCGAGCGCGAGCACGGCGCAAGCCAGCGTCACCAGCCACATCGGGGACGACATGACGAAACGGCCGCGGACGAGACGCCTTTCGGCCAGCGGGATTTCCTCGTCCGACAGCCCCTTCATCGTTCCTGATCCCAGATCGAGTGGGGGTCGAAGGACAGCGATGCCACCATGCTCATGGCGACGCAGACGACGAAGGCGATCACCGCCGGGCCGAATTCGAACTGCACCAGGTTGCCGAGCTTGACCAGCATCACCAGGAACGCGAGGAGCATCACGTCCATCATGCTCCACTTCCCGAGGTGCTCGATGATCCGCAGCGTCCGGGACTTGTGCCGACGGTTCAGGAGTTCGAGCCAGCTGAGCTCGATCAGCAGGATGATCTTCCCCAGCGGAAAGATGACCGAGAACAGCAGCACGACCGCGCCGACCAGGTAGCTGCCGCCGGCAAAGAGCGCCATCGTTCCACCCAGGATGCTCTGCTGGCTTTCGTGACCCAGCTGCTCGATGTGGAGCACGGGCAGCAGGATGGCGGGCCAGAACAGCACGAACGCCCCCACCGCGGCCGCTGCCGTGCGGCTGGCCGAGGTCTGCCGACTGCCGGGAGCGAAGATCGTGCTCCCGCAGCGGGTGCAGACCGCGCACTCGTCGTCGCTCACGTCAGGCAGGCGATGAATGAGACCGCAGCAGTGGCAGGCGCGAAGCGTCGACATGGATGGGCAGTCCATCGAAAGGGCACGTGTCAGGATAGAGGATTCCAACCGTTCCCAGATAGCGCCCGCAGCGCGCACCCGCTTGCCGATGTCGACGGCAGGGCGTCCACGCATGCCCGACGGCCTGACGCGGGCGCGGCGGAGGGGATCAGCACGCCGACGGGGCGCTTACCGGAGCGCGAGCCTCGCTTCGCGGCGAGCCTGCGCCTCCTCGAAGCGACGCTGCTCCTCAGCCGATTCAGGCGTCACGGGCGGCACCGTGGTCGGGCGACCGTCCTCTCCGAGCGCGACGAAGGTGAGATAGGCCGTCACCACGTGGCGGATCTCGCCCGTGTAGCTGTTCTCGGCGACCACGCGAACGCCGATCTCCATCGATGACCGCCACGCCCGGTTGACCGCCGCCCGAACGAGGAGGGTCTCACCGGTGCGCGCCGGAGAGATGAAGTTGAGGTTGTCCACCGCCGCGGTCACGCACGCCTGGCCGCTGTGGCGTTCGGCCACGATCAACGCCGTGCGATCGCAGAGGCTCATGACCAGGCCGCCGAACACCGTGTGCTCCGCGTTCAGGTCGTTCGGGAAGATCTTGTAGACGTTCTGCTCGACCGCGGAGGCGGACGGCGACTTGCCGCTGGCGACCATCCTGGAACTCCTCTATCCGAATATTGCGTCAGTTGCCGGAGTGTCTCCGGCGAGGGCGATTCGTTCGATCAGCTCAACTCCCTTGAGGTTGCCGGGGGTCGGGGGCGATCGGACTTGCTGTGCCGTCAGCGGTCGCGCGAGGCCGGTAGCTTCGGAACAGCTCCGCATCCCATGCTGCTGATCTGCCCACGGGATTCTGCTGGCACGGCGAATCGGGTGCAATGCTCGGTTCAAATGGGGCGCGGCGATGGAAACCCGGTTGCTGCGGAGCGGCGCGAGGGCCGAGCAAGCCCGGACGGTCGCCAGCGTCGACCAGCCGTCCCGGTACTCGCGCGGTACCCGGCTTTGCCCGAGCCGCAGCTGTAACCTTGCGGGTCGCGGAATCGTGGACCGGTAGCTGAATCCAACCGAGAGGCATTCCGTGAGTCGAATCCCCGCTCTGCTAGTACTCCTTTTCTCGAGCGACCTCGTCGCCAGCGACCATGCCGACCTGACGGCGAAGATCGCCGCCCTGGACGCGGAGCTCTTCGAGGCCTTCAACACCTGCGACGTGGAAACCAACGCGCGTTTCTTCGCCGACGACCTGGAGTTCTTCCATGACATCGTCGGGCTCGGCGGCAAGGAACAGACCCTGGCCAGCTCCCGCTCGAACTGCGGCAGCGGACTGGGTCTCGAACGGACGCTTATCGAGGACAGCCTCCGCGTCTTTCCGATACCCGGCTATGGCGCCATCCAGGAGGGCCGCCATCGCTTCTGCCACCCAACTGACCAGGGCCCGGACTGCGGCACCTTCAACTTCCTGCACATCTGGCGCGAAGGCGAGGACGGCAGCTGGCAGCTCACGCGGGTGGTGAGCTACGGGCATTGAGGATCACCGGGCGCTGCCGGTGATCGTCGCGACACGGAACGACCGGACCGGCGCCGCCCACCGGGTGACGGGCCGGGCCGCCCCCTGAATCAGCGACGGGTGAGCGAAAACTCCATGGTGAGCCGCTCCGTCCCGGTGCTGTTCTCGTACATCAGCATCGTCTCGCGGTTCTCGTCGGGATAGGTGGCGACGGACCGCGTCGGGACCATCTGACCGCTCATCGGGTCGGGCATCTCACCCTCGAAGATCAGTCGCTCGCGGGATTTGTCCCACTGGCCGTAGCCGATGAACAGGCCGGTCGAGATGTTGTCCGTCCAGGTCGTCCAGTAGCGTTTCGTCACGTTGTCGTAGCCCAGGCGACCGATGCCCGTGAACGGCATGCCCATGACGCTGCCGGTCCAGACCTCGTGGAGGACCCGTCCGTCGAGTTCGACGGTGCGAACGACCTTCGACTGCGCGATCTCCGGCGGCGCTCCGGGGGCAGTGTAGGTCTTCACCTCGGCGTCGAATTCGCCGACCAGGCTCGCAAGCCATTCATGTTCTTTCCCCGGGGTCATGGACGCCTCGAGCGCCGCCATCATGGCGGCCTCTTCGGCGCTCATCTTGCCCTCGTGGCCATCGGCGTAGACCGCAGTGACCGCGAACAGGCCGGCCGCAAGAATCGTTGCAATTCGCATGGTGCTCTCTCCCCTCCTCAATCACATTCACTCTAGCAGCCTGTCGGACTGATGGAATCGTCGCGAGCCGTCGCGCGGCGCGTTGGCATCGGGAGAATCGCGGGAGGACAATTGCGCCGCCTAGGTGGCCGGGTGCGGTTTTTGCGAAGCGAACGGTGAGCCGAGCACCATGCGACGCATGCGTCGCGTTCGGCGAAGGACCTCGCGCCTGCGTGCGCCGGGGCCGCTTCGCGCTGGGTCCGTGGCGATCAGCGTGTGCCCCCCAGCGGCCCGGACACGTCGGGTCGGTGGCGATCAGCGCGTCCTCGCTAGTGGACGAGCGCGCATCGTCTTAAATTACGGTGCCGCGTGGCGACGCGATAGCATCGGCTTAGCCTCAAGGGGGACCAGCGCAAGCGGAAGGGGTGAACCACAGAACTGCGTTCAGAAGGGAACGGCCAGCTCCGCCGGAGGCAGGATCGTGGTCCGCTTCATGAGGCGTGCATGGGTGCCGTCGAAGGGGTCCCGCCGGTGCATGGTGCACGCGTTGTCCCACATGATGCAGTCGCCCGCCTGCCAGCGGTGGCGGTAGACGAATTCCGGCCGAACAATCCAGTCGAACAGGAAATCGAGGGTCTCGCGGCTCTCGGCACCGTCCATACCGACGATCGCCGTCGTCATGCCGGGGCAGAGGTAGAGGGCCTTGACGCCCGTGACCGGATGGGTGCGGATGATCGGCTGCTCGATGTCCGGCGTGCGCTTCTTCTGCGTTTTGCTGGTCGGCACGCTGTAGGCCGCGTTGAATGCCTCGTAGGATTGAACCGCGCTGCGCCCTTCGAGCTTCGACCGGATCTCCGATGGCAGCGCTTCCAGCGCCGCGGCCATGTCGGCAAACCACGTGTCACCGCCCGCCGGCGGTAGCTCGACGGCGCAGAGCAGCGAGCCCACGGCCGGCTTCGGCAGGTAGATCTGGTCGTAGTGCCAGCCGACCTCGGTGTCCGCCAGGATACCGACGCTGCGGCCGTTCTCCTTGCGGTTCGAGATATAGAGGACCTGCGGATGCGTCGGTGATAGGAACTCGGTCCGCACGTGGATCTCCAGCTCGCCGAACTGGCGGCTGAAGTCCACGAGGCCGGCTTCGTCGACCTGCTGGTTGCGGAACAGCAGAATCTTGTGCTCGCCCCAGAGCGTGCGGACGGCAGCGATCGTCTCGGCATCGACGCCCGCGGCGATCTCGACGCCGCTGACTTCGGCCCCGAAGGTCGGGGTGAGGCGGTTGGCAACGCTGACAGTCATGACCAGTGACCCGAGCAAACTGGGATATCCGCAAGTCTATGGGTCAGGCCAAGTAAGTCAAATGTCCGTACAAGCAGGGAGGCCCAACGCTAGTCGTCGAAGTCCTCGGTGACGAGATCGGGGCGATTGCTCAGGCGTTCGCGCTCGAAGGCGGTGGTGATCGAGACCTGGAGACCGGGATTGAAGTCCCAGTCATTGCGCTGCTCCCAGGCCACGAAGGGGGTCACCTGGATCGCGATCCAGTCGCGCCAGAACCGCTTGCGATAGCCGACGGACAGGCGCGTCTCGCGGCCATCGGCCTGGGACTCGGTGAGGTAGACGCTCGTCCAGGCGTAACGCAACGCCGACTCCTCGGAGAGCGGCTTGGTCCAGGACGTCGACGCGGACACCCGGGCACCCTCACTCCGGTAGCGATCCTCGCGCCAGCGCACCGCGAAGAGCTGCCGGAAGAAGCCGTTATCGAAGCGCCGATCGAAATCCAGCCGGCTGTTCGAATCCCAGCCCTCCTCCGTGTACCAGCGCAGGCGCTGGGTGGCGCGGACGATCGAATCGTCGCCGAGCCGCGAGATGTAGCGGACCCGGGGTCCGATATAGAAGGACACGCTGCTGGCCCGGACGCCGGCGGTCCAGCTCAGATTGACGCGCTCGTCGTCGCGGCGGAAGTACTGGATGCCGAGGGCCGGCGCGTCGAGGGAATCATCGATGGCGTTGTCGAAATCCTCGTCGGCGAAATCGTTGATGTCGATGTCGTCGTTGCCCTCGAAGACGAGGCTGGCGCGCCTCGAAAGGCGCGGAAGGCTGATGCGGAAGCGTGTGCGGGCCCGGAATTCGGCCGAGTTCTCGCGGGAATCCGATGCGATCAGGCGCACCTCGAGACGCGCATCGGCTTCCTCCTCCGTGTAGTTCGGATCGTCGAAGATTTCATCGACCCAGCGTGCGAGACTGATGACGTAATTCGTTACCGTTTCGTTGGCCGTATCGATCGCCGACCGCTTTTCCTCGTCGGCAACCGGCTCGGCTGGCGCGGACGCGGCTTCAGCCGACGGCTCTACCTGGGCCGAAGCCGCACCCAGAGCCAGCAGCAGCGATACGGCGATGATTCCTGGACGCCCCATGGACCCATTCAACTACGAACCGGGCGCCGCTGCATCCGATTGGCGTCGTTTCCGTCGGCTGGCGAGTTCGAGCGTGAGGATGCCCGCGATGATCATGCCCATGCCCAGCAGCTGCCCCCCGGAGATCGACTCGCCCAAGAGCAGCACGGCCATGATCGCCGTTGCCGGCGGTCCCACCGTGCTGGCGATCGCCCCGCGCTCGGCACCGATCCGCCGGACGCCCTCGGCCACGAGGTAGAGCGGCAGGACCGTTACGAACACGACGAGCGCGAGCATCAGCGTCCAGGCCTTGGGGCTCAGGGCGACGTGCTGCCAGCCATGGGTGCCCTGGTAGGCGACCGCCAGGGCCAGCCCCGCGGCGGTCATCGCGACCGCGGTGAATTGCGCGCTGCCCAGCGAGCGGGTGAGGCGCGCGCTGACGAGAAAGTAGTAGACGATGGTTGCCGAACAGAACAGCACCCACAGGGAGCCCAAGAGGTTCTGCGACAGCAGCGCCGGGTCGAACACGCCGACGACGAGGCCGATACCCAGCCAGGTCAGCGCGACGGCCAGCAGTGTAGACCGGCCCGGGCGCTGACCGAAGAGCAGCCAGGTCGCCAGGACGACCAGCGCCGGGTAGCTGAAGAGCAGCGCGCGCTCGACGCTCGCGTCGATGAGCGTGAGCGCATAGAAGTTGGCGCTCGCGCCGATGGCGTAGCAGACCACACCGGCCAGCGCGGCCTGCAGGAGGTCCGGCCGGGGCGCCTCCCGGAGG
>JBCCZC010000304.1:0-6996 GCA_039188505.1 Pseudomonadota bacterium | reverse complement strand
TAACACCCCATGGACACCATGGAAGCAGTCACTAAGGCGCTCGACGAGCGCGACGGCGCCATCCAGGCGCGGCTAGACCAGATCGAGCAGAAGAGCGACACCATGCTCGAATCGACCGAGGGCATTGCCAATCGGCTGCAGGACCTCGAGCGCAGCGGAGGTGGCGGCGGCCCGGCCGTTCACACGGCCAAGCATCGCTACAGCTTCGCGAAGGCCCTGCGCCACGTCGCGGACCCGGACGCGTACCCGCTCGACGGTTTGGAGCGTGAGCAGCACGAGGAACTGCGACAGAAGAGCAACTCCCCGGTCGCCGGCGCCACCTTCGTGCCGCTCATGCGAAAGGACCTGGACTATGGCGCGAACAGCCCGACCGCCGGAGGCAGCTCTCTGGTTCCTCGGGACGATCGCAGCCTGGTCGACGTCCTACGGCAGGACTCGGTCATCATGCGCCTCGCCAGCGTTGTGCCGGTCACCGGAGATGTGGATCTGCCGAAGAAGACCGCGACGAGCGGCGCCTACTGGGTCGAGGGCGAAGGCACCCCGGTCACCGAGACCACCCCCACCTTCGATCGGATCCAGCTGCGGCCGCTCTTCTGCGGCGCCCTGACCACGGTCACGCTCAAGATGCTGCGGCAGACGGACGGTGTGGTCGAGCGCATCGTCGAAACCGATCTCCTCTCCACGGTGGCCGTCGAGCTCGACCGGGCGGCGCTCAACGGTTCGGGAAGCGGCGAGCCGACGGGGCTGCTCAACCAGTCGGGGATCCTCGACGCCAGCGAATCCCCGCAGGCGCTCTCCTGGGGCTCCGTGCTCGAGATGGAACGATTGCTCCTCACGAACAACGCCCGGCGCGGCAACCTCGCCGTGGTGTGCGATCCGTCGAGCTACAAGTCATTGAAGAGCACCACCAGGGTGAGCAACGACGCGGCCGCCGGATTCGTCATGGACATGGACCAGATGAACACCAACGGATACGTTGTCGAGCCGACGAACCACTGCCCCGCTGACACCCTGGTCATGGGCAACTGGGATGACCTGATCGTCGCGCTCTGGGGCAACATCGCACTGGCCCGAGACGAGTCCACGCACTTCGCATCGGGCTCGGTTCGGATTCGGGCGTTCGCCGGATTCGATATCCAGGTGCGCCACGCCGAGAGCTTCTGCAAGCTGAGCGTCTGAGCCATGGCGATCAAGGCAGAGCGCGGCAGCGTCACCGGCAACACGGCGAGCGACGCCATCGAAGTCGGCGCCCTGGGCGACGGCGCGGTGCGGAGTGGGCCCCGAACTCTCGGGGTCTGGTCCTCGAGCTGGAACGGGGCCACGGCCACGCTGCAATGGTCCCCGGACGGTTCAACGTGGATCGACTTCGTCGACGCGGAGGGTACCGCTGTGGCCTTCACGGCCAACGCCATTCGCGTGATGGAGGTCTACCACGGCTCGATCCGGTTGAACGTCACAGGCGGCGGCTCCCCGGAGCAGACCATCGAGTACAGCATCACCGACGAGTAATCGATCGCATACCGTAGCGGCGGGCGTACCCTCTCCCGTCGCTGGGGTCGATGAGCAGGCCCGGCCGGAGCCTGTGCGGAGAATCCGGCCTTCCTAGACTCGTGAGAATCAGCTTGAAGCCGCTGCTATCCTCTCATGTGCGTGAAGCGCACGGAGATAATTCATGTGTCCGAAACGAGAGATCAAGGACGACCTAGTTGAGCTGCTTCGTGACGCGGCGGAAACTGGCGAGGTTCTTCGAATGAAGTACCACGGAGGCAGCCAACCTGGTTCGGTAAGGCAGATCAGTCCGCTCGCGGTCGAGGCTGACCGTCTTCGGGCGCGGTGCATGGCTACCGATAGGGTCAAGCGCTACTACTTGGATCGCATCGAACTTCTTGGATCGGGACCGGGCGACTCCGACTACGACCTAGAACGGATCGAAGCTGAGCCGCCATCTTCGCTCACCGAAGGCCTGACTCCACACAAAGAACGGCTTGAATCGGCGGGCTGGGTTCTGGTGATAGACAGAAATTCAGCTTCGGTCCATCGACGGTTCAAGAACGGGAAGGTCAGAAAGACTGGCGATGTCGGAATTCACTTCCGCGAGGACGACGACGTCGAGGACTGGATAGCCGACGGCGATGGTGAGCTCACAGTGCGCTTCGGGACTTACAACTATCAACGGCCATGGAGCGTGTCTGGACTCAGCGGTACATCGAACTTCAGCCATCTGGGTCGCGCCATCGAGAAATTCATCCGCCTATGCGAGGAAGCGGCGGTTGAGCTAGAAATTCCTTGGCGCCCTGAAGGCTCGACCGGCATCCTACTTCAGCAGGTCCTTTGGCAGCTTGAACCGTCGCTCGATTGCGCCGATCGAGCCTTTCCGTACCTCGGTGCCGTCGCCGTGATTCTTGACCGGAAATGAGGCGGGCTGGCCATCAATGTCGGGATGAATGATGGTCTCGTGGCTGCCTTTGCCTTTCGACTTGTCGAATTTGAAACGCTTGTCGTGCTTCTTCAGACGCTTCCGTAACTCGCGCAACTTGAGCGGAGGCACAACGTGGCGAAATTCAGGTTACGTGAAGTTCGTCGGTATCGAGCGAAGCGCATTCCCGCTCCAGCGGAAGTGCGTGAATCTTCACTTCTGACGCATGGTTCTCGATGGCTTTTCCACGGAACTTTGCGCGTATCTGGGCCGCCATGGCTTCACGATATTTCTTGAAGTAGCGGTCCGGCGCTTTCTTAAAGAGCATCTCAAAATTGTCGAATTCCGCGGCGGTTTCGAGTTGTGCGCACATGGCGTCGAAGAGATCCGAAAATGCCGCCTCGGGACTCTCACCATAGCCGTACAGATCCATCTCCAGTGCAACAGCGACCCAAGCCTTCTCGCCTTCGTCGAAGAACGAAATACCGTTCACTTTCACTTGTTTCGCATCAGACATAGCGGCTCCTCCGCTGCGAATGCATGCGTCACAGACGACGCTCCCCTTCCTCTAGCGACAGATACTACATCACGTATGGGTGTTGGGAATGTGTCCAAACGCAGGTTTTTTACACCAGCAGAAGCACCAGTGGCCGATCATTTTGGGGAGGCGTCTTGACGTAACGCTTTGATCTAATTGGTCGGAGCGGGGAGATTCGAACTCCCGACCCCCACAACCCCATTGTGGTGCGCTACCAGGCTGCGCTACGCTCCGGACCACCCTCGCAGGCCGCGAGGGACGCGAAGTGTACTCAAATCCCCCGTCAATGACCAGCAGGCGCCGCACCGGGGTCGCCGCTGACGATGAGCTGCGGATCGATGCGTACGGGGCCGGCGTTCATGCGCCAATCCAGGTGCGGTCCGGTCGATCTTCCGGTCGACCCGACACCGCCAAGACGCTCGCCCTGCGCGACGGCCTGACCGACCTCGACGTCGATTGTGCTCATGTGCAGAAACGTCGAAGAAAGCCCGAGCCCGTGATCGATGATGAGGGTGCCTCCGGAGTAGTACTGATCGGGATCAGCGAGGGTGACGACGCCCGGCGCCGGCGCGATGACGGGCGCGCCTTCCGGGGCCGCAACGTCGATACCGTAATGGGGGCGCCTCGGTTCGCCATTGAGGATCCGCTGGCTGCCATAGACCCCGCTGACGCGTCCCCGGGTCGGCCAGATGAACCCGCTCTCGAAATCCCGCCGCCCGTCGCGGCGCGCGCGCGCCGCTCTGACACGCCGGGCGTCGGAGCGGATTCGCTCGAGCACCTCCGGCGGTGGGGAGACCTGCGAGGGCGGCAGGCCGTCGATTCGCTCGATGTTGAATTCGCGGGCGGCAACGGTGACCGTTGCGGAGATCGTTGCCGCATCTGCGGGGGTCACGCTGATTTCCCGCGGCTGGATCTGGTCGCGGCCGATGCCGAAGAGGAAGACGCCGTCCGGGTCTACCATCACCGCATTGCCGTCCACCGTCACCGTGGCGCCCGGATCCGTTCGGCCGATCACGAGCCCGCCCTGGACCGCCTGACCGCGTAACGAGAGACCCTCGCGCTCGACGAGAATGTCGTCGGCTGTGGCAGGGAGTGCCGCGGCGAGGATGAGGAGGAAAGTGAGCAGCTGCTTCATGTCATCGTTCCTGGCTTTCGAGGGGCGCGTAGCCCAGCTGGTCGAGGAGTCGGTTGGCTCGGCGGACGAGGTTGCGGGAGACGCCGCCCCAGTCGAGGGTGCTGCCTCGGCCGAGCGAATCGATCGTGACCCGGTCCCGGGCGTAGGCAGAGGCATCGCCGGGCCCGAGTTCGGCGGGCGCGTCGTAGATACGGTCCGCCCAGTCCGGCGGGCCATCGAGGTCGAACGCGCGGGCGATCCGATCGAGCGCCACGCCGGGTTGCTTCACGAAATCCTCGTAGCGCACACGCAGGCCGCCGTCGTCCTCGACGGCAACGATCTGCTCCGTCTTGTCCACCCAGTAGCGCAGTAGCGCCTGGGGTCGCAGGGGCTCGTCGGCAAGGTAGGGCTCGAAGTCATAGCCCGTCGGGTCCGTCGCGATGGCGCGTAGTGCGGAGGCAACCATGTCGGCAGCGTGCCGCACCAGACAAAGACGACGGGCCTCGGGGAACACGCCTGATAGCACGTCGAGATGATTGATGGAAGTGACTGATTTCTCGCACCAGATCACCTTCCCGCTGCGTTCGGTCAAGGCCTCCATCATGCGACCGATCACCGCTCGGGTCGCAGCAATCGCCGGCTTCCAGACGTCCGTTTCGTCCGGTGGCAGGGTGATTCGGTGCGTCCATAGCAGCCGCTGGCCGAGCGTCAGGAGATGCATCTCCGGCGGTGCCACGATCTCGGGGTGTGCGTTCAGGGCCAGCCGCAGCAGCGTCGAGCCGCTCCGGGAGACTGTGAGAATGAAGATCGGCGCGTTGTCCGGCATGCGTCGGGAACCCCTGCAGCTGCTAGAATCGCGCCCGCCCTGTTCACGGAGACCCATGGCGCGCGGCGTGAGGATTCTAGCACTCGAAACGGCGACCGAGAGCTGCTCGGTGGCCCTCCAGATCGACGGTGACATCCGGGTCCGCGAAACGGTTGCGCCGCAGCAGCACGCATCGCTGCTGCTGCCATGGGTCGAGGAGCTGCTGGCCGAGGCCGGGATCGGCGCCTCGAGCCTCGATGCCGTCGCGGTGAGCCATGGACCGGGTTCCTTCACGGGAATTCGGATCGGTTTCAGCGCCGCGCAGGGGCTCGCTTTCGGGGCCGACGTGGTGCTTGTCGGGATCTCGACGCTGGAGGTCCTCGCGGAGACCGTTGGCATCGACCATGATCGGGTGCTTCCGGTCCTCGACGCCCGCATGGGCGAGTACTATTTCGGCGCGTACGAGCGTCGGAACGACACCTGGCACCCGGTTGTTGCCGACTGCGTCATTGAACCAGACGAGCTGCAGATTCCCGGCAATGGCTGGTTTGCGATCGGACACGGGGTCGACGCGTACGGCTTCGTGGACCAGCATGGAGATCGATTGACCGGGGCCGACGCCGCAGCGCTCCCCAGCGCTACGGCGCTTGCGCGACTTGCCAAAGCTCGCCTTGACGCCGGCGGCGAGCCGGTGCCTGCGACCGATGCTCGCCCCGTCTATCTCCGCAACCGTGTCGCGCGCAAGCCAGGCTGACGTCATCGTCATTGGCGCGGGCGTCGCGGGGCTCGCGGTGGCACGCTCGCTCGCCCTTGCGGGTCGCGCCGTGGCCGTCGTCGACGGTGCATCACACATCGGTGACGGCCAGAGCTCGCGCAACTCGGAGGTCATTCATGCCGGCATCTACTATCGGCCCGGTTCGCTGAAGGCGCTGACGTGCACGGCAGGACGGGAGCGCCTCTACGCCTATGCCCGTGCGAAGGGGATTCCTCACTGGCGCATCGGGAAGCTCATCGTGGCGACCTCGGACGACGAAACGGCGGCGCTCGAGGCGCTGGCCGCGCGGGGCGTCGAGAACGGAGTCCCGGGCCTCGAACTGATCGACGGAGCGACCGTTCGTCGCGTCGAGCCCGATCTCCGGGCTGCGGCCGCCTTGCGGTCTCCCGAGACGGGCATCATCGACAGCCATGCCCTCATGCTGGCCCTGCAGGCAGACCTCGAGGCGGCCGGTGGCGCCGTTGTCCTGCATGCACCCGTGGCGCGGATCGAGGCCGGGCCGGAGCGGATCGAACTGGTACTCGCCGGTGGAGAGGTCGTGGCGGCGGTGGGCGTGGTGGTCGCGGCGGGTCTTGGCGCGGAGGGATTGCTCGAGCGCTCCGGCCTGTTGGGTCAGCGTCAGGTGCGCTGGGTCAAGGGACGGTATCTTGCCTACGCCGGAAAGGCTCCTTTCGGCCGCCTCGTCTATCCCGTACCGGGCAAGCTGGGTCTCGGGGTCCACTTCACGCTCGACCTGGCGGGGCAGGGGCGTTTCGGCCCGGACGCGTTGCCCGTCGAGCATCTGGATTACGCCGTCGAGCCCGACTGCGTCGAACCGATGGCCGCGGCCATCAGACGCTACTGGCCGGCGCTCGATGCCGATCGTCTGGCGCCGTCGTACGCCGGCATTCGGGCGCAGCCCGTGGACCGCGATTTCCTCATCGAAGGGCCCAAGGATCACGGCGTCGCCGGGTTGGTCACGCTGCGAGGGATCGAATCGCCGGGACTCACAGCCTGCCTCGCGATTGCCGACCGCGCGGCTGATCTCCTCGGCTAGCAGGTCGTCGGATCCGCTGCTACAGGAGGATGATCGTCCCGAGGCCGAGCAGCGAGACGAAGCCGACGACGTCCGTGACGGTCGTGAGCACCATGCCACCGGCGAGCGCGGGGTCGACGTCGAGGCGTCTGAGGACGACGGGCACGATCACGCCGGCAAGCGCGCCCACAGCAAGATTCAGGAGGACGGCTGCCGCGGCCACGAAGCCGATTGATTCGCGGTCGAACCAGACGATCGCGACGATGCCAACGACCGTCGCCCAGAGGACCCCGTTGAGCGTACCGATGGCGAGTTCCTTGCGCAGCAGGGCGG
>JBCCZC010000303.1:0-7009 GCA_039188505.1 Pseudomonadota bacterium | reverse complement strand
GCGATGGATCGATTCCGGCGAGCATCGCGTCGGGATCGGTCTCGCGCTTGACGTTGCCGAGCACCTGCTCGACCTCGTCCAGCTCGATCTCGTCGCGGCCGAGGATCAGCAGGCGCTGGACGAGGTTCTTCAGCTCCCGGACGTTGCCCGGCCAGGGATAGTTGCGTAGCCGATTCTGGGCCGCGACCGAGAAATGGCGGTAGGCGAGGTTTTCCTGGGTCGGGAAGTGTTCCGCATAGAAGTTCAGCAGTTCGGGCACGTCCTCGGCGCGCTCGCGCAGCGGTGGCACGGTCAGCGGGACGACGTTCAGCTGATAGTAGAGCTCCTCGCGGAAGCGACCGTCGCGCACCGCGGCCTCGAGGTCTTCGCGCGTCGAGGCGATGACCCGCACGTCGATGTTGATGGGCTCCGAACCGCCGATCCGCATGAGCGACGCGCCCTCGAGCGCGCTCGACAGGCGACCCTGGGTCTCCAGATCCATGTCGCTGACCTCGTCGAGGAACAGCGTGCCGCCGCCCGCCTGCTCGAGGCGACCGTAATGGACCTGCTCGCCGTCCTCCTTGCCGAAGAGCTCGATCGAGATGTTCTCGGGCGGGATCGAGCCGACCTTGAACTCGACGAAGGGCCCCGTTGCGCGGTGGCTGATGGCGTGCAGATAGCGGGCAACCGTTGCCTTGCCGACGCCCTGCTCGCCGCGAAGCAGGACCCACGTGTCGTGCCGCGCCACGCGCTTGAGCTGTTCCTTGAGGGCCTGCATCTGCTCGCTCACGCCGACCGGTTCGACCGGTGCTGGCAGGCGCCGCTTGAGCCCCTCGTTCTCGCGCTTCAGGGCGTTGGCTTCGAGCGCCCGCTCGACGGTCACGAGCAGCTTGTGCAGCGAGATGGGCTTTTCGATGAAGTCGTAGGCGCCGAGCTTCGTGGCCTCGACCGCCGTCTCGACCGAACCGTGTCCGGACATCATGATCACGGAGAAGGGCAGGTCGCCGGCCGTCGCCCACTCTCGCAATAGGGAGATGCCGTCGACTTCGGGCATCCAGATATCGAGCAGGGCCAGATCCAGCTTGCGGGCGCGGCGCGCCTCCTGGGCGGCGCCTGCATCCTCGGCCGTGGTCACCTCGTAGCCCTCGTCCTCGAGGATCTCTTGGACCAGCGTACGGATGTCGGGCTCGTCATCGACGACGAGAATGTGGGGGCTTGCCATGGGCTCCCGGTGCCGGATGTCCAAAGGCGCAAGTATACGCCGCGGCCGCGCGACCGGCGACGCTCGCTGCCGGGCAGGTGTGTCCTAGGCTGCGAGCCAAAGGGTCGTGATCATCTTTCCGGGATCAGGACCCATCCGACGGTCTGGAAAATCCGTCCGACGCGTCCGCAGACGCCTCAATCGATGATGTCGATGGCGCCTTCATCGACGGCCTCGGTCTTCCAGATGACCAGGCGCCACTCGGCGCGACGCGCCGAGTCCGCCTTGATGCCGACGAAGTAACGCGTACCGGACTGGAAGTTCGCGACGAGCGGCTCGGAATTATCGCGCGAAAGGTCCTGGCTCAGACCGGGAACGTAGCGGCGATCCACCATGCCCATGGCCTCGAGGCTGTGCTGGCCGGGCGCCACCCGGAAGACGGAACGGGCGTTCGGGAAATGTCCCTGGCGTCCGCGCCGAAGATCGTCCGCGGTGACGGTGATCCGCTTGTCATCGATGCGCGTGAGGAGAACCGGGAAGATCCCCTCGGCCTTGCGTGAGGCACCGGTCTCGATGATGGCGTAGCGCTGGCCGGCAACCGGTTCCTGGACCGGATCGGAGGCACAGGCGGCGAGGAGCGCAGCGAGGGCGGGGAGCAGCAGGATTCTCATGAGTCCGACGCTAGCGCGTCGATGGTCGAATTTGAATGACTGTCACGGTTGTGAAAGTTGCGTAAAAATCGTATTGAACTCCTCTATACTGCTTATTAGCCCTAAAAGGATTGCTTTCTGGGCAGACGCGTTGTTTCGCAGCGCGGAACGACGCGCCTTCGTCATGGACGACGATCACGATGGAGGGACCGCGTATGAAACGCCTGATGTTGGCCGCAGTTCTCGCACTGGCAGCCGCCAGCCCCGCCATGGCCGATTTCGATCACGGAATGGTCGCGTACAAGATGGGTGATCACGATCGCGCGTGGACGGAATTCCATGCCGATGCGGTGACCGGTCACGCAACCGCCCAGTTCAATATCGGTGTCATGTACTACCGGGGTGAGGGAGTCGAGCGGGATCTTGTCCGGGCCTATGCCTGGATCGAGCTGGCCACCCAGCAGCGTCGAGATGAAGAGCTGATCGAGGCACAGGAAGTGCTTTCCGTGATGCTCACCCCCGATCAGATTGCGGACGGGATGGCGATGGCGGGTCGACTCGCAAGAGATCACGACCTGTACTTCCGCCCGCCGCGGGAGGATGACGCCGCGTCGAGGATCGCCGGCTACTGATCAGCCAAAGGCTGACGGGCTCCGGCTGATGCCGGAGCGGCCCGGCAGGCGCCGATCCCCGGATTGGCGGCCGGGCTCTTTTGTGTCACGGTTCGCGACCTCCCACCGCGATTCCCAACCCCCATGGCCGCGACCCTCTGGGCCCTCAACAAACCGTACGGCGTCCTTTCGCAATTCACCGACCGGGAAGGTCGACCCACGCTCGCGGACTATCTCGAGGTGCCGAACGCCTACCCGGCCGGGCGCCTCGATCGCGACAGCGAGGGCCTCCTGCTCGTCACGACCGATGGGCGACTGCAGGCTCGGATCGCCAACCCCCGCTACCGGCTCCTGAAGCGCTACTGGGTCCAGGTGGAAGGATTGCCATCGGCCGCGGCGGTCGCGGCCCTGCGCCGCGGCGTGAACCTCAAGGACGGCCGCACGAAGCCTGCGGAGGTCGCGGTGCTCGCGGGCAAACCGCCCGGGCTCTGGCCTCGCGACCCGCCGATCCGCGTCCGGGCCTCGATTCCGACCCGGTGGCTCGAGCTTGGCATCCGGGAAGGCCGCAACCGCCAGGTCCGGCGCATGACCGCAGCCGCCGGCCTGCCGACGCTGCGCCTGATCCGCTGCGCGATCGGGCCCTGGACCCTCGGCGACCTGTCACCCGGCGAGGTCCGGGAGCTCGACCCGCGCAGCCTTGCCAGAGAAGTCGACCGACGCGCTTGATGCGCTGTCGATAGGGGCCGATACTCCGCGCATGAATGGTCGCCACCTGGTTCTTGCCGTCACGCTCGTCGCCAGCGGTCCAGCGCTGGCCCAACTCACCGTCACCGCCCCCGGCGCGGCCGGTGTCACCGTCGCCGAGGGCGTCGACTACGCCACCCAGGTCCTGGGGAACCGCTGGGACTTCGAGGGGCCGGACGATGTCGAGCTGCCCCTGTCCTCGCAGGTGACGAACGAGACCTTCGTCGACGGCATCTACAGCGGCACGGCGACCGGCACCGACTCGAAATTTTTCCTCCTGGACCCGGGCCTGCCCAGCGCCGTCCGAAATCTCAGCGGTGACCGGTTCCCGATCGATACCGGGCGCTTCACGCAGTTCTCGATCAAGATCCGTCACGGCGGCGCGGAGGAGGAGAATCTGCAGGTCTTCTGGTTCGAGGAGAACCGTCCCCCCTCTGTCTTCGGCCGGACGGCCCAGTCCTTCAGCATCGGCACCGGCGACTGGACCATCGTGACCATCGACCTGGCCGCCGCCAGCGCGGTCCAGACGCCCTGGTCGAACTTCGACTTGGTACAGGGTTTTCGAGTGGATCCCCATCGGACCAACGGCCTCGATTTCGACGTCGACTGGGTGCGTCTTACCGCGCCGACGGAGGGCGCCGGCACGACCACGACCGTGCGCTGGACCGCCACGGGCCTCGACGGGGGGACCTACACGATTGAAGCCATTGACGAGGACGGCGCCGCGCTGACGCTGGCTAGCGGAATCCCCGGGACCAGCCGAGCGAGCACGGTGGACCTGGCGCTGCTGGCGCCGGGTGACTACACGATCCGGGTGTCGTCGAGCCTGGGCGACAGCGCGGATTCAGTGGGACCGGCGACGATCGCTAGCGCGCCCATCCTTGATTTCGACGCCCCACACCTTCGCGGGGACATCGCCAACGAATACGCGACCGTCGAGCTCGGCAATCCCTGGGGCCCGCTCGAACCAGCCGACGTGGATCTACTTCTGAACCTGGTCGACGAGAGCTACGCCGGGCAGGTGCTGACCGCCACGTCGACGACCAGCGATCCCGGCGTCCGGATGATGACGCCGGTTCCGATCGACAGCCAGTTCTACCACCAGGTCTCGTTCATCAAGGAACTTGAGTCGCCGGTCATTCTCCAGCAGGGCCAGGGCGTCGCGCGTTTCATCTATGGCCCCACCGAGGGGCGCCCCGGCGACGCCGTACCTTCCGAGGACATCATCCTCTTCGAGGGTCGCACCGAGTATCTGCTCGGCGACATGCGGGAGGTCAGGATCGAGGGCAGTGAGCCAAGCCGGTGGACAGGCCTGGTCCGGTTCGTTCGCCTGGACCCCCATGAGTCGCCGCTGCCCAAGGAGTCGATCTTCGAGGCAATTCGCATTGCTCCGTATCATTCGGCCGATCCGACGATGACCGTGGCCTGGCGCATCGTGGACCCGGATTCCTCCAGCTTCGAAGTGTGCCTGTTCGTCGATCCCGATGACGATCCCGGCAGCGGCAACGAGGGTGCGCTCCCTTGCTTCGCCACGGGACCCGGCGCGGGCGCACGGCTCGTCGATTTTACTGGCAGCCTAGCTCCCGGCGTGTATCGGCTGTATGGGACCATCGACGACGGGCTCCACCAGGTCGCCCGCTACGCTTCGGGTCTCATTCGCCTGGGCCCGGCGGTCGATGTTCCGGTCGATCCGGACGTCATCTTCAAGGACGGTTTCGAGCGCTAGCGCTTGAAAAGTTCTCGCCACGCAACAACATCGGGGCACGCGGGCGGGAAATAGACCGACAGAATCACGGGTCATCGAGGCGTTGCGACCCCTGACGGCGGTGGCTAGCATGCTTGAAAACGGAGCGTGACTGTTTGAGCAGCTCTGCACCTGACAGGCCTCATGGATGAGATGACTGGACCAAAGGATTGGCTGGTCCTCCTGAACGCACCGGGCATCGGCACCGCCCGGGCGAACGATCTCCTGACCCGTTTCGAAAACCCGACCGCCGTGCTCGATGCACCGCGTGAAGCCCTGCGTACAGCGGGTCTCGCCGATGCCTCGATCGACGCCCTGCGAAAGCCGGACGAGCGCGCGGTCGACGCCGGGCTCGCCTGGCTCGAGGCGCCGGATCATCGGCTGATCGCCCGGGAGGATGACGACTACCCGCCCCAGCTGCAGGGGATCGCCGGTGCGCCGGTGGCGCTCTTCGTAGCGGGAGACCCGGGTGCGCTATGGCTGCCGCAGCTGGCGATCGTGGGTTCGCGAAGCGCGACCCGCGGCGGCCTCGGCACCGCGCGCGCCTTTGCCAGGACCCTGGCCGGCGCGGGGCTGACGATCACGAGCGGCATGGCCCTGGGTATCGACGGGGTCGCGCACGAGGCGGCCCTCGATGCCGGTCGGCCGACAATCGCTGTCGCTGCGCATGGCCTCGATCAGGTCTATCCGACCCGGCACGCCGGGCTCGCCGCGCGGATCCGGGCCCAGGGTGCGGTGGTGTCCGAGTACGCGCCGGGCATGGGGCCGCTGCGGGGCCGGTTTCCGGCCCGCAACCGGATCATCGCCGGGCTCAGCACGGGCGTGCTGGTGATCGAGGCAAGCGTGAAGAGTGGCAGCCTGATCACGGCACGCTACGCCACGGAGCAGAATCGCGAGGTGTTTGCGATTCCCGGCTCCATCCACAACCCGGTCGCGCGCGGTTGCCACCGCCTCATCAAGGACGGTGCGAAGCTCGTGGAAACGGCCGAGGACATCCTCCAGGAGCTCGGGCAGAGCATCCTGGCCCAGGTCGACGACAGCCGGAAACGGCTGATCGACACCCCGGAACGGGACCCCGCGGACCGTCCTGATCCGGAGTACGGACAATTGCTGGACCGCATGGGTTTCGACCCCGTGAGCATCGACGATCTGGTCCGGGACACCGGATTGACCGTCGATGTGCTTTCCTCCATGCTGCTGATACTCGAGCTCGACGGCCGTGTCGAATCGGGTCCCGGCGGCAAGTACTGCCGAATCGGCGAGGATCATCGATGAAAGAGAACGTGCTCGACGTCCTGATGTACCTGTTCGAGAACTACATGTACGAGGAACCGGAGATCGATCCGGATCGGGACACGCTCCAGAGCAATCTGCTGGAGGCGGGTTTCTCGGATGCGGAGATCACCAAGGCGTTCGACTGGCTCGACGAGCTGGCCCAGCGCCGCGATCATCCGGACGTGATGATTGCGTCGGAGGCCCCGGTCAGGGTCTACACAGACTGTGAACAGCAGCGCATGGACATTGAGTCGCGCGGTTTCCTGACCTATCTGGAGCATTCCGGCATCGTCGATGCAACACGTCGGGAACTGATCATCGATCGCGTCATGGCTCTGGAGAGTGACGAGGTCGACCTCGAAGATCTGAAGTGGATCGTGCTGATGGTCCTCTTCACCCAGCCCGGGCAGGAAGCCAGCTATGCATGGATGGAGAACTATCTCTTCGACAACGCCGCCGAGCCCAAGCACTGAGGTGCTGTCCCGACGCCCCGGGCGCGACGGCACCCGGGACGCTCTCCGGCTTCGCCCGGACCACGTGATGATCGCGCATGTCTAGTCTTCTTATCGTCGAATCGCCCGCCAAGGCGAAGACCATCAACAAGTACCTCGGGAAGGATTTCGAGGTCCTGGCGTCGTATGGTCACGTCCGCGACCTCAAGCCCAAGGAGGGCGCCGTTGATCCGGAGCAGGGCTTCGCGATGGACTACGAAGTCATCGACAAGAGCTCCAAGCACGTCGACCAGCTGGCGCGCGCCGCGAAGAAGGCCGATGCCATCTACCTCGCGACCGATCTGGACCGCGAG
>JBCCZC010000302.1:0-7021 GCA_039188505.1 Pseudomonadota bacterium | reverse complement strand
TCCTGTGCGCTGGCGCCGCTGGCCAGAGTCAGGGCAATAAGGGTCGCGCACAGGCACGCCCAGCGGCGAATGGTGTTTCGGTTCAAGATCCTTCCCCTATGTCCGGTTCGAACGCATCGGTGCGCTGCCAAATGCAGCACTTCTCCTAAAGACGGCGCGGACGGGGAATACCCGTATGGGCGTCAGTAGGAATCAGCGAGCGCGAGCGGGAAGAGGATCGCGGAGGACCAGCGCATTCGGCGGCGCCTGCTGGACACGGAGACGATAGGACTCGATCAGGCCGGCGAGGGCGTCATCGGCACGATCGACGACAAAAGTGGCCGAGATCCTGGGGCCGGGATCAGACAGGCGTGCCAGGTCGATGTCGAAAGAGGTGTAGGGCTCGAGGATCGCGATCGTCTCGGTCAGCGTTTTCCCTCGCACCACGAGCAGTCCATTTCGCCAACGGCCGATCTCTTCCGTGGACCGCTCTGTAGCTTCCGAAAGCGCGTCGCCCGTGCATTGAACCGCCTGCCCGGCGGAAAGGGCCGCAACATCGCCCGCAGCCGCCGTCACCACGACGCTGCCTTCCAGCACGGCGACATCGATGACGCGCTCGTCGCGAGCCGAGACGACGAACTCCGTTCCCGTCACGCGCGTCCGGACGCCGCGAGCCGTGACCTCGAGGGGGCGATCAGGGTCGGGTGCGACAGCAAAAGCCGCCCGACCAGCGGTGAGTTCGATCGCTCGAAGGGCGGGCGTCATGCGCACGGTCAGCGCCGATGACCAGTCCAGCCACACGACCGTGCCGTCATCCAGGCGTACCTCCCGGTGCCGACCGTGGGGCGTCGCGTAGGCGACTTCCTGCGCGGCCGTCCGGGTCGCGACCGGCGCGGTCTCATCTCCACGGTCGGCGGGCGGCAGGACCAGCAACGTGATGCCAACTCCGATCGCCGCAACCAGCGCCAGCCCCACGGCCTGCGGGCGCTCGACCAGCCGCGCCCAGAGGATCTCGAGCTTCAGCTGGGCCCGCTGGAGCGGCTTCAAGCTCGCGGGCCGAAGTCGCGGCAGTGCATCGAGCATGGCTTCGGCGCGCCTCAACGCCTCGGCGTGGCGTGGCGATGCCTGCCGAAAGGCGTCGACGGCTTGCTGCGCCCGTGCCTCGCCCGTGCGAGATGCTTCGGCAAGCTTCAGTGCTTCGTCGAAAAGGCCGCTATGGGATGGATCGGCCGCCAAGTCCCCTTCCTCGGTTGCTCAATCATTGAGACGTCGCGAAAGGGTGGGGGCCGTAAAACGTCAAGTCAATCGGTGGCGGGGCCCAGCCATTCGTCGAGGCGTTCCAGGCAGTGGCGCCTCGCCTTCCCCAGGCGCTTCTCGATGGTCGAGAGGTGCAGGCCGTGGGCGGCGGCGATCTCCTTCTGAGCGTAGCCGAGCACGTGGAACTGCAGAAAAACCTGGCGGGTCAGCAGCGGCAGTTCGTCCAGGGCGCGCTGGACGAGCTCGAGGACCTGACGATCGCCGGCGGTTTCCTCGGCGTCGCGCGGTTCGACGGCCGTTGCTGCAGCGTAATCGGCTTCGCGTCGCCGCCTACGCTCCTCCTCCCGCTGCTGGTCGATGGCCGCATTGCGACCGGCCCGGAACAGGTAGTGGCGCAGCTGGTCAGCCTCCGGTGTGGTGCGCAGGAACTTCTCGGCCACCGTCTGCAGGACGTCGTCCGCAGCGCTCCGCTCGCCGCAGAGGCCGGCGATGTAGCCCTGGAGCACGCCTTCGCGATGCAGACTGTCGGCGAAATTTCCCACCACAATGACCCGGTGTCCCGATGCGCGAATCGTAATGCGAATGATTTTCAACTACAACAGCCATGCCAGGGACAGGCGCCTGCGCTACCATTTCGCAGGCGATCCGCCCTGCGAAGCGCTCATCGGCGCGACCGTAGCTTGGCGACGCAAACTCGGAAGAACGGAATGACCATGACGGAAGATGCGGCGTCGCACGCCGAAAAGATGAAGGCCCAACAAGCCGAGCACCGCCGGAAGACGCGCGAGGCCCAGGATCCAGGCCGCGGCCTGGTGCTCGTGCATACGGGCAACGGCAAGGGAAAATCCAGCTCCGCCTTCGGCGTCATCGCCCGTGCCCTGGGCTGGGGCAAGCAGGTGGGCGTCGTGCAGTTCATCAAGGGCAAGTGGATCACCGGCGAGCGCCGGTTCTTCGAGCGGTTCCAGGATGAGGTCCATTGGTACACCATGGGCGATGGCTTCACCTGGGACACCCAGGACAAGAACGCGGACACCGCTGCGGCCGTCGCCGCGTTCGAGCGGGCCGAGGCGATGCTGAAGAGTGGCGACTACGACCTAATCGTGCTCGACGAGATCAACATCGCGCTGCGCTACGACTATCTCGACGCCGAGCGGGTGCGTGCCGGCCTGGAAGGGCGATCCGAGCGCACGAGCGTCATTCTCACCGGTCGTGACGCGCCGCCGCTCCTGTGTGACTACGCGGATCTCGTCAGTGAGATGGGCGAGGTGAAGCACCCGTACAAGGCGGGCATCAAGGCCCAGAAAGGGATCGATTTCTGACCGGCGAGCCCGTGTTGACAGCCCTTCGGCTCGACCGGATACTCGCATCAGATGGTGTGCCGTCAAGAGCGACGGCCAAGAGGGAACCCGGTGTGAATCCGGGGCTGGGCCCGCAACTGTAAGCCGGGAGTCGACGGCCAAGAACGCCACTGGGAAAACCCGGGAAGGCGGCCCGAGACGACGATCGGCGAGCCAGGAGACCGGCCATCGCGTCGTTCGTCCGAAGACCGGGTATGCAGTCATCGGGCAGGACCTGCAGGTCGCAAGACCTGCATCCCCAGAAACGACATGGGATCGAGCCCACACCCTGCTGTCATGCGCAGCCGGCTCGACAGTCGTTACCGAGGTATCCGCCCGCGGGTGGTCGGCTACCGGGGAAGGTTACCATGGGAACCGCTGCCCCTCGTCGTTTATTCCGTTGCGCCCTCGCGGGGCTCGCAATCTGCATGCTGATGGCCTGCTCGGATGCACGACCCCCCGTCGACGTCGTTGAACGGCCGCTGCGCGTCGTCAGTCTCGACTACTGCGCCGACCAGTTCGTCATCGAGCTCCTCGATCGGGATCAGATCCTTGCGGTTTCCCCGGACGCCACAGCGCGCTTTTCCTACCTCCGGGAGGAGGCCGTCGGTCTACCGACGGTGCGCGCCGTGGCGGAGGACGTGCTGGTGCTCAAGCCCGACCTGGTCGTGCGCTCCTATGGCGGAGGCCCCAACGCCAGAGTTTTCTTCGAGCAGGCGGGCATAGCGGTGCTGAACGTCGGCTGGGCGTCCGATATACCCGGCGTCATGCGCGTCATCGAGGACATGGCCACCGGCCTCAACGTGCCAGACCGTGGCGCAGCCATCGTGGCCGCGATGCACGACCGCCTTGCCGCGCTGGCCGACGCGACAGACGCGTTGGGTCTATACATGACGCCGGCGGGTGTGACGACGGGACCCGGTTCGCTCGTTCACGAGATGCTGGTCGCGGCGGGGCTGCAGAACTTTCAGGAGGCGCCGGGCTGGCGGCCGATTCCCCTCGAGCGGCTCGCCTACGAACAGCCCGACCTCGTTGCCGCGGCGTTCTTCGAGACGAGGAGCAATCATTTCAACACCTGGAGCCCCATGCGCCACCCGATCGCTCGAGCGCAGCTCGACGAGCAACCGGTGGTGCCGCTCGAGGGCGCGTGGACCGCGTGCGGCGGGTGGTTCCTGCTCGATGCGATCGAGGCACTCGCGGGCCACGAGAGCGAGAGCGCCACCACCACCGGCCTGGGCGGCGGATGAGCGCCCGAGTTCCGCTCAATGCCCTGCTGGTCGGCGTCGCCGCGATCGCGCTTTTCGCGGCCTGCTTGCTGGGCTCGACGCCGATGGGCGTTGATCGTGTCCTCGGCTCCCTGTTCGGTATGGGAGATAGCGGTGATCAGGTCGTCGTCTGGCAAATTCGACTGCCCCGCGCGCTGACGGCGTTCGTCGTCGGCGCGGCCCTGGGTGCGAGCGGTGCGGCCCTGCAGGGTCTTCTGCGCAACCCGCTGGCCGAGCCCGGCGTGCTCGGCGTGTCCGCCATGGCCTCGCTCGGTGCTACCTTTTCGATCTACTACGGTTTGACGGCCCTCTCGGCATGGGCGCTGCCGGTCGCCGCGATCGCCGGCGCGCTGGCAGGGACATCGCTAATTGCGGTCGCGGCCCTGCGCACCCGCTCCGTGGTGACCCTGATCCTGATCGGCGTCGGACTCTCGAGCTTTGCGGGGGCGGCCATGAGTCTGCTCATGAACCTCGCGCCGAACCCGTTCTCGCTCTCGGACATGATCAACTGGATGCTCGGTTCCGTCGCCAACCGCAGCTTCGACGATCTGACGCTGGCCATGCCTTTCCTCGTCGTCGGCCTTGCGATCCTGTTCTACGGCCGCGCCGGCCTGTCGGCGCTGACCCTTGGGGATGAGGCTGCGAGCGGCGTGGGCGTGGATCTGAAGCGCCAGCGGCTCCTGGTGGTGGTGGGTGCTGGCCTGGCGACCGGGACTGCGGTCGCGTTGGCCGGTGCCATCGGCTTCGTGGGCATTGTGGCGCCGCATCTAGTCCGCCCCTTCGTCGCCTACGACCCGGCTCGGTCCCTGCTGCCCTCGGCGCTGCTTGCGGGTGTCATCCTTGTCATCGCCGACATCGGTGTACGCCTTCTGCCGACCACCAACGAGCTCAAACTCGGCGTTGTCGCCGCGTTGATCGGCGCGCCGGCGTTCATCTGGATTGCGATGCGGAGGCGCACGGTCCATGACTGAGCTGAAGGTCGAGGGCCTTGAGATGCGAGGTGGGCGCGACGCGATCCTCGTGACCGGTGCCAGCTTCACGCTAGCGTCCGGCGAGTTGGTCGCGGTGCTCGGACCCAACGGTGCAGGTAAGACCAGTCTCCTTCGCGGTGCGTTGGGTCTCGAGCGGGCGAGCGCGGGGCAGTCGCTCCTGGACGGCCGAGACACCGCGGCACTTCCGCCCAGGGACCGCGCGCGGGCCGTCGCCTACCTGCCACAGCAGCGGCCGCTCGCCTGGCCCAGTCCGGTACGGGACGTCGTGGCCCTGGGACGATTTTCCCATGGTGCCACCCTCGGTCGCCTCGGAGCCATGGATCGAGCGGCCGTCGATCGCGCAATGAAAGCCTGCGGGTTAGAGCCGCTCGCCGCGCGCGCCTGCAGCACGCTTTCCGGTGGTGAGCTCGCCCGGGTCCACTGCGCCCGGGCCTTTGCCGCCGAGGCACCGCTGCTGGTCGCCGACGAACCGGTGGCATCGCTCGATCCGAATCATCGGTTCCGGATCATGGACCTGCTGCGCCGCTTCGTTGATGACGGGGGCGGCGCGCTCGTCGTCATCCACGACATCGAGCTGGCGGCCCGCTACGCGGATCGCCTGATCTGGATGAAGGAGGGTAGGATCGTGGCCAGTGGCCCGACCGCAGAGACGCTCAGCGCCGAGCGTCTCGAGGAGATCTTTTCTGTGCGAGCCCGCGTCGACGGGCATCGGGTGGAGCTCGAGCGAGCCCTATGAGGGCGCTGATGCTGCAGGGGACGGGCTCCGACGTGGGCAAGTCTTTGCTCGTGGCGGCGCTGTGCCGACTCGCGAAGCGGCGCGGCATTGCCGTTGCGCCCTTCAAGCCCCAGAACATGTCGAACAACGCGGCCGCCTGCGCCAATGGCGGGGAGATCGGCCGGGCCCAGGCACTTCAGGCCCGCGCTGCCGAGCTCGAGCCGCGGGTCGACTTCAATCCGGTTCTGCTGAAGCCGCAGAGCGATCGCGCCGCCCAGGTAATCGTCCACGGCCACCCCGTCGGAACGCTGGATGCGCAGGACTACTTCGCCTCCCGAGGTCGACGCCTCGGCGCCGTGCTCGAAAGCTTCGAGCGATTGGCCAACACCTTTGAGCTGGTCGTCGTCGAGGGTGCAGGGAGCCCTTCCGAGATCAATCTGCGGCGGGGCGACATCGCGAACATGGGCTTCGCGCGCGCCGCTGACGTGCCCGTCTGCCTCGTCGGTGATATCGAGAAGGGCGGCGTGATCGCCAGCATCGTCGGGACCAAGGCGGTTCTCGACCCTGCTGATGCCGCAATGATTCGCGGCTTTGTGATCAACAAGTTCCGCGGGGATCCACGACTGTTCGACGATGGGCTGCGCGAGATCGAGACCCGGACCTCATGGCGGTCCTTCGGCGTGGTCCCATGGCTTTCGGCGGCGAGTCGCCTCCCGGCGGAGGATGCGGTGGTGCTGGATCGATCGCACAGCGCAGGGGCGAGGGACGGCAAGCGGCTTGTCGTCGCGGCGCCCATGCTGTCACGGATCGCCAACTTCGACGATGCCGACCCCCTGCGCCTGGAGTCTGGCGTCGACTTCCGCTGGGTGCCGCCCGGGCAAGCACTGCCGCGGGATGCTGACGTCGTCGTGCTGTTCGGCACGAAGTCGACGCTCGCCGACCTGCGCTTCCTGCGCGAGCAGGGCTGGGATCACGACATCATTGCGCACGCCCGCTCCGGCGGTCGCGTGCTCGGTCTCTGCGGTGGCTACCAGCTGCTGGGGCGGCGGATCCATGACCCCGATGGCATCGACGGCGCGAGCGGGGACTCGGAGGGCCTCGGCCTCCTGGCGGTCGAGACCGTGATGCGGGTGGACAAGACGGTCCGCCCGGTGACGGCCCGGTGCACGACCAGCGACGAGCCGGTGGCGGGCTACGAGATTCACGTCGGCGAGACCACGGGCGCCGATTGCAGCCGCCCGTTCCTCGACCTGGCCGGCCGCCCCGAGGGCGCGCGCAGTCCCGACGGGCGGATCGCCGGCACCTATGTCCATGGCCTCTTCGCCGCTGACGGATTCCGTCGAGCCTGGCTCGCTGATGCCGGCGCCCGAACCACCGAAGTCACCTACGAGGCGGAGGTCGAGGTCGCCCTGGACGCGCTTGCTGACGGGGTGGAGGCGGCGGTCGACGTCGACGGGCTGCTGGCCCTCGCAGCTT
>JBCCZC010000301.1:0-7111 GCA_039188505.1 Pseudomonadota bacterium | reverse complement strand
GCACGATGCCGTAGGCGATGGCCGCGCCAAGCCACAGGGGCACCTGGCCTTCCGTGACCGCCTCGATGACGATGCCCGCGCCGCGCATCTGCAGGGTGATGTAGGGGATCAGGGCGGCGATGCTGATGACGGCGATCAGCACCGACAGGCCGCGCGACTGGAAGCGTCCGGTCAGGAACTGCGCCTGCGTGACCTGCCCGAGCTGGCGCCCGACGCGCGCGACCTTCGGCCCGATCACGTACCAGGGCAGCATGCCCAGCACGCCGTAGGACAGGATGTAGAACGCGGCCGCGCCGCGTGAGTAGGCCCAGCCCGGACCGCCGAGGAAGGCGAAGGCCGAGAACACCGACGCGCCGGTCACGAAGTACATGACCAGGAAGCCGAAGTTGCGGTCGCCCGCGACGAAGCCGTCGACCGTGGCCGACGTGCCGCGCCCGGCCCGCAGGCCGACCCAGAGCGTCAGCGCCAGGTAGGCGACGATCAGCGAGGAGATCACCATCCACTGGGGCATCAGTCGGCTTCCTCCTGTTTCTCGAAATGATCGAGGATCAGAAGGGTGACGAAGCCGACGAGGATCCAGCCGATTGGCCAGGCCATCGACAGGGGCAGACCGAGGATCAGCGGCTCTGCCGAACGGACCAGCTTGGCCACGGGCCAGGTGACGGCCAGCAGGTTGACCACGAACACGGCCACCGCCAGGCGGCGAATCCAGAGCTTCTTCAAGGCGGTTTCCTGCGACGACCAGGGTCGGGAGTATAGACCGCCCCTCGCCCCGGAATGCGTATTCCCACCTCGGCCTGCGAGGCGGAGCCGCGGCCGGCGCGGCGAACGCGATCAGGAGGTCGTGATCATGACCCGCGATCGCTGCACGCGACGGGGCCGGCACTCTCGCCGCCGCCGGTGGCGCGCCCAAGGTCTGCCGGTACGGTCTCTCCGGGCGCGACGCGGGCAAACGTGGCGGTTCTCCCGAGGAGCGAGACTCCCACGAAGCCGCGCATCTTCATCGTCCTGCCCTCGTCCTCGAGCCACACGCGCCCGCGGTAGGTCCGACCGTTGTCGGCGGAGTAGACGGTCCCGTCGTGCCAGCGGTCCCGGGACGGGTCGTAGCGAAAACCGGACAGGAACGTGACGCCGATCATCGAGCGTCCGCGCAGCTTCTCGTCGGGATTCTTCGCGTCCAGCAGCGGTTCTGCGCGCCACAGGATCCGGCCTTCGAGTCGATCATCGCAGGTCAGCATTTCGATGATGCCCCCACGATCCGCGGTCCAGTACCGCCCTTCGATCGGCGATGGCGTCGTCGCCTGGGTCGCGCTCGCGACAACCACAAGCAGCGCCAGCATCACGCCCCTCATGCCGGCGCCCCTTCGCGGATGGATTCGTTCGCACGTATGGACAGGATCTGGTCGGTCAGCCGCTCGCACTCCTCCCAGAGCCGTCGCGCGCCCGCCTCATCGAGCGCCGGATCGCCATCCGAGAACCGGACGTGCCCACGGGTGTTGTGGTAGTAGCCGGCCGGCGTAATCGTGGGCTGCGCGGCGACGAAGAGCGATGTCCGGGCACCCTCCCGGGGCGAGAGCAGCATGCGGTTCATGATCCACTCCGTCAGGCCGCTGGCACCAGCAAGCCCGGTGGCGACAACGCCTGGATGGACGATACCAACGCTGAGTTCGTGTCGGCGACGCTGCAGCTCCCGCGCGATCCAGATGTTTCCGAGCTTGCTGCGGCAGTAGGCGCGCATGGCGCCGAGCGGCCCGCCGTAGGCAAAGCTGCTGGTGCATTCCCGTTGAAGCAGGTAGATGTCACCCGTCACGATCACCACCCGCGCATCGGACGCCAGCGTGTCCGCAAGCGCACGGCGAAGCACGAAATGGCCCAGTACGTTGGTGCCGAAGGCGATCTCGTGCCCCTGGGCTGTCAGGGCGTGCTGGTGGGGCTGCATCCCGGCGTTCTCCACGAGGATGTCCAGGTGGGCTCCCTGCAGTCGGTCCCGAATCGCCTCGGCGGCTGCGGGAACCGTGGCGAGGTCCGCGAGATCGAGGGAAACGACCGCCAATCGAGCCGCTCGTGCCCCATGGCCATCGGTCAGCTGGGACATTGTGCTCTCTGCCCGCGCCGCATTCCTTGCCGTAATGACGACCGTGGCGCCGCAATCGAGGAGTCCACGCGCCGTCTCCAGACCGATGCCGCCGGTGCCGCCGGTGACCAGAGCGGTACGGCCGCCGAGGTCGGGCGCTGGGGGGTAGCTCACGGCGCGGCGCCGCTGGGCGACCATGCAGCGCATGAGCCGGGAGATCCTGTGCGTTTCGAGCAGTCGGGGTTCATCGGGCATCGGGGTGGCTCCGTTCCAAGAGTTCGGGGTCGGTTCGGAAGGCCAGCAGCAGGGCATCCAGCACCTGGCTGAGCTGGGTCATCGTGTCCTCGTCGAGCGATTCGCGAATCAGGCGGGGCGTCGTGAACTTCGCGGTCGCCGCATGCACGAGTCGGAGCGCGGCATCGAGGTCCTTCACCGCGAGCTCGCCGGTCTCCGCTGCTTCCCGCAGCAGTTCGCGACCCAGGCCATACAGCAGCGCGATGTGCTGGCGTGCCGACTCGGCGCGGCGGCCGTGCAGGTGCTCGTAGAGCTCGGAGACGTTCGGTTCCTCCCGGAATCGCCGCTTCGCGTTGCGGTGCATCGACAGCACGATGGCCCGCAGGCGATTCAAGGGCGGTTCGCTGCGCGTCGCGATCTCCTTGACCTCGGCCCGTGAATACGCGAGCCAGCTCTCCACGATCGCGTCCATCAGCGCTTCGCGAGAGGGAAAGAACCGGTAGACGTTGGCGTGGGACATGCCCAACTCGTTCGCGACGGACACGACGCGCAGTCGGTCATGGCCTTGCTCTGCCAGGAGCTTGCGCGCGGCATCGATGATGGCGTCGCGCTGTTCGTCCGGCGGCAGACGTGGTGGGCGTGGTGTCATGACAAAAATTCGATTCTGTAAGTTACATAAATCGAATTCTGTTATTTATTCCGCGTCGCGTCAAGGGACCATTTGCAACACGTCCCTTGCAGCAGCTTGGCGAGATACCTACTCTCCGGGCTGGTCAACCGGTCGGAGAAACCCGATGTCCTCGCTGCAAACCCCCGTTGTGCTGCGCGCCCTGTTCCTCTCTCTGCTGCTGCCCGTCGCGGGCACCCAGGCCTCGGATCACGAAGACCAGGCCTACGAGGCCATGCAGTATCGACTCATCGGGCCGTATCGCGGCGGCCGGGTCACGGCCGTGACCGGTGTCCCCGGCGACGATCAGACCTACTACTTCGGCTCCACCGGCGGCGGCGTCTGGAAGACCCGTAACGCCGGCGCAAGCTGGACCAACGTCTCCGATATCCGCCGGCAGGTCGATCCGCCGCCGGAGCCCGAGATCATGGGTGAGGTCAACGAGACCCTCGCGGCCGCCGGCCGCCTGCGCGCACCCGTCGAGGGCATGCCGGAGATCGAGCCCGAGCTGCGCAAGCGCGCCGGCGATGCCTTCGGCAGCGCCTCGGTTGGCGCCATTGCGGTAGCGCCGTCGGACACCAACATCGTCTGGGTCGGCATGGGCTCCGTGCAGATGCGCGGCAACACGTCCTCGGGCGATGGCGTCTATCGGTCGACCGACGGCGGTGCGACCTGGTACCACATGGGTCTTCCGGAGGCCGGCCAGATCGGCCGCATCGAGATCCATCCGGACGATCCCGATGTCGTTTACGTCGCGGCCCTCGGCCACGCCTTCGGCCCGAATCCGGAGCGCGGCGTCTATCGCACCACCGACGGCGGCCTGTCCTGGAGCCGGATCCTGTACGTCTCCGAGACGGCCGGCGCGGTCGATCTCGCGATGGATGCGACGAATCCCCGCATCATCTACGCCGCCTTCTGGGAGGCGGAGCGGAAGCCCTGGGACATGATCTCCGGCGGCCCCGGCAGCGGCCTCTACAAGTCGACCGACGGCGGTAACACCTGGGTGGAGCTCACCGAAGGTCTGCCGAAGGGGACCATGGGCAAGATCGGCGTCAGCGTCTCGCCCGTCGCGCCCAACCGCGTCTACGCCCTCGTCGAGCACGAGACCGAGTGGGGCCTCTATCGCTCGGACAACGGCGGCGCGAAGTTCCGCCGGATCTCCTCGGACCGGAACCTCATCACCCGCGCCTGGTACTACACGCGGGTCTTCGCCGACACGCAGGACCCGAACACGGTCTACGTCATGAACGTCCAGATGTGGCGCTCCGACGATGGCGGCCGACGGTTCATCCCGATCCGCACGCCCCACGGCGACAACCACGACCTCTGGATCTCGCCGACGGATCCGCGAAACATGGTCCAGTCGAACGACGGCGGCGCGAACGTCACCTTCGACGCTGGCCGCACCTGGTCGGCGCAGACCAACCAGCCGACGGCCGAGATCTACCGCGTGACGGCGGACAACCAGTTCCCGTACTGGGTCTACGGCGGGCAGCAGGACAACTCCCCGGTCGCCATCCCGAGCCGGACCGGCGGCAGCGGCATCCGGCGCCAGCACTGGTACGCGCCGGCCGGCTGCGAAACGGCCTGGGTTGCCATCGATCCGCGCGACGCGGACATTACCTACGGCGGCTGCTACGGCGGCTCCATCGGGCGCTACGACCGGTCCCTGGAGCACGAGAAGGAAGTGATGGCCTGGCCGCAGATGGCCGTGGGCCGAGGCGCGAAGGACCTCAAATACCGCTTCCAGTGGAACGCTCCGATCAGCATCTCGCCCCATGATCCGGACGTGCTCTACCACTCCTCGAACTTCGTCCACCGCACCCGGGATGGGGGCCACAGCTGGGAGATCATCAGCCCCGACCTGTCGCGCAACGACGAGAGCAAGCAGGGGCTTGCGGGCGGTCCGATCACCAAGGACAACACCGGCGTCGAGGTGTACGGCACGATCTTCGCGCTCGAGGAATCCCCCCACAGGGCGGGCGTCCTCTGGGCGGGCAGCGACGACGGCCTGATCCACCTCTCGATGGATGGCGGCGAGAACTGGGAGAACGTCACCCCCCGGAACATGCCCGAGTGGGGCACGGTCAACGCGATCGCCATCTCGCCGCACGACCCGGCCAAGGCGTTTGCCGCGGTGCACCGCTACCGCATGGACGACTTCACGCCGTACCTCTTCCGCACGGACGACTTTGGCGAGAGCTGGGACCTGGTCACGAACGGCCGGAACGGCATTCCGGACGATCACTTCGTCCGCGCGGTGGCCGAGGACGGGACCCGCGAGGGCCTCGTCTACGTGGGCACCGAGTTTGGGATGTACGTCTCCTTCGACGACGGCGAGTCCTTCGAGCCGCTGCAGCTGAACCTGCCGGTCACGCCGATCACGCACCTGGTATTCAAGAACGACGACCTGGTCGTCGCGACCCAGGGCCGTTCGATCTGGATCCTGGACGACCTCACCCCGCTGCAGCAGCAGTCCGAGGACGTTCAGGACGCCGACTACCACCTCTACACGCCGAGGACGACGATCCAGTTCATCGGTGGCGGTGGCAATCCGTCCGCGGGCACACCCGCGGGCCGCAATCCGTCCTACGGCGCGTCGATCTTCTACGACTTGCCCGCAGGCCTCGACGAAAAGGGCGAGGATGTCGCCGAGGTGAACCTCGAGATTCTGGATGCCAGCGGCAACGTGCTGCGCTCGCTCTCGAGCCAGAAGGCCGAGCGGACGGCGCCGAGCATCTGGCGGCGTCTGTTCCCCGAGTTCTTCGAGCCGCGGACGCTGTCGGCCCACAAGGGCATGAACAAGTATGTCTGGAACCTGCGCCTCGAGGATCCGCACATGGTCGACGACGCCGTGCTGTGGGGCGGCCCCCAGGGCCCCGAGGTGCCGCCCGGTGACTACCAGGCGCGCCTCACGATCGGCGACTGGACCATGACCGTCCCGGTGCCGGTCGAGGCCGATCCGCGCCTCGACGTGCCGCAGGAGGCGCACGAGGCCCGCTTCGCCCTCGCGAAGAAGAACTGGGAAGCCCTGACCCGCGGCCACGAGGTGATCCGCAAGGCGCGTTCGGTCCGCGACCAGGTGGGCTCGATCGCCAAGCTCAGCGACGACGACCTCGTCAAGGAAGGCGCCGACCAGATCAAGGAGCGGCTCACGGGCCTCGAGGAGCAGGTGCTTCAGACCAAGTCCGAGGCGCCGCAGGACATCCTCAACTTCACGCCCATGCTCGACAACCAGTTCCTGTACCTCCAGGCCGTCGTGGAGTCCGCCCCGGGCGAACCGACCGTGGCCTCGGGGGAGCGCTTCGAGGAACTGGACGGCGAGCTGCGCGCGATCGAGAGCGAACTGACGCGCATCCTCAACGAGGAGCTGGAGGAGTTCCAGACCCTTGTCGAGATCTCCGAGCAGGGCCGCGTGGTGGTGCCGGATAGCGGGGAGTGATCCGCAGCGATACATGCTGCCGCGGCGGCCTGGACAGGGTGACTACCTGGAGGCGCATCGGTCCGCTGTGCGGCATTAGAGCTCGCTCGAGCACAACGAGAGCGATACCGGAGTCCGGGCGGCGTAGTAGGGTAGCGAGCATCGGGTTGCCCCTTGTCGGCTTCCTGCTGCTGAATTCCCTGGCCGCGTGGGCGCAGACGACGCCCGTCGTGTTCCAGTCGTCCTTCGAAGCGAGTCCCTTCAGCGCCCTGTCGGTCGAGGGGCCATCGACGGTGGTTCGCGACACGAGCGCGCAGCTGCGGGCCTTGGCGGTGCTGCGCACCGGCGTATCGATCGACGTGACGGCCGCCGTCCAGTGGTCGTCCAGCGAACCGAATGTTGGCCGAATCGATGACCGGGGACGGGTGGAGACCGGGAATGTCGGGATGACGATCATCACCGCGACGCTACCGGGCCACCCGGGCGTCAATGCGAGCAGGGAGCTTGCGACGCGGCTTCCGGGAATCGTGCGCCAATGGACCTTCAACGAAGAGGGCGGCGGGAATAGCACCCTGGCGGACCGGGTGGGGAACCAGAGTGCGCTGATCGTCAACCGGGGGGGCAACGACGCGGTCGCGAGCGGCGGTGTTGTCACCATGGCCGGCGGTTCGCGAGGGTTTTCGGACTATGTTTCGCTGCCGTGGGAAAGTCTGTC
>JBCCZC010000300.1:0-7132 GCA_039188505.1 Pseudomonadota bacterium | reverse complement strand
TGACGGGCAAGGACCACAATCGAAGGCGGTCGGTCGAAGAAGTGTTGGGTATGGCGGTCATCGTTACCGGTGTGCAGTGGCGTGATGTTTCCGTGGGGCAGGCGGTTGCCGTGTTCGGCGAGGCGGGCCTGCAGCGGGGCATCGAGCTGGCGCTGGGCGTCTGCAGCGACGTGGCCGCCGTGTTCCGGTGGTTCGGCCTCCCGGAGAGCAACGCAGCGGCTCCCACGGACGACCCGGCCAACGCCGTCTTTGCCGCCCTGCGCGCGTCCGAGGCCTCCGTGCGTGTTGCCGTGGCGGTTGCCGAGTGTGGCAGCGCGCAGTTCGGCCGCTTTCTTCTGCCGGGCCCCGTGACGGCGCCGGCCCCCGTCCTCGAGGACGAGGCCATCCGCCTGGGTGCGGAAATTCGCTCGAGCAGCGGCGCCGATGCCGCATGGATCCTGAACGCGTGCGTCGATTCCGTTCGCCGATGCCGACCGGACGTCGGTCGGGTTCGCTGGGAGGACCACGGCAGTCCGCGGCACCGGCGGATGACGGCCATCCAGCCTCCGCCGAACGGGCAGATGCGCTCCCCCGTTTTCGAGGGGCTGCTGATCGCCTGACGACCGCGCCGCGTCAGCCGCGCTCGTCGACCACCACCGCCTCGGGTGGCGCGACCAGCGCGTGGGTAACACCCCGAAGGCTCTTCGCACCAAGGACGGCGCTGCCCAGGCGGGCAAGTCCACCGAAGAAGACGCGGAACGGGTTGACGGTGTCGATCGGCGCGGTCAGGCCGTAGCGCACGGTCGCGCGCTCCTCAGCGAACGTGCCGAAGAGGCGGTCCCACACGATCAGGATGCCCGCGTAGTTGCGGTCGATGTACTCCGGGTTGGCGCCGTGGTGAACCCGGTGGTGCGACGGCGTATTGAACACCGCCTCGATCAGACGGGGCAGCTTGCCGATGGCTTCCGTGTGCAGGAAGGTCTGGTACTGCAGCACCACGATCTCGCAGAAAAGCACCAGCAGCGGATCGAATCCCAGAAGCACCAGCGGCAGGTGGAAGAAGATGGGCCAGATCCCGTCCATCGGCCCGAAGCGGTTCGCCACCGACAGGTTGAAGTAGGGCGAGGAGTGGTGCACCGAGTGGGTCGCCCAGGCGGCGTTCACGCGATGCGTGAAGCGGTGCTCCCAGTAGTAGGCGAAGTCCGCGAGCACGAGGCAGGCCAGCAGACTCACCCAGGTCGTGGGGATGTCGAACAGCGCGAAAGGCGCGGCCGCGAAGTAGGTGCCGAGGTAGAGCAGGCCCAGGAGGCCGTAGTTGAGGACGATGAAGAACCCGAACGTCAGGTAGTTCGTCAGCGAATCGCCGACCAGACGCCAGGTCAGCTCGCGACGGAACGCGTAGCGCACACCCTCGAGCACGAGCAGGCCAAGGGCCACGACGAAGAAGATCGTTCCGATCGAGTTCTCCCAACGCTCCAGGTGTTCGAGGGGAATGTTCGAAAGCAGCCGTTCCATGGTGGTTTCCATTATTGTCAACGATGACAATTAAATCATCGGGAGACATTGATTGTCAATCATGATAATTTATTGCCATGGCACGTCCCAGCAAGGAAAAAGAGCGGGTCGAGCAGATCCTGGTTGCCTACGGCGAGTGCGTTGCGCGTCATGGTGTCGGCGGTGCGACACTGGAGCGAACGGCCGAGGCCGCGGGTCTAGCGCGGCCATTGATCCGGCACTACGTCGGGAACCGCGAGGCGCTGCTGCAGCGCTTCGTGACCTGGTTCATCGAGCAGTCCGATGCGGAGCTGGCCGAGCTGGAGCAGCAGCTACCGCAGCAGGGAAAGGCCCGGACGCTCGTCGCCTGGCTCTTCGACCCGGCCTTCGCTGATGCCGGAACGACCCGCGTCGGGGAGGCGCTCATGCTCGCGGCTGCCGATGATCCGGAGCTGGCCCGCACGATGGGTGTCTGGTCGGCGGACTTCACGGCCTGGCTCGCGACGATACTTGCCGCCGATGTCCCCGCCGCGGACACGCCGCTGCGCCGCTGCGTCGCAGCGGGGATCGCCGCGCTCTACTTCAACGTCGAGTCGCACACCATGATCGGCGCGGCGGAGACCGTCCGGGCCGACTCGCGCCGGGCGGCGGAGCTGCTCCTCGACGCGTTGGACGGCGCTGACGGTAGGCCCTAGCCCCAGAGCAGGGCTCCGGGGAGGAATCCGACCGTCTCCCCGGGTTCGATGCCCGTTCCGGGCCGGATGACTGCAAAGCCATCGGCACGGGTGGCGCTGGCGAGTGTACCGCTACTCTGCACCGCCAGGGGCACCGCGCGGCCGGCCGTCATGCGGCAGCGGACATAGACCGTTCTCGAGTCCGGCCCGGCGCTGAAGCCCGCCGGCGTCGGGATTGGCGCCAGCAGCCCGTCGCCGGCCCCCTGGCGGGCGAACAGGGCCGGTCTGCCCAGTATCAGCGCCGTTATCAGCGCCGCGCCCGGGTTGCCGGGGAGGCCGAGCAGCGGCGTGCCGCTGACCTGGCCGAACAGCAGCGGCTTGCCCGGCTTGATGGCCACGCGCCACAGGGAGACTTCGCCGTTCGCGCCGACCGCCCCGCGCACATGGTCTTCCTCGCCGACGGAAGCGCCGCCCGACACGAGGAGAAAATCGCAGCTTCGGGCGGCCTCCACGAGTGCGGTCCCGATCGCCTCCCGGTCGTCGCCGATGATGCCGAGGGGCCTGGCGCGCATCCCCCATGCCCCGACGAGACCGCACAGCAGGGCGCTGTTGGCGTCGTGACGCTGTCCCGGCGCGGCCGGCGAGCCGGGCGGGACGAGCTCCTCGCCGGTCGACAGGATGCCGACCGCCAGCCGTCGCCGCAGCCGGACCTCCGCGACGCCGAGGGACGCGAGCAGCCCGAGCTCCGCTGGCCCAAGCCGGGTTCCGGCTGCCAGGATCGGCTCGCCGTGGCGAACGTCCTGGCCCGCGGGCCGGATATTCGCGCCTCGCGCCGGGTTGCGATGGACCAGGACGGCACCGTCCGTCGCCTCGCAGTCCTCCTGGCGCACCACGGTGTCTGCGCCGGCGGGAATGGTGGCGCCGGTGAAGATCCTGGCGGCATGCCCGGGCGGCAGCGGCTGAGGCATCTGCCCGGCCGTCACCCGCTCGCTGACGGGCAGCGCCGCTGCGTCGCCGAGTTCGGCATGGCGCACCGCGTAGCCGTCCATCGCGCTGTCGTCGGCCGCCGGCAGGTCGAAGGGCGCCCGGAAGTCGGCCGCCAGGGGCCGCTTTAAAGCCTCGCCGAGCGGAACGGATTCCGTTTCGTTGACGGGGCTGCAGGCCGCGACGAGCCGGTCGATCGCATCGGCGACGGGCGTCGCCGGCGCTGGTCTCATGCTTGGCCCTCGGCGGCGACGAGTTCCCGCGCCCGGGAAAGCTCCTCGGGCGTGTTCACGTTGAAGAAGGGGGACGGATCCCGCAGCGCGAAGCCCTGGATCCGGTGCGGGAGCCGGCGGAACAGGTGGACGAGGCCGGCGCCATCGTCCGCCGCGAGCGCCTCGCTTACCGTCGAGGCCAGCGATCGGTGCCAGAGGGAGAAGGTCGGGTGGAGCTGGCCGTCCTCGCTCGCGGCGACGACCTGGGCATCACCCGCGGCGGCAAGCAACCTGCCGACCAGGTCGAGCGGCAGGAACGGCGCATCGCAGGGCACCACGGCGAGCCAATCCTGTTCCGGTGGCAGCCACGCAAGGCCGGCGTCAAGCCCGGCAAGCGGCCCACGGCGGCTCGCCTGACGATCGGGGACCTGCGACAGGGCCGTCGCCTCGAGCGCATCGTCGGCCAGGGCAACGTTGAGCGCGAGCGTCGCCACCTGCGGTTGGATCCGGCTGATGACCCGGTCGAGTAGCGTCCCGCCGCCGAGCGCTTCGAGGGCCTTTGGATCAGCACCCATGCGCCGCGATCGCCCGCCCGCGAGGACGATTCCCGCCACGCCCCCGTGGCTCATGCGGCCCCTCCGGTCCGATCGAGCTCTGCGGCCGCCGAACGGGCCAGGTCCGAAAGCCCGGTGCCACCGGCCGCGACGTGGGCGAGCAGGGTGCGACGCATGGATGGCGCCCAGAAGCGGCGCAGGTGATCGGCGGTCCGGGTCGGCGCGTCTGCGTACGGCGCGAGGTTCGCGGCGATGCGATTGGCCATCACCACGAGCTTGTCCGCTTCTTCATTCATTGCCGTCCTCGATGCGATGGGCGCCATGATAGACGTTGTAGCGCCCTGGGCGAGCGAAGCCGAGCAGGGTCATGCCCGCCTGGCGCGCGAAATCGATTGCGAGCCCGGTCGGCGCGGAGACCGCGGCCAGCAGCTCGACGCCGGCCGCCGCGGCCTTGGCGACCATCTCGTAGCTGGCCCGGCTGGAGATGACCACGAAGCCGGGCGCGGCGGTCGTGCCCGCCCGCAGGCGAGCGCCGACCAGCTTGTCGAGGGCGTTGTGGCGGCCGACGTCCTCCCGGATCGCCGTCGGCGTACCGTCTTGCGCGCACCATGCGGCCGCGTGGACGGCGCCCGATTCCTGCTGCAGCGCCTGGCGCGCGGCCATGGCGTCGATAGCGCGGGCGAGCGCGGCGGGGGCGAGCCGCAGGTGATCGCCGACCGGCGCCGGCGGGCGCAGGGCAGCCTCCAGCGTCTTGACGCCGCAGAGACCGCAGCTCGACCGGCTCTCGAGGCGGCGTTCGATCGATGCTGCGCGTTCGCGGCACTCGACGGAGACCGTGAGCGCCACCTCGATACCGCGCTCGCGTGGAATGACGCGGGTGCCGCCCAGCTCGTCGGTCCCCCCAAGCAGGCCCTCGGTGAAGGCGAACCCGACCGCGAGATCCTCGAGGTCTCCTGGGGTTGCCATGAGCACGACATGGGGTTCCCGGTTGAACGTCAGGGCGACCGGCACCTCCATCGCCACCGGGTCGAGGGCTTCCTCTCCGGCACCGTGACGCCAGCGCAGGGCCGGGACCGCCGTGGCGGTGCCCTCAGCCACGCCGGTCGCGCCGCCGCGCGGCGTCGAGCAGCTCGAGCTGCCGCTCGCTGAAGGCCTCGTGCGCCGCCTGCCAGTCCGACGGCCCCGAAACGCGGGCGACCTGGACCGCGGTGACCTTGTACTCGGGGCAGTCCGTCGCCCAGTCCACGCTGTCGGTGGTGACGACGTTGGCGCCGGATTCCGGGAAGTGGAAGGTGGTGTAGACGACTCCGGGCTGGACGCTTTCGGTGATCGTCGCGCGCAGGACCGTGTCGCCCGCGCGGCTGGACACGCCAACCCAGTCGCCGTCGACGATGCCCCGGGTCTCGGCATCGAAGGGATGCAGCTCGAGCCGGTCCTCGTCGTGCCAGCGGTAATTCTCCGTGCGTCGCGTCTGGGCGCCGACGTTGTACTGGCTGAGGATCCGCCCGGTCGTCAGGAGCAGCGGGAACTTCCGCGTGATCCGCTCCGTGGTCGGCACGAAAGGCGTCAGTGCAAAGTAGCCCTCGCCCCGGACGAAGCGGTCGACGTGCATCGTCGGCGTGCCCTGGGGCGCGTCGTCATTGCAGGGCCATTGGATGCTTCCCAGGGCATCGAGCCGCTCGTAGCTGACGCCGGCGATGGTCGGCGTCAGCCGCGCGATCTCATCCATGATCTCGGCGGGGTGCGCGTAGGGCATCGGGAAGCCCAGCGCCTCGGCGAGGCGGACCGTCACCTCCCAGTCCTCGAGCCCCGCGAGCGGCTCGATCACCTTGCGAACGGGCGAGATGCGCCGCTCCGCGTTGGTGAACGTCCCGTTCTTCTCGAGGAACGAGGATCCGGGGAAGAACACGTGCGCAAACTTGGCCGTCTCGTTGAGGAACAGGTCCTGCACGATCAGGCAGTCGAGGGACCGGAGCCCGGCCTCGACGTGGCGCGTGTTGGGATCGGATTGGGCGATGTCCTCGCCCTGGCAGTAGAGCCCCTTGAAGCGCCCGGCCACCGCCGCGTCGAGCATGTTCGGGATCCGCAGGCCCGGCTCGTGATCGAGCTCGACGCCCCAGGCGGCCTCGAACAGGGCGCGGTTGGCGGGCTCGGACACGTGGCGATAGCCCGGCAGCTCGTGCGGGAACGAGCCCATGTCGCACGAGCCCTGCACGTTGTTCTGCCCCCGTAGCGGATTGACGCCGACGCCCGTGCGCCCGAGGTTGCCGGTGAGCATCGCGAGATTGGCGATACCCATGACGGTGGTGGAACCCTGGCTGTGTTCGCTGACGCCGAGGCCGTAGTAGATCGCCGCGTTGCCCGCCTCCGCGTAGCACCGCGCGGCGGCCCGAAGCTCTGCGGCCGGAATGCCGGTCAGCGCCTCCGTGGCCTCGGGCGAATTCTCCGGGCGCAGGATGAAGTCCCGCCAGGCGCCGAACGCGGCGCGGTCGCAGCGGGCGTCGACGAAGTCGGTGTCCTCGAGACGCGCCTCGACGATGGCGTGCGCCATGGCGTTGATGAACGGAACGTTGCCGCCGGGCCGCAGCTGCAGGTGATGGTCCGCCCGCACGTGCGGGCTCGCTACGAGCTCGATCCGCCGGGGATCGACGATGATCAGCTGCGCGCCCTCGCGGACCCGGCGCTTGAGGCGCGAGGCGAAGACCGGATGGGCGTCCGTCGGATTCGCGCCCATGACCAGGATGACGTCCGCCGCTGCGATCGACGCGAAGGCCTGCGTGCCGGCGGACTCGCCGAGCGTCGTCTTCAGACCATAGCCCGTCGGGGCGTGGCAGACGCGGGCGCAGGTGTCGACGTTGTTGTTGCCGAAGGCGGCGCGGACCAGCTTCTGCACGAGGAAGGTCTCCTCGTTGCTGCAGCGCGACGAGGTGATCCCGCCGATGGCGTTGCGCCCGTGCTCGGCCTGGATGGCGCGGAGCCGGTCCGCCGCGAAGGTGATCGCCTCGTCCCAGTCGACCTCGCGCCAGGGCTGGTCGATCGAGTCCCGGATCATCGGCGCCCGGATCCGGTCCCCGTGGGTCACGTAGTCCCAGGCGAAGCGCCCCTTGATGCAGGCGTGACCCTCGTTCGCCTGGCCGTCCTTCCAGGGCGTCATGCGCACGACCGCACCGTCGCGGGTCTCCGCCCGGAAAGCGCAGCCGACGCCGCAGTAGGCGCACGTGGTCACCGTGGCCGC
>JBCCZC010000299.1:0-7138 GCA_039188505.1 Pseudomonadota bacterium | reverse complement strand
GGAGGTAGCGGTCGAAGGTCTTGGCGATCTGGCGGAGGGCCAGGATGCCTTCGGGGGTCGCGACGAGGCTCGGGCCATCGAGCTGGATCAGGCCCTTCGACTCGAGGGCGTGGAGGTCGCCGTTCTCGGGATCGAACAGGTCCTTCCACTCCGTGCTCGTGTAGCGCTCTGCCAGCTTCTCGAGGTTGACGCGGCCGCGGCACATGATGTCCTGGATGAGGCGGGCACGCATGCGATCGTCGGTATTCATGACGAATCCGCGGACGAAGCTGTCACCCTCGAGGGCCCGGTCCTTCCAGTCGGCATACCTCGGTTCGTTCTGCACGAAGCAGTGGCCGACGAAGCCCATGGCCGAAGGACCGGCCGCGATCAGGTCACGCCCGCCACGGGTCGAGTAGCCCTGGAAGTTGCGATGGAGGCTACCATCCTTCCAGGCGCGCGCCAGCTCATCCTCCGGCCGCGCGAAATGATCGAGGCCAATCGCCTCATAGCCCGCCTCGAGGAGCATCCGCCGCGCCTTCGCGAACATCTCCAGGCGTTCCTCGAGCTCGGGCCGATCGCTCTCCAGCAGGCGCTGCGACTTGAAGCGCTGCGGCAAGTGCGCATAGCGATAGACGGCGATGCGGTCAGGCAGCAGCTCGATCGTCCGCTCGATGGTGCGTCCGAAGCTCTCGCGGTTCTGATGCGGGAGGCCATAGATGAGATCAAAGGAAATCGCGACATCACCACTTGCGCGCAGCGACGCTACGACGGCCTCGATGTCCCCGAAGGACTGTACGCGGTTGACCGACGCCTGGACGTCGGGGTCGAAGTCCTGGATGCCGAGCGAGAATCGGTTGAAGCCCATGCCGACGAGGTTGCGCGCACGCACGGCATCGACCGTCCGCGGGTCGATCTCGATCGAGAATTCCCGCTCCCGCCCGTAGTCCAGCTCAAAGGCCTCCCCCGCAATGCGCAGCAGCTTCTGCAGCTGCAGGTCGGTCAGGAAGGTGGGCGTGCCGCCCCCGAGGTGCAGCTGGTCGACCTTCCGGTCATGATCGAACAGTCGACCGTGCCACCGAAGCTCGGCGCCCAGCGCCTCGAGATACTCGCCCGGCTTCTTGAGGTTTCTCGTGACCATCTTGTTGCAGCCGCAGAAATAGCAGAGCGAGTGGCAGAAGGGCACGTGCACGTAGAGACTCAGCGGCGGCGGCAGCGGCAGGCTGTTCGATTCCCGCACCGCAGCGAGGTACTCGCGAACGCCGACGTTCGCTTCGAAGCGATCGGCGGTCGGATAGGAGGTATAGCGGGGCACTCGATCGTCGAGTCCACGCATCAGGTCTACCAGGTCAACGGCCACGTCAGCATTCCGCTTGAATCATGGGATGCATGCTACGGACCGTAGAAGCAGGGACCGTTGATCAGGGTCAACCGCCCTCGAAACGATGCCCCCCGGAGACCTCGCTGCCCGCCGCGCAAAAAAATGGCCGCTCGAGGCGGCCATGACGGAAGTGCTAACCGGCCCGCGTCGGACCGGCCACTTTCAGAAACTGACGGCTTCGCCCTGATCGACGCCCGCGGCGTCGCGAAGGTGCTCGAAGCTCTCGATCGAGATCAACCGGCGGTCGACCTCGAGGATGTTCTGCTCCTTGAGCTTGCCGATCGTCCGGGACACGGTCTCGATCTGCAGACCCAGGTAGTTGGCCAGATCCTGGCGCGACAGCGACAGGGCGAAACTCGTGCCGACGAAGCCTCGGGACTCGAGGCGCTCGGAGTAGCGGAGCAGGAACAGCGCGACGCGCTCGACCGCCGAACGCCGCCCCATGAGGACCTGGTGGCTGTGTCGCTCCGAAACCTCGCGGCTCATCATGCCCATGACCTGCCGATTCAGCGTGGGGAAGCGGTCGAAGATGGACTCGAGCTGGTCGAAGGAAACGGAGCAGACCCCGGATTTCTCGAGGGCGACGGAATCGAGATTGAAGCGCCGGTTCGCCATCCCATCGAGGCCGAAGACCTCACCGGGAAGATGAACGCCGACGATCTGTTCGTCGCCGTTTGCGAGCATCCGGATGCTCTTGAAGCTGCCGAAGCGCACGACGTAGACGCCGTGGGATTCCTCGCCCGCGTGGAACAGGAATGAGCCCTCGTCGATCGGGGGGCTCTTGCGGACGATCTTCTCCAGGTTGGGAAGGTCTTCGCGGTCGATCCCTGCGGGGAGACAGAGGCGACGAAGGGAACAATGGGCGCACCGACGCGCGAGCGTGTCGGCCTTGTGATCGCAACTGGTCACTGGACACCTGTCTTCTCGTGCAGCACCCGTCTCCCCAGACTCTGGCCGCTGCGACGAATATTCACATATCGTCTACCGACTGTACTCTGCCTGAAAGGGTCGAATCAACCTGTTCCTGAGACAATTCTACTTCGGGAAATCCTCGGGAAATCCGGGACCTGCGCGCGCCCCTGCGGAACGATAACTATTCTCGCTGTGCAGTCTGCACGTCCAGTGGTCCCCCGTCGAAAGCGCAGCATCGGACACGGCCTTCACTGGGTCTCCGCGGTGGATCAGGGTATGGTCGAATCGTGGGCTCGAGCGCGGGCTGATCGTCCGCCGTCGGGTCGTCCGGGAGGTCAGCATGGCGGCGGCGAACACGATGTTCCGATTCGAATCCAGAGCGCTTCTGTTCACCCTTGTCGTGCTGGGCGTGGCACCCACCGCGGACGCCATACGCTTCCCGCACCTCGACTATTCCGCGCACCTTGAACGCGGGCTGCCCGGACCGGAGAGTTTCGGGACCCTCGTGGATCCGCCGCGCGAAGCCGAGCCGATGGCCGTCCCGCCTGGGGACCGCTCGGACCGGACGATCACGCCCGGGATGGACGCGGTGATCGTGCGCTACGACGAGGCGCTGGCCGAACGCCGCTATCTCGACGCCATTGGCCTGGCCGAACAGCTGCTCGAGCAGATCGAGACCGACCTCGGCCGTGACCATGTCGAGTACTCGCATGCCCTGTCGGACCTCGGCGCGGCGCACCACCATGCCGGTTCGCCGCAGGCGGCCATCGAACCGCTGCGTGCATCGATTCGCGGAATCTCGGCGGCCGAGGGCATCTACAGCCCCAATCTCGTGGGGCCCCAGGCCTATCTCGGGGCGGCACTGCAGGCGCTAGGCGAACATCGCGACGCCCTCGATGAGCTCACGCGTGCCCAGCACCTCACCCACCGTCACGACGGCGCGCTAAATCTCGACCAGCTCAAGATTGTCCATGCAAAGGCTGCGAGCCTGGAGGCCACGGGGGAATTCTGGGAGACGGAACAGCTGCTGCGCCTGGTGCTGCGGGTCAATGAACATCACTACGGCGCTACGGCCCTCGAATCGCTGCCGGCCCGCTGGCAGCTCGCGGAGTGGCTGACCCACTACCAGCGCTACCAGCCGGCGCTGTCGGTTTATGGGGACGCGATCCGGCTGCTCGAGTCGAAGGGCGAGACGGCCGGTCCCGCGATGCTCCAGGCCATGCGCGGTATGGCCCAGACCTACCTCCTGCAGCAGAGCGTAGACGTGGACCGCGGCCTGACGCTCACCCGTGAGATCGCCGCAATGATCGAAGCCGCGCCCGACCGCTTCGACCTGCCGACCCGCATCCAGGCCCAGCTCGAGCTCGGGGACTGGCTGATCCTCTTCGACCGTGAGGACGAGGCCTGGGAGGCCTACGAGCGGGCGTGGGCCCTCGCTCGGGACGACAACAGCCAGGACTGGACCGCCTTCCTGGCGGAACCCCGGCTCATCTACGCCGGCCCCAACCTGACCGTCGACTTCATGGGGTATCAGGTCATCGGCACAGAGGTCTACAACGATTTCGCTTTCCGGGTCCGGCCCGACGGACGGCCGAGCCACGTCAAGGTGCTGGACTCGAACCTGAGCGTCCTGACGCGCCGCCGTTCCATCGCCTTCCTTCGCGATGCCCGATTCCGGCCGGCGCTGGCCTCCGGAGCGCCGGTGAGCACCCGCGAGCATCGGCTGCGCCGCTACTACCCCACGCCGGCTCCGGACGACTACGGCCAGGTGAGCTTCAATGGGTCGAGCGGCTACGTCCCCATGTCCAATTACGAGCGCCGGTGGCCGACGGTCCGTTAGCCGCCGCGACAACCGGATGGCTGCGCAGCGAAGCCATGACGACGGACCTGCGCGGCCCCCACAGACCACGTGCTAAGTTGATCGCCTTCCCGATGATCAGGACACCCGATGCAGATTCCCTACTGCTCCGCCTGCGGCGCAGCGACGCACATCACCGTTCCCGCCGGCGACAACCGCCAGCGGGCGGTCTGTGGCACGTGCGGAATCGTGCACTACGTCAACCCGAAGGTCGTCTGCGGCTGCCTCCTGACCTGCGGGGACGACATTCTCCTGGCAAAGCGCGGCATCGAACCGCGGCTCGGCTACTGGACCATCCCCGCGGGCTTCATGGAGACCGGCGAGACGACGCTCGAAGCGGCAGTGAGGGAGTGCGATGAGGAAGCGCTGGCGCAGCCCATCGATCCGACGCTGTACGGGCTCATCACGCTGCCACGAATCTCGCAGGTCTACGTGATGTATCGGGGCGAGGTCGCACCGGGCGCCTTCGGGGTCGGCGATGAGAGCACCGACATCCGGCTCTTCGCTGAAGACGAGCTGCCCTGGGACGAACTGTCCTTCCCGATCGTGGAATACACACTGCGGCGCTTCGTCGCCGAGCGCCGGGCCGGCTCGTTCGGCGTGTTCGACATCAATATGCGCGTTCGGCCGGGGGAACCGCTTCCGGATGAACTCATTCATGGTCTCGTCAACGAGAGATGAGACACTGGCAAGCCGTCTTCGATCCGGAGTGAACCGGATCAGGGTCGGGGAGTCTGACAAGGGACTAAGGAGAACCAGACATGGAAAATATGACGGTCATCATCGCGCTGCTGCTCGGCGTCGCCCTCGGCGGCGTTGCGGGCTTCTACTTCTCCCGGCGCGGTCCTGACGAGAAGGCCAAGGCCGAAGCGGTTCAGAAGGAGCTGGACAGCTACCAGGATTCGGTTGCAGAGCACTTTGCCTCCACCGCAAGGCTGGTCAACAAGATGACCGAGTCCTATCAGGAAGTCTTCGACGAGCTCCAGTCCGGGGCCGAGAAGCTCATCGGCGAGGACAAGCTGCGCGCGCTCCTCGCTGACGAGAGCGGTGACACCATCACGCTCAAGCGCATGGGCTACCAGGCCATTGCGGCGCCCGCGGAGCCGGCAGAGCAGAGCGAGCCAGAGCTCGAGCCCCAGGTCGAAGCGGAAGCTGCGTCGGCGGAAACTGAGGCGGAGGTCGCCGAAGCCCCGGTTACCGAGGCAGATGCGGCAGCAGCGGCGGATGGCGCCGACGCGCCGGCAGACGAAGCGCCCCCCACCGACGCCACCGACGCCACCGAAGTCACCGAGGCCGGCGCGGAGACCGAGCCGGAGTCGGCAGCGGCAGCGGCAGCGGCCGCGGCCGAGCCAGAGCCAGAGCCCGAGCCGGCCGAGACCAAGGCGGAGTCGACCGACGCGGAGACGGAGGATGCTCCGGGAAAGGTCGAGGCCGCCGCAGGTCCCGCCGGCGCCGATGAGTCGGCAGCGCAGGACGACGCCCCGGCATCCCAGGGCGAAGATCCACGCTTGGCGGCTGCGCGCAACAAGCCGCCCGGGACGAGCGAAGAGCCCGACACGATCGAAATTCCTGCCGTCGTACTGGAATCCGAAGGCAAGGAAGCGACCCTCGTCGATGAACCCCAGCCCAACGGCACGGAAACGCCGATTCACAAGGGCAACGGCGCATCGCGGGAGAACGCGGCCGGCCACGGGTGATCTCGCGGCCTCGGGCGCACGACATTCCCTTGCGGGGGTGATAGATTTGAGCCGCAGGGGAAACGCGCGTCCGCACGGGTGAGGGCATGGGATTTCTTGACGAACTCGAGAATGAAGCGAAACTCCAGCGCGAGGAGGAGGAGCGCGATGCGCTCGCGCTGGAAGAGAAGGAGGTCTTCTTCCGCGAGGTCGCGGACCCCACGTTCCGGCAGCTCTTCGACTATCTCAAGCGACTTACCGAGCATCTCAATTTTCTCGGGAAGCGGCGTACGGTTCACTACCCTGCGCCAGGCTACGGCACCATCACCGGTCACGTTGGCGACGACTTCAAGGTCCGCTTCAGCGGTAACGATCGACGCCGCGAGATCGACATCGGGGGCCACGTCGACTTCCCGCGCCAGCGCCTGCTCGAGGTGGTCGGCGAATTCGAGGTCAACCGGATCCAGACCTTCGCGCGCGAGCGGGGGCTGCGTACCAACGAGCGCACCCGGCGCGATCAGCGCGGCAACGTCGTGGCTGGCGACTTCCGGCTGGCGGGCAGGGTCGGCATACGCGTGTTGATCACCACCAGCGTCGACGACCCGGAGTTTCGGATTGCCTTCACCAACTGCTGCGGCTTCGGGCAGATGCTCAAGGTCGTCCCCCCGGAGCAGATGGACGAGTCGATGATGGACAAGCTCGGCCGCTTCATCGCGCGCGTGGACGATGAGTTTCTCACCGAAGATGTCGGCGAGGAAATCCGAGAGGAACTGGCTAAGCGACTGACCGAAGAGCGCCACCTCAAGGTCCGCGAACTCGCCGCCTCCGACCGCGAACGGCGCAAGGTCGAAGCGCAGCAGCAGGAACAGGTCGCCAGCGCCAGGCGCCTTGCCAATCGCTTCCAGAGCCGACTCGAGGAAGGCAAGCGAAAGTTCTCCGACCGTTAAGGCGCGACAGGCGCCTACCGGACCCACGCTCCGGGTGATCCAGGCTCCCGCACCGGCGGCCCGCTAGCGCCGGGTCCTGCCGGTGGGTTCTTCCAAAGGCGGCCGTGCGACATGGGCGTGGATACGGCGCGACCCGCGCACTCGCTTCGGTCTCCGCATGGCCAGCCTACGGGTATTCCAAAGACGCCCGGCTCAGGAGGTCGCCACAAGATCCCGCGCGTAGAGCACCCGGGCGCTGTCCACACCATCGAGCTGGGCCAGGCTGGCGGCGAGCTCCGGATCGGCCGCGACGCGCCAGCCCTCGCCTAGCTTGAAGGTCGCGCGGGCGGCCGACGTCGTGTACTCCACCCAGACGTCCTGACGGCCCCGGTGCTGGGCCAGAAGT
>JBCCZC010000298.1:0-7143 GCA_039188505.1 Pseudomonadota bacterium | reverse complement strand
TTGCCGTCGCCGACCGCGCGGTCGGAGAGGACGATGGCCTGAGTGTTGACGGTTTCCTTCCACTCGTTGTCGTAGTCGTCGGCCGACACGTCGACGATGGTGTAGGAGACCTTGGTCATGTTGAACTCACCGGCGTCGCCGGTCTCGCCGGCGACGAAGGCGGTCTTGTCGCTGTCGGCGGGGTTGATCATGTACTCCGCCGAGCCGGCGGGGATGAAGTCGCCCGTGGCCGTGCGTGCAAGGGACGGGAAGAAGTAGGCCTCGCCGCTGTCGGGGCCGGCCTGATTCCACTGCCGCGGATCCTGGGTCTGGACGATCACGAGTCCGACGGCAAAGGCCCCTGCGACCGCCGCCACCGCTCCGCCGAGGCGCCAGTTGAGGCGTTTGCCTACGAGCCGATGGAGGACGAACAGCCAAACGGCCGCAATCGGTCCGATGACGTGCAGCCAGTAGGCGGCGCTTCGCAGCCCCGGATCCCGCACCTCGATGACCGGGATACCACGCGTGAGCACCAGCCCCGTCGCGAGCACCGCCAGGGCGACGCCGAACAGCGCGTAGCCAACCTTCACGGCGCGCCGATTCGGGCGATCCCAGGCATTGCGCATGTGTACCGCGCCATAGATGAGCACGGGCAGGATCAGGAGCACGCCCAGCACGAGGTGGCCGAGGAACATCAGCTGATAGAAGTAGTCCTGATAGGTTTCCCCGGTGGTCCACTCCAGGAGGCTGACGCCCCCGAGGTAGGCGCCATTGACGCTGATCAGCGCGAAACCGACCAGAACGACGTACAGGACACGACGCAGGCGCGGCCCTACGACGGGAACCGGACGGCGACGGGGAGCGGCGTTGGGCTTCGGCGGCTCGGAACGAGTCTCCAAGTGATCGCGGATCCTTGCTGGCAATCCGCTATTTTCGCAGCCTCGGGCGTCGGATAAAAGCCGCGGATTACGCGCGGCGACGTGACGTGTCCAGGGAAGCTGCTCGTGGCTTTAGGTGAGAATTCCGTCGATCGAGCTCATGCTGGCGAAGATGTAGTCCAGAAACGCACCGAGGCGCCGAGGTTGGTGGCGGCCCGGCGCATGCGCAACATGGATCACCAGAGACTGTGCCCGCCAACCCGGCAGGACCTCGACAAGACGACCGCGGTCCAGTTCCTCACTGATGAACCAGCGGGGCAGCACCGCCATGCCGACCCCCATGGCGACGGCCTCCTTGACCGCCATGATGTTGTTGGAGGACGTTCGGAGGGACGGCTCGATGCTCGCGCGCTCGCCGTCACTGCCGGTCAAGGGAATGGTGCCGCCTTCGAAAGGCGCCAGCGCCACCAGGTCCAGCATCGCTGCCGCCTTCAGTGTCCTGGGCTGGCCGTGCCGGGACATGAACGGAGCCGAAGCGACCAGCAATCGCTCGACCTCGCCAAGCGGCCTGACGATCAGCCTCTCGTCGGGTACCGGACCGACCTTGATCCAGCAGTCGCAGCCCAGTTCCGAGAATCGGATGGGATCGTCCTCGAGGAGCCAGTTCAGGCTTACCTGCGGATGCTCGAGCTGGAATTGCCAGGCGAGCCGAGCGAGATGCAGCTGGCCCAGGGCGATGGGTGCAACGACCTTGAGCGCACCGCGAAGCTCGCCCTGGCCCGCGAGATGGGCCTCCTCGAGCGCTTCCCAGCTGCTCAGCATGCGCCGGGCGTCGGCCAGCAGGGCAACGCCGGCTTCCGTGAGCGCGAGGGAATGCGAATTGCGCCGGATCAGCTGGGTTTTCAGCCGGGACTCGAGCTCCACCAGCTGACGACTGGCCGACGGCTGCGATAGCCCGAGATCCCGCGCCGCACCGCTGATACTCCCTGCATCGGCGATACGAACGAAGGTCTCGAGCAACGTGAGGCGGTCGAGAGGCTTACTCATACGCATTGCGTATAGCAAATATTGCACATATTCGTCTACCAAATTCTAAGCCGCGCGGGCAGAGTGACGCCATCCCCGACAACGACAGCAGGAGCGAACAGTGGAAACAGCACTCATCGAAGACATCACGCCGCGCACTTTCAGCCTCGGCGGTGACCTGATCGTGAACCGCATTGGCTACGGCGCCATGCGCCTCACGGGACAGCCCGGCAACTTCGGTCCCTTTGCCGACTGGGAGGCAGGCGTCGAGCTGCTGCGCCGCGCCGCAGATCTTGGCGTGACGTTCTTCGACAGCGCACGATCCTACGGCCCCGAGGCCACCGATCGCATCGTCGGCGAGGCCCTCCAAGACCGGGATGTGGTGCTGGCGACCAAGGGTGGCGTCGACAAGCCGGCACCGGGTCGCATCACGATCGACGGCTCGAGGGACACGTTACATCGGGAAATCGACCAGGCACTGATCAACCTGCGGCGCGATCAGATCGATCTCTTCCAGCTGCATCGCGTGGATCCCGCGACGCCCATCGAAGTTTCGGTCGCGGCCCTCGCCGAAGCCCAGGCTGATGGTCGCGTCCGCCACATCGGCCTGTCGAACGTGACCCGCGAGGAGCTCGATCGCGCTCTGGAGATCGCTCCGATCGCCAGCGTCCAGAACCGGCTCAACAGCGCGGAGCCCGGGCAGCTCGAACTCGTTCACTACGCGGCCGCGCGCGGAATCGCTTTCATTCCCTACGGGCCCCTGGGCGCGGATCCGATGGCCCGAGGCGCGAAGCTCGACCCCAGCCAGGCGATTGCGTGGCTCCTTGAACAGGCGCCCAACATCATCGTGATCCCGGGCACGACATCCGTGGATCACCTGGTGGAGAACTGGGGCGCCTGGACGCGCGTTCGGGCTGCCTGACTCCGCCAGGCAGCGCGCTAGCGGGCGTCGAACCAGGCTTCGTACAGGGGCGCCACAGCGGCTCCGTAGTAGAGCAGCTCGGGCTTGTCGCGGCGCAGCGCGACGCGATGGTCGACAAAGGCGATGAACTCGGGGGTTTCGTGGCTCGGGTCGCCGAATGCGTCGATCAGCTGGTCACGGAGTGCGGCCTCCTCGGCGGCCTCCGTCAGGACCCAAACGAACGCCAGGGCATCATCAGCGAACACGAATTCGGCAAGCCGCGCGGCGCCCGCATGCTCGAAACCGTGGCAGTCGAGCTGGAGATGGCTCTCCTGTGCGATCGGCAACGCTGCCGGGTCGAGCGCCCGAACATCGAGGCGGTCGCAGCGTTTGGCGAGCTCGGCGCGGGTGGCTTCGACGGTCGCTCCGAACGCCACGGCGCTGGGGGGCGCTGCGGGCGAGCCGGCCGCGACGAGGGGCATGAGGAGCGCGAGCTGGGCGAGCGTGTGCGGCATGGGTGACTCCCGTATGGTCGAGCCGCAAGCAGAACGCATAACCGCTGACGCGTCGTCCTGAATCAGGATTCGGGACGGGGGTTTCTGACCTGCGATGGCGTCACGCCGCGATGCTCACGGTAGATGCGGTTGAAGGTCGACTTGGCGTTGAAGCCGACCTCGAGGGCGAGATCAAGCAGGGCGCGGTCCGCGTGCTCCGGGTCACTTGCCAGCGCCTCAAAAGCATCGATGCGCAGCCCGTTGACGTATCGGGAGAAGCTGCAGCCGGTGGCAACATTGATGGCCCGTGAGACGTCGCGCGGGCCGAGACCGGACCGCTCTGCAACCCGCGCCAGGCTGAGGCGAGGTTCCCGCCAGAGCGCCTCCTGGCGCACGATCCGATCGACGAGAGGGAACAGCGCCGCCTCGCTCGACGCGTCGCCGACGGTCGTGCCCGTCGACACATGGGCAGCCTCCGCGCTGCCGATGGCACCCCGATGACGTTGATGGGCGGCACCGCGGAGTCCCATGAAGTGCACGAGCGCGACAACGCTGGCGAGCGTTGCCGCGAGCAGGGCCTCGTCAACGGCACCCGGCAACCGGCCGGCCGCGGCGGAACGGGTGATGTCGACCGCCGCCAGCGCGACGAAGGCCGCGAAGGTCCAGCGTACCCAGCCAAGATCGACGGCGGCGTCGTCGGCCCGCAGCTGCGGAGCGAGCCGCTGATGTTCGGCCAGGAGCCGACCGGACCGCCAGAGGTACGCGATCAGCAGCGGAAATCCGATCAGCTGGGGCACGGGCAGGGCGGGGCGCACGACGACGATGGCCAGCGCGGGGAGCGAATGGACGGCATCCCGCCAGACCACGCCATCGTCCGCCCGCACGAGCGTACGGATCAGGAGATAGAGGAGGGGGCCGTAAAGGAGGCCGAAGGCGCTGGTCGGATCCAGGGGCGGCGGGATGACCCCCGTTGCGGTGCCAAGGTTGGCGAGCATGTGCGCAGAGAAGACCAGGGAAAGCAGCCCGAGCGCAATTACGCCGCGCTGGCGCACGAGCCAGAGCCCCAGCAGTCCCGCGTGGTAGGCCGCCAGTAGCTCCACCACCTCGAGCGCCGAAAGCGTCATGGCCCGCAACGATCGTTCGGTGGAGACTGCCGGCCCGTCACGACGCGGCGCCGTAGCGCGCCAGCCCCTCGTCGACCGGAATGACGGGGACGGCCAGTCCATCGGGCCCGAAACGCCCGGCATCCGGGTCCAGGTTGAACACCTCGTAGGCCTTGCCTGGCAGCGTTCCCACGTCGAGCACGATGACATCGAAGAGCCAGGTCGGCTCCTCCCGTGCGATGAGCCAGTGGACGTTGTGGCGCTCATCAAAGATCGACGACAGATCGCCAGGCGCCGCCACGCGATCGACCGCGGGCGAGATGATCCACTCGGACGGATCAGATCGATCGACCACGTCGTACTGGCGCAGGCGGCAGCTGCCGCGCAGCACGAAGTGGCAGGACACCATGTTCCGGTGGCCGTGCGGAATGATGGCCCGTCCACGACGCATGCCGAAGACCTTGCGGAAGTGCTGCACCTCGCCGCCGAAGTCGATCCGGGGCAGGGACACGATCCGCGTTTCCACACCGCGGTCCGGCAGCGCCATGGCGGCGGCGGTGCCGTCCAGATCGATGAACCGGGCCAGATCCTCAGGGGGCACGTTACGAAAGAGGTCCGCCAGGGCGTCCTGCCATGCGGGCGCGCTGAGCGCACCGACCTTGAGGTCGCGGCACTCCTCGTTCACGCGCACGAAGAGGCGGTCCAACGCGGCGGGGCGCCGCCCGGCTGCCGGCACGGCTGCGGCAAGCCCTGCAGCGGTGGCCATCGCCAGCAGACTCGCGGCGCGAACGAGGAAATTTCGCCGGGCTTCGTCCATGGCTGCCATTGGAGCGCAGTCAAGGGGCGAGTCCAAGGCCGAAGGCGGCGTTTTCGGCGGCGCGGTGGCGGCCGCCTCGCCCGATCCCGCAGCGTTTGAGATGCCCCTGCGGCTAGTGGCATCCACCAAGACTGTCACAGACCGTGGCACGGCGGTCCATTCGGGCATTGCCCATGCTATGTTCCCGCGATCGATCTGCAGGCGTCACCGACTTGCCCGACTTTCATTGGACCGAATCCGAACTGGCTCGCTTCGACGCCCTCGAACGGGAGCTTCGGCGACTCGCGTCGAGCGACGCCGTTTGCTGGCGCGTCGTCCACTGGCTCGAGGCCGAGGAGGGGTTCGACGACTGCATCTTCTACCTGCGCCAAGGCGACGTCCTGATGCAGAAGGCTGCGCTCGGCGACAAGGTGGGCCAGTCCGGAGAAGTGCGAGCGAGGATCGGGCTTCCGCTCGGAGCAGGGATCGTGGGCAGTGTCGCTGCGACGGGTGAAGCCGAATACATCACCGATGTCAGCAGCGATGCGCGCTACGTCCAGGACCTGGAGCCCGCTGGATCGGAATTCACGGCGCCCGTGCTCCATCGGAATCGGGTCATCGGCGTGCTCGACAGCGAAGCGCCGGAAGTCGACGGCTTCGACATCCGCCGCCGATCCGCCATGGGGCTGGTCGCGGATCTTGCGGGCCGCGTGCTTGGCGAGCTCGCCGGTACTGACGACCATCGCGGACTCTACATCTACAACCAGGTCACCGCCGACCTCGCCCGCCTGCCGGCCATCGGCGAAGGCGACACCACGAAGGCCTTCAGGGAGCTGACCGAGCACGCCGCGCGCACCCTGAAGAGCGCCCGCGTGAACATCTGGCTCATCGAACAGGGGCGATTGCGTTGCGTGGACGGCTTCGACCTGGTCACCTCCAGGCACTACGCCGATGACGAACTCGATCTCGCCCAGTACCCACGCTACGCCGAGGCTCTGCAGACCAATCGGGTGATCGCAGCCGACGACGCCCGCACCGATCCCAGAACGAACGAATTTCTGACCGGCTACCTCGAGCAGAAGGGCGTTTGGGCGGTGCTGGACGCCCCGATTCGCGTCGATGGCAAGGTCGCGGGGGTGCTCTGCGTGGAGCAGACCGTCCGGCCGCGACGTTGGACGGTGGAGGAAGTCTGTTTCGCTGGATCACTGGCTGATTTCGCAGCGATCTCACTGCTGGCGAGCCAGAAACGGGCCGCCGAAGGGCGGCTGGTCAAGGCGCAGCAGCTCGACGCTCTCGGGCGCCTCGCCGGCGGCGTCGCCCATGACTTCAACAACCTGCTCCAGGTCATCGCCGGCTCCCTCGAGGGGTTGCGAGCGGGGCCACGCGAAGGCGGAGATTTCGAGTCGCTCGTGGACCTGATGGACGAAGCGACGCAGCGGGCCTCCCGTCTCACCCATCAGCTGCTCGCCTTCGGCCGCCAGCAGCGGCTACGACGGGAGCCGGTGTCCGTCGGCACGCTACTCGCGACCGTCGAGCGCCTGGCCACCCGACTGCTGCCGAACGACGTCCAGCTGCTTGCCGCAGAGCCCGAAGATGAGCTCTTCGTCGACTGCGACGAGGACCAGGTCGTGCAGGCGCTCATGAACCTCGTGATCAACGCCATCGACGCGATGCCCGACGGCGGTCCGATCAGGCTGGCAGCAGACGGTGAGCATGGCACGGTCGCGATCCACGTCGAGGATCGGGGGGCGGGTATCCCGGCCCGGGAGCTCGGAGCGATCTTCGAGCCGTTCTACACCACCAAGGGCGAGGCCGGCCACGGCCTCGGACTGGCAATGGCGGTCGGGGTCGCCCAGCAGCACGGAGGCACGTTGGACGTCGACTCGGAGCCGGGGCAGGGGACCCGCTTCACGCTGGCGCTGCCCGCCGCGGGCGTCGGCAGCGCGGCGCCCGCAGCCGTCCCGTC
>JBCCZC010000297.1:0-7158 GCA_039188505.1 Pseudomonadota bacterium | reverse complement strand
GTCGCAGCTTCGCCAGGCGTTCGGCGCTGGTGTCGGCGCGCGGCCCCTCGTCGACGGTGACCTCGAGGGATTGCAGCGCCACCGCGCCACCGGTGAGGTCAGGTACGGCTGCGGTGACCGTGAAGGGCGCAATCTCGGCGTCGAAGTGTCCCGCCTCGATCGCTGCCAGCGCCCGGCGATGGCTCTCGTAGGCGAAGGCGTCCTGATCCTCGCGGGACACCTGCCAGCGCTCCGCGACCTTTTCCGCGGTGATGCCCATGCCGTACGCGATGCCGACGTTTTCGTCTTCGAAGATCGCGGGGTTCATCGCCACCTTGTGGCCCATCATCGGGACCATGCTCATGGTCTCGGTGCCGCCCGCGATGGTGAGGTCGGCCGCACCAGTCCGGATCTGGTTGGCGGCCAGCGCGACGGCCTGGACGCCCGAAGAGCAGAAGCGGTTGATCGTCATCGCCGGGACCCGTTCGGGCAGGCCGGCCAGCAGCACCGCGATCCGCGCCACGTTCATGCCCTGTTCGGCCTCGGGCATCGCGCAGCCGATCACCGTGTCCTCGATGGCCTCGGCGGGCACGTTCGGCTGACGCTGCAGCAGCGTCCGGAGGCAGTGGGCCAGGAGGTCATCCGGACGGGTGTTGCGGAAGACGCCCTTGGGCGCCTTGCCGACCGGTGTGCGCACGGCCTCGACGATATAGGCGTCCTGAAGATTCTGAGTCATGTTCGATTCCTCGCTCAGTTGCGCAGGGGCTTGCCGGTCTTGAGCATGTGCTCGATCCGGGCCTGGGTCTTCTCGGTGCCGAGGAGGGCCACGAAGTGTTCGCGCTCGAGGCCGAGAAGCCAGTTGCGGTCGACCTGACTGCCGCGGCTGATCGGGCCCCCACAGAGGACGGTTGCGATCCGACTGCCGATCTCGAAGTCATGCTCCGAGATGAATCGACCCTCCAGCATGTTGACCAGGCTGGCCTTGAAATTGGCGATGCCCACGTCGCCGGCCACGGTGATCGCGTCAGGCAGCGCCGGCTGATAACCGGCCTGCGCGAGGCCGTGGACGGTCTCGCAGGCGACGTGCAGGATCTCTTGGGCGTGCATCACGATCGGGTCGGCGTCGGTCAGATATCCGAACGCCTGCGCCTCGATTGCCGAGCTGGATACCTTGGCCATCGCGACGGTCTGGAAGACGTCGGCGAGCCCCTCGAAGACCGCGCCGCCCGCGGCCTTGTGGCTCGCTCGCGCGGCCAGCTCCGCCAGACCGCCGCCGGCGGGCAGGATGCCGACACCGACCTCGACGAGGCCGATGTAGCTTTCCAGCGCGGCGACCGTGCGATCGCAGTGGAGCACGATCTCGGCGCCGCCGCCCAGGGCCATGCCCCGTACTGCGGCCACCGTCGGTATGGCACAGGTCTTGAGGCGGACCACCGCGTCCTGGAAGTCCTTGACCATCTTCTCCACCCCGGCAGCGCCCTCCGTCGCAAAGACCGTCCCGGCCGCTGCAAGGTCGGCGCCGACGCTGAAGGGCTCGCTGTCCTGCCAGATCACCAGGCCCGAGAAGGCCGACTCGGCGATGTCGATCGCCTGGTTCAGGCCGGCGATGACGCCGGGAGAGATCGCATTCATCTTCGATCGGAACGACACGATGGCGACGTCGTCACCGCGATGCCAGATGCGGACAGCGTCGTCCTCGTGGATCGTCGTTCCCCGGTCGAACTGCTCGCCGAGCATCGGGTCGGGGAAGGGCTGGCGCGCGTAGACGGCGAGCTCGGGCCGAGGCAGGAAGCGTCCCGCTGACGGCGAATAGGAGCCGCCCGGCTGATGCACGCCCTCGACATCATCCACCCACTCGGGCAGCGGCGTGCTGCTCATCGCGAGGCCGGCGGAGATGTCCTCCTTGATCCAGCCCGCGACCTGCCGCCAGCCGGCCGCCTGCCAGGTCTCGAAGGGACCCTGCTGGTAGCCATAGCCCCAGCGGATGGCGAGATCCACGTCTCGGGCGGTTTCCGCGATCGCCTCGAGGTGGCACGCGCAGTAGTGGAACAGGTCCCGAAAACAGGCCCAGAGGAAGCGGGCCTCGGCGCTCGAGTGCGCGCGCAGGCGCGCCAGCCGGCTACCCGGATCTGGCAGCTTGAGGATCTCGATCACCTCCGGTTCGGGGCGCTTGCCCGATTCGCGGTAGGCGCCGGACTCGGCGTCCAGAACCTCGATCGTGCGGCCCGCCTTGCGATAGAAACCAGCGCCGGATTTCTGGCCAAGCGCGCCCGCGGCGACCAGCCCGGCGAGGACTTCGGGCTGACCGAAGAAACCGTGCCACGGATCGTCCGGGAGCGTGTCGGCCATGGTCTGGATAACGTGGCCCATCGTGTCGAGGCCCACCACATCGGCGGTCCGGTAGGTGGCGCTCTTGGGCCGGCCGATCCGCGGGCCGGTCAGCTGATCGACGACGTCGAAGTCCAGCTGCAGCTCGCGGGTGTGGTGCATGGCCGCGAGCATCGAGAAGACGCCGATCCGATTGCCGATGAAGTTGGGTGTGTCCTTGGCGCGGACCACACCCTTGCCGAGCGTGGTGGTCAGGAAGCTCTCGAGCTGGTCCACCACCTCGGGATCGGTGGTCGCGCCCGGGATGACCTCGGCCAGGTGCATGTAGCGCGGCGGGTTGAAGAAGTGGATGCCGCAGTAGCGTGGGCGGTTGTCCTCCGGCAGCACGCTCGCGAGATCGTTGATGCTGAGACCGGAGGTGTTGGTCGCCAGGATCGCGTGCTCGCCCAGGTGCGGCAAGATCTTCTCGTAGAGCGATTTCTTCCAGTCCATCCGCTCGGCGATCGCCTCAATGACGAGGTCGCAGTCCTCGAGCTGCTCGAGATCATCATCGTAGTTGGCCGGATGCACGTGCTGGGCGAGTCTGCCCAGGGCGAAAGGCGCCGGCTTCAGCTTGCCCAGGCGGCGAAGGGCCTCCCGGGCAAGCGTGCTCCGATCCGGTCCGTCGCTCGGAAGATCGAAGAGCACCGCCGGAATGCGAGCGTTGACGAGGTGTGCAGCGATCTGAGCGCCCATGACACCGGCGCCGAGTACGGCCACCTTGCGAATGCGGGTGGATTGAGTCACTGGCGTGGTCCTCGGTGGTTGTCGTGATTCGTGGAGAGGTTCAGCCCGCCGCGGCGTGGGGTCCGTCGAGCGCGCCGGTTGCATCGGGATCCTGGTTCGGCGGCAGGGCCAGAGCCCGCGCTACGGTGGCCTGAGCCGCGCGCACCTGATCGGCCTGTTCCGCGGTCAGCACGCCCGCGGCAAGGGCCCGCTCGACCAGTTCGGGGGCATTGTAAGGCGTTACGGCTTCGTGCAGCGTGTTCTCGAGGGCGATTTCCGCGAGCGCGGCTGCGTCGACGCGGGCCACCGCCTGTTCGAGCACCCCGATCGGATCGTCGGCGTTCCGCCCGTCGACCACGTCACGCAGCAGCCGCTGGCGCACGCCGCCCGGCTCCATCAGTCGCAAGGCGACTTCGCGGTCGGTTGCGTCGGGCGGGAGCGCCCAGGCCCGGCCGAGGGGGAAGCAGAGCAGGCGCAGCAGGCCACCGAGCCACGGCGTCTGGAGGTTGTCGAAGAAGCGATACAGCGTGTCCTGGGCGCGGACGAGCCCCTCGGCCACGGTGCGCTCGATCACCGCAATCTCATTGGGGTTCTCGCCGGCATCGATGTGCATCTTGAGGAGCTGCGAGGCGAGGTGCAGTTCGGCGTAGACGGTGCCAAGGCGCTCCGCAGCAGCGCGGCACAGGCGTCCCTCGCTGACGGCGGCCATGGTCAGCGCATCGGTACAGAGTGCGAAGGCGGTGCTCAGCCTTTCGACCTGCCGGAAACAGGTGGCCTGACGGCCGGTCGACGGCGCGCGCGCCGGCGCGGCGCGGGTGATACCGAACAGCAGCGCACGAATCGCATTGCTGACGAGCTGGCCCGCGTGCTCAAACAGCGCTGTGGCAAACCGGTTGAGACCGGCCTTGCGGTCGCTATCGGCAAGGGCGGCGCGCTGGGTTCCAAGGAACGGATGCCAGCGCAGGGCAGCGCGTACATACTGTCGCGCCGGCCGATCGCGCAGGGCCGGGCGGGCGACCGCCAGCGTCGCCGCGCGCGTGTCCTGGATGGTCGCCAGCGGCGCTGCCGGACCGTCCGCTCGGGCGCAGTCGCCGCCGGCGAGCAGCGCCCCTTCGACAGCGTCGCGCAGATCGGCGGCGGTGGCTCGCTGCAGCAGGTCGCCCAGCGGCACGGAGCCGATGTGAGAACCGTCGTCGGTCGTGAGTGCGCTCCGGGCGGTTTCGAGCCGAACCGCGGCTGCCGTCATCGCGGCCAGGGAAGCCGACGCCTGCCGGGCACGCACCGCTGCCGGCCTGCTCGGCGGGCGGATTCGCGTGAGGCCGCTGGTGGTGGCCAGCGCAATTCGGCTGGCGGCGGCGGCCAGCGCGGGCACGCCGGTGTCGCCCTGCTGCGCGAGGGTGCGTCGCAGCAGTGTGCGCCCCTCACCGATCGTGGCGGGGCCTCCGAGGATCGAGGTGAGCGGCACGACGGCTCGACGGGCCATGATCGGGCCGCTGTCCACGGCGCCGCGTAGCTTGGGATGGCGTCCGTCCTGGTCGAGCTTGGGCGTGTTCCGCGGCAGCAGGCAAAAGGCGGATCCCGTCCGTCCGCTGGCGAGGAGGTCGCCGGGGTCGGTCACCTCGACGAGGACGCCGAAGACGGTCGCGTGCGGCGCCAGCGGCACGCACGAGGCACTGAAGCTGATCTCGAGGCCAGGCTCCGTGGTCCCGTCGATGCCGCTGACCACGCGGGCGACGCCGACGGGCTCGTCGGCGGCCTGGCCGTGCTCGGGGAAGACCATGCAGGCGATCTCATCGCCGCGTGCGAACGCCGGCAGCCAGCGATCCTTCTGCTCCGGCGTCCCGCCGAGCAGCAGGGCGCCGACGGGGCCCGGGCCGTTGGCCGCGGCGACCAGGGACGCAAGCTCCGGCGACCGCGCGCCGAGGCGGAGCAGGGCGGCAGATCGCGCCCGCGGCTCGAGCCCGGGGCCGCCGCGGTCGGCGGGAACCGCCAGGGCAAGGAGTCCCGTGCGGCGGATGCGTCGCCACAGGGACTTCGAGAGTGCAGCATCGGGGGTCGCCCGGTCGGCGACGGCGAGACACAGCTCGTGCACGGCGCCATCGAGGTAGTCCCGTTCCTGTCGCCGGATGCGCCGCCGGGGGCGATCAAGGAGGATGCGCCAGTCCGGTTTTCCGGACCACAGCTGTCGCATCCAGCTTTCTCGCCCTGCGGCCATTGCCGCCAGGCTGTCCGCGTCGAGGCTGTCCGGGTCGAGTTCCTCGGCCACCGCCTGCAGGCGGCCGAAGAGGCGCGCCGCGACCAGCCTGCGAAACGCCGGGGTGGCCAGGGCAGCGGGGACGGCGAGGGCGATCCAGGGTAGCCACCGGAGCTGCGAGCCCGGGTCGAAGAAAAGCGGCGCGATGAGCAGCGTGCCCGTAACCAGCAGGAAGACGCCGCGGGCAGACCACCGCCAGAGGCCCGCGGAAATCGCGAGCAGCGCCGCCAAGGTGACGAACAGCGTCGTCAAGCCGGATTCCCCCCTCCTTCCGAGGCCTGAGAAGATAGCATGTCAGGCGGCGGGAGGCGCCGCGCCCGATCCGTCCCGTGGCCCCTGCAGTCCGGCGGCAACGAAGTGCACGAGCCGCTCGGCCCGGATTCGCCAGTACGCCTCCGGCGAGATGTCGTCCGGGCGCTGATAGAGCCCGAAATCGGCCATCGCGTAGGTCAATGCCCCCACCATGAAGTCGATCCGGGAAACGATCTCTTCCGTGTCGAGGGCTTCGAGGTTGGCGGCGATGAGCTGGAAAAAGCGCCGATTCACGTCGCCGTAGCGGTCCGAGAGAAAGGCGCGCAGCTCGTCGCGGTATTCGACGAACGCTCGCGCGAGCACCTGCACGAAGGGCGACCCGCCATCGGCGGAGTCTTCACCAACCGCCATTGCGGGGAAGACGAAGGCCTCGAGGATCGGGATGAGGGGCGGCAGCTCCCCGTGCTTCTCCTGCAGCGCGTCGAGCGCCGCCTCGCGCTCGCGGTAGAGGCCGTCGAGGCGGCGTCGGAACACCTCCTGGATCAGTTTGTCCTTCGATCCGAAGTGGTAGTTCACGGCGGCGAGATTCACGTTCGCCAGCTGGGTCAGCTGGCGGAGCGAAGTGCCGGTGAATCCCGATTCGGCAAACAGCGTTTCGGCCGCTGCCAGTATGCGTTCCTTGGTGCCCTGCGCGGCCATCCGGTCTTCCTGTAGGGTCGCTCGCAAACGCTCATGATAAGTGGCGCTCGTCGCGATTCCAAACGCCTGTTTTAAACTTTTTCCGCGCTCAACAGCCTTGAAGTGGCTCGCGCGAGAACCCATATCGCGCTGTTGGAACCGGGCTGCTTCGATGTTGTCGCCGTAAGCTCGCGTTTTTCCGTAAATTTCATGTTATATTCATGCGTCGTTTCCGGTCATTGGAGTAGCCCGGAGCTTTCGGCGCGTCCCTGTGACATCAGTCGAGGAACTTTCACAATGGCAGTCGAACGTACCCTGTCCATCATCAAGCCGGACGCAGTGGCCAAGAACATCATCGGCGAGATCTATCGCCGGTTCGAAGGCGCCGGCCTGAAGATCGTGGCAGCCCGGATGATCCATCTCTCGCCGGAGCAGGCCGGGGATTTCTATGCGGTACACCGTGAACGCCCGTTCTACGCCGATCTCGTCAGTTTCATGAGCTCGGGCCCCGTCATGGTGCAGGCGCTCGAGGGTGACAACGCCATCGCGCTGAATCGCGAGCTGATGGGTGCGACGAATCCCGCCGAGGCAGCGCCCGGCACGATCCGAGCCGATTTCGCCGAAAGCATCGACGCCAATGCCGTGCACGGCTCGGACGCTCCCGAGACCGCCGCCACGGAGATCGGTTTCTTCTTCCCGGAGCTCGGCTGAGAAGATCACCGGTGACCACGACGAAGACCAACATCCTCGATCTCGACCGGCAGGACCTGCTGGGAGCGAAACGACTTCTCTCCCATCCCCTCGAAAAAGTCCGCCAGCCCCTGCCGGTCAAGATCGAGGATGTTGGTCTTCGTCGTGGTCACCGGTGGTCTTCTCAGCCGAGTTCCGGGAAGAAGAAACCG
>JBCCZC010000296.1:0-7167 GCA_039188505.1 Pseudomonadota bacterium | reverse complement strand
TTAACAACCGGGAGTAGGCGCTGCCAGCCTGCATAGGCATGAGCAGCTTCACGGGCAATGGTCGCTCCGGGCTCGCGACTGCTAACGACGAATTCGCCGACGCCTACGTGTTCGCCAGTTCTCCCCCTAGATTTGTTGGGCGATGCGTCAGAATGCCGGTAGCATAACAAAAAATTGTGGTGAGTAAATTACAGCGCACAATCTGTCCGCGGACGGTAGGTTCAGCTCAATTCGGCCTGCGCCGGGATGGCCCGGCTTTCGGAGCCTGGCCCCCGCGGAATTGAACACGGTAGGCCGACCGCATCGTCCAGGCGTCTTTCCCTAGCTCCGTTCTCGAGGCTGAGTCATCCCGGCGTCCGGGGTTATTCAGTCTGTTGAAAAGCGGTCAAGATGAATCGCGCGCTTGGGCGGATTCAGGGGTTGGGACAAGAAGAGACGGGTTGCCGCGCATCGAGGGCTCGGCAACCTACCTGGGTGGCTTCTAACCGGATGCGGGGAGCGTGTGTGCGGCGATGCAGCGCGCCCGCGGCGGCAGGCATGCCGACGCGCAAGCCGCCTAGGGGTGCAGCCGCGGGAACCTGCCGGATCTGGTCCAACCTGGGCTCAACATCCGCGGGATTGGCTGCCGCGTACGCTGGAAAGGTGGACTGATCCGGAACGCCCGGCACCGGGTCGAGGTCAACACTTGCGATACGCAACGCGCCCCCGGTGACGAGTGTCGGAGTAGGGAAGTTGCCGTGAGTGGCCACCACCGATTCGACGCGGCTTAGCGGTCAGCCCGGGCATCCGATGTAGCCGTCGTCCCCCGCATGGGTGCATGTCGACATCGACATGCAGCAGGCCAGCTCCGAGCCCAGGCTCGGCGACGGATTCACGGCCCTCGCGGCCCAGTGGACTTGTTGCAGGCCGGGTGGGCGCGTGGGGGGATCGCCGACGGGTTTCGTGCCCTGGGCAGCCCTTCAGCGTCGGAGGCTAGCCCCGCGGAGAGACGTACATCGGAATCGTAGCGCGAGCCACTACCTGCTCCTGCGCGTCGCAGACGGTCAGCGGGAGGTCAACCACCGCCTTCTCTCGCCATTCGATGTCGTCGATCGAGCAGATTGCCGTGACGTCGGACTCCGCCTTGGCGACGTAGTCGATCTGCAAGCCGCGCGGAATCCAACGCATGTCCTTGCGAATGCTGACCTCCATCAGGGTGCCACCGACGAATTCGCACAGGTTGCACAGCGCGATCGCGTGGACGGTGCCGATGTGGTTGGTCACACCCCAGCGCTTGCGAACGGTCGCTCGCGCATAGCCGGGCCGTAGCTCCTGGAACCAGGGCCGTGCGGTGCGGAAGTAGGGCGCCTTGAGCCAGACGGCCATGGAAAACAGCTTGAGGCCCGCGGGCATCCGTTCGAATCGCTCGAGCATTGCATGAGTACCGTTTCGCGCCATTGAGATTCCTCCATACGCACCCGTATGGACGTGATCCTAAGCTCGAACGGCCGTTTGAATCAAGCGCTCCACGCGGATGGCTGGGACCCTGTTCGGTCCGGAGAACAGATCGATTCCGAGACCGTGTGACGTTCGTTCACAAAGCCCCAGATGCGACGTGAGCCTTACCCAGAAGTAGATGGTGGAAACCACTATCCCCAGCGTCCGGCCCAGTCGGTAACCTGAGCGCCAAGGCAATGGAGGAAGGCGATGACGGCTCTCGGCATGCTCAAGCTTGACCCGGAAATCCGGCGGCCGCTGACGGAACAGCTGGTCGACAACCTCGAGTTCTACGTCGATTCGGGCCTCGTGGCAGACGGCGCGCTGCCGCTGCCGGCCGTGCTCGGTCGCGAACTCAAGGTCACTCCGCGCACGATCTGCGCTGCTTACGAGAAACTGGTCGAGCGCGGCAAGGCGCACTGGAACGGTGTGCGGTGCTGCGTCGGCAGGGCCGCCTGACCGAACCGATTTCTCCCCAAGTTCCCACTGGCCCGGGCTTCCACCCTCACTCCCACCTTGAGCCCGGGCCGTTTTTTTCTTCGCTTGGCATCGTCACTGTGATCCGGTTCACGAATCCGGAGGGACTGGCCATTTTCCCACGTCCGCATGGTGATACTGACCATGGTCGCGTCTGCAGCCGGCATCTATCGTGGCCCCGTCGACCCACAGGATTTGCGGAGGAAACGATGGACTCGCGGAGAATCAAGCTCAAGCCGGAGGACCGCTCGCCGCTCGCCAAGCAGCTCGAGCGTCAGATCGAGACGCTGATCGAAGTTGGCGATATCGTCGACGGAGAGACGTTTCCCACGCCCGTCGAACTCAGCCGCGAGCTGCGGATTACCCGATTGTCGGTTTCGCGGGCCTACGGTGAGCTCATGCGGCGCGGTCTGCTCGCGGCCGACGAGCGAGGGTGGCAGGCGCGTCGCGAGAACTGAGCGTCACTTGCTCTGCATGACGAAGACGCCGTTCCAGTCATCGTCCGGCGGGTGCCTCAGCAGCTCATCGCAACGATCGGCCAGGAGGCCGGCGGCGACATCGCCCGGGCGGCGGTCGAGATACTCACGAAACATGGCTCTCGCCTGCTCGAAGCGGCGGCCCAGGTATTCGTCGAGGGCGCTTGCATATAGAGCCGTGTTGGCGATCTGCGCCGACGATGCATGCTCGCGCTCGGTAATGAGTTCGTGGACCAGGATACCCTCGGTCTTTCCCTTGACGGCGACCAGATCGAGGGGGCGGGTCACGAAGGCATCGCCGATCGCGCGTTTGACGCTATCGCTGATGATCAGCAGGGTGCCGTAGCTGTCGTTCAAGGCCTCGAGCCGGGCGGCGAGGTTCACGGCATCGCCGATCACCGTGTAGCTGAGGCGCCGCTCGGAGCCCAGGTTGCCGACGAGCACGTGGCCGGTGTTCAGCCCGATCCGGGCCCGCAGCGGGGGCAGGTCCCGGGCCCGCCAGACTTCCCGCAGCTCGGCGAGCCGGCGCTGGTAGGTGAGCGCGGCCCGGCAGGCAACGGCCGGGTGGTCGGGCACCGGCGTGGGGGCGTTCCAGAACGCCATGATCGCGTCGCCGATATACTTGTCCAGCGTCGCGTCCGATGCGATGACGACCTGCGACATCTCCTCCAGATATTCGCCGACCACTTCCACGAGTCGATCGGGCTCCAGTGACTCGGTGATCCCGGTAAAGCCCTTGATGTCGGAGAACAGCAGGGTGACCTCCGCCGGTTCGACGCCAAGGACGGCCTCCTTCCGCGCCGCGATCAGCTTCCGAACGACTTCCCCGGGTACGTATTTCTCGAACGACTTGAGACCCAGTTTCATGTGATCGATCGCGTCGCCAAGCACTGCGATCTCGCGAATCCAGGAGTCGATGGGCGGATCGTCCGTGATATCGAAGTGGCTGACGTGCTCGACGTCCTCGCTCATGGCGCGAATCGGGCGGCTGATCAGGTGCGCGAGCCAGGCCGCCAGCCCCAGTGCGATCGCCAGGGCCAGTAGGCCCGCAAGGAGAACCGTGCGCGCGTTCTCACCAACGATGCCCGTGAGCTCCCGCTCCGGGACCAGAATCCCAATCCGCCAGTCGGGCCCGCCGGCGACGCCTAGGGGGCTCCAGGCCGTGCGATAGGCGGTGTCGTCCAGCGTCAGGATGCCGCTGCCCGCGGCCCGTTCTGCGGCCGCTGACTCGAAGCGGGGCCGCTCGTCCTCGCCGACGCCGATCAGCGTGCCATTGCCCGTGACCACAAACACCCGCCCGGTCTCGCCGACCTCGATGGCGCGCAGGAACTCGTGGAGATCCCGCAGAAAGAAGTCCACGTGGAAAACCCCGTCGACTGGCGGGCTGGCTTCCGGCAGCGGAACGCGGATGACGGCTGCGACCCCAAGCATCCCGTCCGTGAACAGGAACGGCTCATTCCAGACGATGCCCTCGCGCGCGAGGGCCGGCTGGACCCACGGGCGGGTGCTGACGAGGTAGGGCTCCGGATCTTCCACATCGATCGGGCGCTGGGAACCGCTGCTGTCCACCTCGAAGAGGAAGGGCCGTGCGTTTTCCACGGCCGGGGCGGCGAAGAAGACGCGAATCGATCCGTCCTCGAAGGCCCGGTTGCCGGCGACATAGGCGTCGTCGAGCAGGTTGCCGAAGCCGAACCACCCGATCACCGGTTCCTGGCGAACCCGTTCTACCAGCAGCGGCGCCAGGGCCTCGCGGTCATCCAGCCGCAGCACACCCTGTAGCGCCAGCAGGTCCAGCTCGTTGAGCATGCTGATGGCCGTATCCGCGATCGCCGAGACTTCACTGCGCGCCGCTTCCGTCGCCGCGGCGAGCTGCTGGCGCACCAGCTGCTCGATGGCCGCCTGGGTGCGCAGATAGACGACCGAGGTGATCGTCCCGAGCGTCACGACGAGCAGCAGGGCGACCCACACGAGAAGCGTCGGTCTGAGGCGCAGCAGTCGGTGAGCCATCGTGATTTCCCCTACCTCGGCCGGGAACGACCGGGAGGGCAAGCATAGCAGCGTGACCGGTGGGGCTCAGCGGTGCCTCACGCCCCGCGCCGCACGTAGTGTCGGAAGCTCAGGTCGAACGCGTTGCGGTCGTCGCGGTCGCGGTGTTCCTCGGAGGCGAGGCGCCAGTCGGTGTCGTCGAACGCCGGGAACCAGGTGTCGGCATCCGCGACGGCCGTGTCGATGATCGTGACGTGGAGCTCATGGGCGAGGGGCAGTGCCAGCCGGTAGATCTCGCCGCCGCCGATCACGAAGCACGGGATGTCGCCGACCTCCGCCAGGGCCGCCTCGAGGCTACCGGCCACATCGATGCCGTCGGCGGACCAGCCCGTCTGCCGTGTGATCACGATATTGCGCCGACCTGGCAGCGGGCGGCCGATCGACTCGAAGGTCTTGCGGCCCATGATCACCGGATGGCCGAGCGTCGTCCGCTTGAAGTGAGCCAGGTCTGCCGGGAGGTGCCAGGGCATGTCGCCCGAGCGACCGATTGCCCTGTTCCGGTCCATGGCGACGATGAGGGAGACTTTCTTCACGGCGCGATTGTACTCTTCATCATCCGTACTGCGTCAGTTCCTCGGTCCAGGACCATGTCGCCTCTCTACCTCTTCACCGACTTCGGCAACGGTAGCCCCTATGTGGGCCAGCTGCATGGCGTGATCACGGCCACGGCACCCTCCCTGCCCATCATCGATCTGATGCACGATGCGCCGAGTCGGGACCCGCAGGGGGGCGCCTATCTGCTGGCGGCAGTGCTGCGGGACCTGCCGTCCCCCTTCGTGGTGTGCGCGGTGATCGATCCCGGCGTCGGAAGCGACCGGTTGCCGCTGGCCTGGCGCTGCGGCCAGCACTGGCTGGTCGGTCCGGACAATGGCCTGCTCGCCGTGGCGACCCGGCGCCTCCAGGGCGGCGAACCGCATCGCATCGTGGCTGCGGCGGAGCCGCGCTCCCGGACCTTTCACGGGCGAGATCTGTTCGCGCCAGCCGCGGCGAAGCTCGCAACGGGGCAGGAGGTCGGACTGGAGCCACTGGATGGACGGCCCGTTGGCTGGGACTGGCCTGAAAGTCTCGGGCAGGTGGTCTACGTCGACGCCTACGGCAACCTCGTCACCGGATCGAGGCCGCCGGGAGCCGATGCCGCGATACGCCTGGGCGGGCGTGAGCTGCGGCGGGCGGCCACCTTCTCGGACGTGCCGCCGGGTGAACCGTTCTGGTTCGAGAACAGCTTCGGCCTGCTGGAGGTGGCGGTGAATCGGGGTTCGGCGGCCGAGCTATTCGGCCTCGCCGTCGGTGATCCTCTGGCTTGAGCGTCGCGGGCTGGCGCCGACCAGCTCGAGTCGCAGATCGCCTGCCTGCAGGTCGATATCGACCTCGCAATCGCCATCCCCTCCAGACCATTCCGCCTCGGCGCCCACCAGCAGGCTCCGATGCCCGTCGATCCAGCGACCGTCGATGTAGAGCCCTGCGTCGCCGAGTCCCGCGTCGAGCTCGACGCTGGAGACGATCGAGATGGGCAGTTCGAAACTCACGTCACCGGCCTCGACGTCGGCTCGCACGCAGTTCGCAAGCTTTGCGTCCAGTTCCCCGGCGGTCAGATCGATGAAGACGGGATTGCCCTCCGGCAGCCATAGATCGACGTGGACCTCTGCGTTGCGGTAGCGCCAGGAACCGTTGTGTTTCAGCTGCAGCCGGAACTCCCCGTTGACCTCCTCGGTGACAAAGGCATTGTCGCCCAGCTTTTCGGCACAGTGGCTGTCGAGGCTCGGGCAGAGAATTCGCATCTCGCCGCGCAGGCGACCGTCGTCGCTGTTCTCGAGGTTGACCACCGCGGCGGGGATTCTGACGCGGATTGGTGCTCCCTCCTCGACCGCTTCGTCCAGATAGCGGACGGGCTCGATCAGGGTATCGCGGTTGCGGGCATCGATGACGCAGCCGCTGAGAACGAGCGCTGCGAGACCAGGAGCAAGGATTCGAGTGAGCGTGTTCATGTGTGCGAAACGACCGGAGCTTCGAAAAGGTTACAGCGGAGCGGCGAGCAGGCCCGGATCGTTCCGGGCGCGGCCTTCACGGACGGCGAGGACAGCCGCCCGGCGACTGGCCGCCACGACCCGGCACCGGCGCTCCCAGCCCTCGTCGCGGAGGTGTTCGGCGACCCAGCGATGGGCGCGGAAGCCGGGCTTCACCCCGAAGCCCAGGTAGGCGCAGATGAAGAGCGCGCCCATGGCCACCGGGTGCGTCACGAACATCGACGTGAGATCGAGGAGGTCGAACATTAGGGTCGAGGCAAGCACCAGGACGAATGTGACGCGTCCGAGGCCGAGGGCAGCGGCCCAGACCGTCGGCGCGAAGAATGCAGGCCAGGAGAAGCCCTGCCGGACGGCGCGGAGGCCGAAGCGGGGGTGCTCGTAAACGTCGAAGACCTGCATCACATTCAGTATAGGCGGTCGCTGGCGACGGCGTTTGACCTAAAGCGCGGGATTGTCCGGTGCGCGGCCGTGGCTCGCCGAGTGCCTTCGGTCATGGAACCGACAATCGGTGGACCGGCGCCTTCGATACTCGCGAAAACGGGGCGGCGTTCTTCCGCCTCGCGGTTCTTGTTAAAGTGCCGGCTCGCGCAAGAGGGGTGACCGCCTGCGCTGGCAGGGGGGCGCCAGAACGGAAAACGCCGGGCCAGCGAATGCCGACCCGGCGCAGA
>JBCCZC010000295.1:0-7221 GCA_039188505.1 Pseudomonadota bacterium | reverse complement strand
GTCGGTCCACCACTGGAACGACAAGCTCTTCAGCTTCCGCACATCGCGCGATCGCGGCTTCCGCTTTCGCAACGGCCATTTCGTCATGCTCGGCATCGAGGTCGACGGACGTCCGCTGACGCGCGCGTACAGCATCGCGAGTCCAAACCACGAGGAGTTCCTCGAGTTCTTCAGCATCAAGGTCGATCACGGGGCGCTGACATCGCGCCTGCAGAACGTCAGCGAGGGCGACACCGTGCTGCTGAGCCAGAAGCCGGTCGGCACCCTCGTCCTGGACGATCTGAACGACGGTGAACGCCTGTTTCTGCTAGCGACCGGAACCGGCCTCGCGCCTTTTCTGAGCATTATCCAGGATCCCGAGGCTTACGAGCGCTTCGGTCAGATCGTGCTCGTACACGGAGTCCGCCGGGTGTGCGACCTCGCCTACCGGGACTTCATCGAAGACGCCCTTCCCCGGCACGAATTCCTCGGCGAATTCGCACGCGACCAGCTGTGCTACTACCCGACGGTCACCCGCGAATCCTTCCCGCAGCAAGGGCGGATCCCGGACCTCATGGCGTCGGGAAAGCTCTGCGACGATCTGGGCATCGCACCCTTCGACGCCAGCACCGACCGCGCGATGATCTGCGGCAGCATGAGCATGCTGCGCGATACGCAGCACGCGCTCGAAGGCCTGGGGTTGGCGGTGTCACCGCGCCAGGGCGTGCGCGGCGACTTCGTGATCGAAAGGGCCTTCGTCGAGGCCGACTGAGCCGTTCCGACCGATAGACGCAGCACCTTCGAAAAATGTTGAATTACGAATCATTCTCATTTACATTTGTAATTAGAAATCGGGGAGTGTGATGTGAATCTGAACCTGGAAATCGGCAACCTGCAGCGCGGTGGTCAGCTGTTCCTCAACGCGGTTCGCTGCATGGCCGCCGGCGATCTGGCCAAGCCGACCGTACACGTCTCGGTGCACCGGACCTTCTGCGCCCATCAGTTCGCCGAAGGCCTGTCGATCATCGGTGGGACACTTTCGGCAATCTCGGCCTGCTCCTGCCGAACCATCGTCTTCAATGACGCCGAGGCCAGCGCGGTGCTGCCGGACGAAACGGCCATCGTCCACTGCCTCGCCGCCTTGCAGGAACAGCCGGAGCAGTGCGCCTGTCGCTACGTGCACCACCTGGTCGAGGAGCCCTACCTCGGGGTCGTCATGCCCTTCCTAATCGGCACTGCTCGGGTTTTCGCCACCCGGCGGCTCCTCTTCGCGCCCGATCCGCGGACAACAGCCGCTGCCGACCGCCCTGCCCTCTACTGCGTCCACTGACCCTCGCCTGCCGATGCGCGCACCCGTGATCAAGCCACGATATCGCTGGTTGCCTTGGCTTCGAGGTACGCTTACGGCCGCAGGTCTTCTCGCCATCTACGCGTGGACCTGGACACTCGTTCTCTAGCCAATCCGTCAAGGAGTCGCCATGAAGACCACCGCCAAGATCCTCTTTGCGTTGCTTGTGCTCCAGGCGCAGGCTGCCGCCTGCGAATTCGATATCGAAGTCGGGGACAACCTCCAGTTCAGCGTCACCGAAATGACCGTCGAAGCGTCGTGCGAATCGGTCACCGTGAATCTTAATCACACCGGCAGCCTGCCCGTCACCGCCATGGGGCACAACTGGGTGCTCACAAAGGGCGCAGACCTGCAGCCGGTTGCCGTCGACGGCATGGGTGCTGGTGCGGATGCAAGCTACCTCAAGCCCGACGACGATCGCGTCATCGCGGCCACGACGCTCGTTGGCGGCGGAGAATCGACCAGCGTGACCTTCTCGATCGCGGACCTCGATCCTGCCGGTGACTACCAGTTCTTCTGTTCCTTCCCGGGGCACTGGTCGGTCATGAAAGGCGCCTTCAAGATCGTCTGAGGCCTATGATGCCGGGTCGCTGGATCGGACTGCTGCTGGCCCTACCGCTGGCCGCATGCGGACCTGGCGACCCGGGAGCCCAATTCGTCGCCATCGAGCTGGATCCGCTGCGACCCGGCGGCGAACGCCTCACCTACCTGGCGGACGGCTTCGGACCCGAGGCCGCTCTGGTCGAGGCCGCCTACACCTCGGGCGGCCCTGTCGCCGGGCGCGATGTCTACTACCGTGACTGGTTGGCCGTCGAAGCCGGCGGCCAACCGGCTCTCGGCCCGAGCTACGACGCCGCTTCCTGCGCGGGATGCCATCTCGAAACCGCCCTCCAGCGCGGCCGCGAGGCCGTGATGCCGATGGTGGCGCGATCGCTGGACGCCGAGGCGATCGAGCGCTTCGGCGCCCAGGTCAATCCCAAGCAGATTGGCAACGCGCCGCCCGAGGCGCGGGTCGTCATCGAGGATACGGAATCCGCCTTCCGCTACCCGGACGGTGCGACCCGCTCGCTGCGTTCGCGAACCGGCTGGGCCGTTGCTCCCGACGGCACCCGTCATGCCGTCGGCCTCCGGGCCGCCCCGCTGCTGTTCGGCTGGGGACTCCTGGAAGCGGTGGACGCGACCATGCTGGGCCATTTCGACGATCCGGGTGACCGCGATGGCGACGGGATCAGCGGCACCATGGTTCGAGTCGCGGAACGCTGCCGCGGCACCGCCGCCATCGGCCGTATGGGTTGGAAGGGCAGCCATGCCACCCTGGACGCCCAGATCGCAGCGGCACTCGAGAACGACATGGGCGTCAAGCCAGAGAACCCCTGCGGCGAGCGACGTCGCGCGGAGATCGACGCCGCCGAGTTCGAGAGGCTCGTCGCCTACGTGCGCCAGCTCGGCGTTCCGGATCGACGCCCCCAGCCGGAGCCGGCCATGGCCCGGGGGCAGTCGCTGTTCGGAACGACCGGGTGTTCGAGCTGCCACGTGCCGGCGCTGAAGACGACGGCGAGCGATACCCCAGCGCTGGCGGACCAGCTCATCTGGCCGTATTCCGACCTCATGCTGCACGACATGGGGCCTGCGCTGGCCGATCCCGGCAATGCTCCCGATGCTGGCGAATGGCGAACGCCGCCGCTGTGGGGTGTGGGGATTGCCGAGAAGCAGCTACCGCAGCGCGGATTTCTCCACGACGGTCGCGCACGATCGATCGAAGAGGCCATCCTCTGGCATGGCGGCGAGGCGGAGGCTTCTCGCGACCGATTCACCGATCTCGCTGAACGCGACCGGAACGCCCTGCTCGGCTACGTCCGGTCGCTCTGAGCCCCCCGGCAGGCCCTAGGCCGTCTGCGTGGTCGCGCCCGCGGACTGCTCGGCCTCGGCCGCACCGGTATCAGGCGCCGCATCACGCTTCCGCTTGCCGAGGTACTCCCTGCGTTCACGCGGCATCCGCTGCGCGACCATCACGCAACCGAGCCCGAGCACGAAGAGCGTGGCGTTGATGGCGGGCGCGGCCACGTGGCCTGTCGCGAACTCCGCCCAGGGCGTTGCCCCGGCGGTGAGCGCGTCAAAGACGGGCAATGCCATCAGGCCGGCGCCGCAGGCGCGCATGAGGAAACGAACGGTCTGGTAGTTGTTCGATCGCAGGAAAGAGAACACGATCGTCGCGAACCAGGCCAGGAAGTACATCTGCCCGATGAAGACAATGCGCGACTCTTCGGCACCGGTGTAGAGGCGATCGGCATAGAAGATGGCCACGGAAGCCAGCACCACACCCATGCTGACACCCACCGTCAGCTGACTGAGGCGGTGGTAGAAATTCGGGCTCCTGCTGCCCTCGGCGCTGTGCCAGCGGCGCTCGATCCAGACCATGTTGCCGAGGACCACGACCACGCTCAGGGCGAGGCCCAGAGCAAGATAGAGGCACTTGAGCGCGACGCCGCCGAAGAGCCCGTAGTGCAGCGGGGTGATCGCGCCGAGAGTCCGGGTCGCTGCCGTCCGCTCCTGCAGGCCGGTGAGTGGCAGCGCGGCGCCCGTGACGCCGTTGATCCGCTCCGACTCGGAATACATCAGTTCCGTGTCCGGTTTGTACTGGATGTCATAGACGGCCGAAGTGTCACCATAATGCTGGATGAAGACGGCCGTGGGCAGCCGACCGTCGCCGCTGCTGTGCGAGCGCCGGGCGATCTCGTCGAGGCTGATCATCGGCGCCGCTTCCCCGGTGGCCTCGATCTGCGGCCCCGAGAGCAGCGCGATGAGCTTCTCGGAGTCGCCCTTCACCACCAGCATGCCGGTGACCGGCAGCAGCAGGACGATGATGCCCAGCCAGGCGCCGGTGAAGGCGATCATGATCGAGAACGGCAGAGTCCAGACGCCAAGCGCATTGTGACCGTCCTTCCATTTCACCCGGACGGAGCGGCGCAGCCGCAGGGTGAACATCTCCCGAAGGATCTTCCGGTGAGTGATGATCCCGGTCAGGATCGAGAGCATCATCACGATGCCGAAGATTCCGACGAGGCCGCGACCGATCTGGCGGCCGCCGAGGAACTCCGGCCACATCAGGTCGCGGTGGAAATCGAGAACCCAGGTCGCAAGGCCATCCTGGCGGTCCGGGATCACCGCACCGGTCGCGGGATCCCAGCGCTGCTGGTGGAAATGGACCACACCGTCGGGATCGCGAAGGTTGACGTTGCCACGGAAGAACGGGGCCTCGGCCGTCGGATAGTTCATCCCCATGAACGTCACCTCGGCCTCGTGCTCGGTCGCCTCGCTCTCGACCCACTGCTGGAACAGCGGATCGATCGCAATCGGGTCGGCTACGAGCGGCAGGCGCCGCGCCGGGTCCTCCCACGTCTGGAGATCCCGGGCGAACATGGCCAGGGAACCCGTGAAACAGACGACGAAGAGCACCAGCCCAAGGCTGATGCCCGTCCAGGAGTGGGCGTCGTAGATGCGGACGCGTCGATCTCTATCCATGGTGATCGTTCCTCAACCCGGTGGCGGAATCATCCAGATGACGATCCCTGAGAGCAGTGAGACGGAGAGCATGGTCGCGATGGGACGACGCGGGCGTGAATCCCAGTAGCACCAGAACATGGCGGCGACCCAGAGGAGCGGCGAACTCAGGGCGATCCAGAGGATGCGCTCGCGTACCGGGCCCGGAAACGCGAGCATGAGTGCCGAGGTGAACAGCACCGTTGCCACGAGCGACCAGATGATGGTCGCGCTCAGTCGCGGCTTGCGCCAGGAAAACCAGCCCAGCAGGCCGAGCACCGCGACCAGGATGACCCACTTCACGCAAGCGACCTCGCTGCTCGAAAAACGCTACAGAATCCGAAGGCTACGCGACTCGCAGCCCGAATTGAAGAGGCCGCGCCGGGCGCCAGGGCACCCCGCACGGCCCACACACATTGCTCAGAAACTGACCACGACCCGAGCGCCGTAGACGCGCGGCGCGCCGGCGATGCTCACGGCGGCATCGTCCGGTCCGAAGTTGACGGTCAGGTACTCCTCGTCGAAAGCGTTATCGACGAAGACTTCCGCCCGCCAGGTGTCCGCGATATAGCCACCGATGAAATCGAAGACCGTGTAGCTGTCGTTGACCGCATTGAGGTCGTTCTCGGGGAAGGTGAAGCTCTCGTCGCTGTACCGGACACGGCCGTTGATGAACCATCCGGAATCCCACTCGTAGCGAGCGAAGCCGCCGCCGGTCCATGCGGGTGCGTAGGTGAACTCGTTCCCCGTCAGATCGACGCCACCGCCGATGACGTCGTCGAGCACGCCGCTGCCATCGGTGAACTCCGTTTCGACATACCCGAGGTTGGCCCCGACGGTGAAGCCGTCACTGACCAGGTAGCTCAGATCGACCTCGAAGCCATACAGCTCCGATTCACCGACGTTCTCGGTGAGCGTGTCGAGCGGATTCGAGGAAAGCGACACCGTGATTTGCTGATCGGTGTAGTCGATATAGAAGAGATTGGCATTGAGCGTCATGCGGTCGTCGAGAAGGCGCGACCGGAAGGCAAGCTCGTAGTTGGTGGTGAACTCCGGCTCGAAGCTGTTGACGACGCCCAGCGCCTCGAGATCCTCCTGCGTCGCGTCCGGCGGTGACAGCGCGGCCCGGAACACGTTCACGGAAAGTCCGCCCGCCCGGTAACCCCGTTGGACGCTGAAGGCGGTGGAAATGTCGTCGGTCCAGGCGTAGCTGAAGACGGCCTTCGGCAGCCACGCGTCGAAGTCGTTGTCGATGTCCGTCACGGACACCGCGTTCGTGAACTGGCTGGCCAGCACGGCCAGGACCTGGTCGACCAGGGGCTCGCCCGTCTGGATCGGCGGCACGAACGTGCTGTCGAAGAGGTTCTGCTTGATGTCCTCCCGGTCATAGCGGAGGCCGAGGGTCATGGTCCACCGGTCCGTCAGGTCGTACTCCACCTCGCCGAACAGCGCCCAGTTGTCGATCTCGACGTCGTTGTTGCGATCGAAGAGCACGGGGAACGCCGGTACGAGGGTCACCACGCTCTGGCGAATAAACGCGGCCTGGCCGATCTGCTCCGGCGTCGGGGTCGGCGTCTGGAAGAACAGCGCCGCGATGGTCACCGGATCCGGCAGGGCGAAATCGGTCCCGACCAGGGAAGTACTCTCCGACACCGTGTCGCCCTCCTGGTTGAACAGGAAAGCACCGAGGAGCCCGCGCGCGCGACCGGTATCGAAGTTGAGCCGGAACTCCTGGCTGAAGATCTCGTCGTTGCTGACGAAGTCGCTAATGCTCGGCCCACCGCGCTCGTCCCGCGTCGGATCGATGAAGAAGCGCTGGTAGGTCTCCGTGTAGGACGTCACGGAGGTGAAATCCCAGGTGTCGTTGATCCCGTAGTCGACCACCATCGAGGCGATCTCTCCCTCGGTGTCGATGCGGCTCTGGATGTTCTCGAACGTCAGCCGTTCCGGCGGGAAGAGATTGCGAACGACGCGACCGTCGCCCCGGAAACTCTCGATATCGGTGTAGTTGAAGCGGATGCTCAGGTTATCGACACCCGCAGGCTCCCAGAGGGCCTTCGCCCGGATGGTCGTGGTCTCCCGCCGATCGGACTCGTCCGTCATCAGGGTCGGATTGGTGATGAAGCCGTCTGTCTGCGACTCGTCCACGGCCACGCGCAGCGCGAAGGTGTCGCTGATCGGGATCGAGGACGCCGCCGAGGCGCGCCAGGTGCCGTAGTCGGCATAGAACGCCTGGGTGCTGCCCTCGAACTCGTAGCTCGGATCGACGGTGTTGAGCACCACCGCGCCGGCTAGTGCATTTCGCCCCTGGACAGTGGACTGCGGACCACGAAAGATCTCCACGTTCTGGACGT
>JBCCZC010000294.1:0-7233 GCA_039188505.1 Pseudomonadota bacterium | reverse complement strand
GTACGCCATCGGGTGGCGCAGGCGATACACAGCTACTTCGATCAGCACGGCTACTACTGGATCAACACGCCCATCATCACGGCCAGCGACTGCGAGGGGGCCGGCGAGCTGTTCCGCGTGAGCACGCTGGACGCGGTGAATCCGCCGCGCGACGACGCCGGCAGCGTGGACTTCGGCGAGGATTTCTTCGGGCGGGAGACCTACCTCACCGTTTCCGGGCAGCTCAACGTCGAGGCCTACTGCCTGTCGATGTCCAAGGTCTACACCTTCGGGCCGACCTTCCGCGCCGAGAATTCGAACACCAGCCGGCACCTCGCCGAATTCTGGATGATCGAGCCGGAGATCGCCTTCGCCAACCTGGTGGATCTGGCCGATCTCGCCGAGGATTTCCTGCGGTCCATCTTCAAGACGGTGCTCGACAGCTGCGAGCGGGACATGGCCTTCTTCAACCAGTTCATCGAAAAGACCGCCATCGAGCGCCTGGAGCGGTTCCAGGACTCGACGTTCGAGCGCATGGACTACGCCGATGCCATCGCCGCCCTCGAGAAGTCCGGCAAGAAGTTCGAGTTCCCTGTTCAGTGGGGGCTCGATCTGCAGACCGAGCATGAGCGTTACCTCTGCGAGGAATACGCGAAGCGGCCGGTCGTTGTGATGAATTACCCGCGCGAGATCAAGGCCTTCTATATGCGTGGCAACGACGATGGCCGGACCGTGGCCGCGATGGACGTTCTCGCGCCGGGCATCGGGGAGATCATCGGCGGATCCCAGCGCGAAGAACGTCTCGACGCGCTGGAGGCCCGCATGGCGGAGCTGGAGGTCGACGCCACGCACCTGCAGTGGTATCTGGATCTGCGGCGCTACGGCACGGTGCCCCATGCCGGCTTCGGCCTCGGCTTCGAGCGCCTGATCAGCTACATCACGGGGCTGTCGAACATCCGTGACGTCATCCCCTACCCGCGGGTCCCGGGCCACGCGGACTTCTGACCTCGGAGGCAGTGATCATGAATCTCGATCTTTCGGGCCGGACAGCGCTCGTCGGCGGCGCCAGCCGCGGTATTGGCCGCGCCAGCGCCAAGGTGCTGGCCGGCATGGGGGCTCGGGTGATCGCGACGGGTCGCACCGGCGAGCTCCTGGAATCGCTGCTCGACGAGCTGGCGGGGCCGGTGCCGCACGCGGCCCTCGTCGTGGACTACGATGATCCGGACGCCGTGGTCGCTGCCGTCCAGGCGCACCTCGCCGACGGGCCGATCAATATCCTCGTGAACAACACCGGTGGACCGCCGGGTGGCGAGATCATCGATGCCCAGGGGGAAGCGTTCGAGGCCGGCTTCCGGCGACATGTGCTCGTCGGCCAGCGGCTGGTCCAGCTCCTCACATCCGGCATGATCGAGGCCCGCTACGGCCGCATCATCAACATCGTGTCGACCTCCGTCCGGGAGCCCATTCCCGGCCTCGGAGTCTCCAACACCATCCGTGCCGCCGTTGCCGGCTGGGCCAAGACGCTGGCGACCGAGCTCGGTCCGCACGAAATCACGATCAACAACGTCCTGCCCGGCTTCACGGACACGGAGCGGCTCGAGCAGATCATCGCGGCCCGGGCGGCCAAGGCCGGCGTCGAGGAGGCTGACGTTGCCGCGGCGATGCGGGGCTCCATCCCCTTCGGTCGCTTTGCGGATGCGACCGAGGTCGCCAACCTGCTGGGCTTCCTCGCCTCGCCGGCGGCGTCCTACGTCAGCGGCCAGAGCATCGCGGCCGACGGCGGCCGGATGGTCAGCATCTAGCGGGTCGAGAGGCCTGGTCGGCGTCCCAGGGCGTTGGTCAGGCCTCGTAGCCGAGCCGCTGGATGTAGCGGGCCAGCTGCGCTCGAACCGTCTCCAGCGGCTCTGCATACCGCTTCCAGCGACCCATTGCGCTGCGATAGATCGGGCGGGTGACCTGCTCGTAGCTCGGCGTGTTGATGAGCCCCCGGTCGCGTGCCGAGCCCGTGTGATCGAGCAGCGCCTCGTTCCAGTCGAGGCCCAGGTAGGTGACCAGACGGCGGAGCTCCGACTCCTTATCCTCGACGAGATCCTCGTAGCGGATCACGTGCGTCGACGGACCGAGCGCCGGCTCGATGGCCCACCAGAGATCGAAGACCTGCCGGTAGACCCGGGCCACGCCATCGACCGTCAGGAAGTTCGTCATGAACGGACTCATGGTGAAGTCCTGCTGGAAACAGGACAGGCAAACGTCGAGCGGGTGCCGCAGCGCGAGGACCAGCGGCGCCTCGGGAAACAGCAGCCGGATCAACGCGAGGTGGACCGTATGTAGCGGTGACTTGTCGAGCAGCAGTCCGTTGCCCCACCCGCCCGTCAGCCGTTCCGCTTCGGCGCGATAGACGCCGCGGAGCGCCTCGAGCTGTTCGCCGGTGAGCCGCGGGAGGATCTCCGGATAGGGGCCGAAGCGCTCGTGGATGGCTGCGATAACGTGATTCACGACCGGCTGCTCCTCCATGACGGTCACGTCCGGATGCACGCCGAGAACGGTGTCGAGCAGCGTCGTGCCGGACCGCTGGAAGCCGAACAGGAAGGCTGGCGGCCGGGCGTCGGATGTCGTCGCGCGCTTCAGCCAGTCGAGGTCGGTGCCCAGGACCCGGTCGACCGCGTCCAGGCCCGGCAGGAAGCTATCGGGTTCTCGCTGCACCGAGAACCAGAGCTCACCGGCCAGGCGGTTGCCGGCGGCGTAGGCCTCCCAGGCTCCGGCCGTCTCGCCGGCGCGGTCGAGGAGCTTGCCCAGCGAGAAGCGTGCGTCCTTCGCCAGCCAGCGATCCTCGTGGTCCCGGAGGTCGGTCAGCAGCGCCCTCGCCTCTTCCACCGCGCCCTCTCGGACGAGGCAGCGCGCCCGCGTCAGACGCAGGCGGTCGTCGTCGGCGTCGCCCGTCGCGATTGCCAGGGCCTCATCCGTTCGATTGGCCAGTTCGAGAAGCGCGGCGAGGTTGACCGTGGCTTCCCGGTGCGTGGGATCGAGCTCAATTGCCCGCTTCAGCGCTTCCTCGGCGGCCTCGAGATCCCCGAGGCTCGTGGCGGCGCTGCCCAGGTTGTTCCAGGCATCCGCGGAGGTCGGCGTCAGCTCGCACACGCGACGGGCGGCGGCGAGGGCCTGCTCGAATTCCACGGCCTCGGTCGCCGCCCGCGCCAGGGCCTGCCACGCATCGAGGCGATCCGGCGCGCCGGCGCAGACCTCGCGGAGTTCCGCGAGCGCCTCGGCGACGCGGCCCAGTGCGAGGCGCGCCTCGGCGCGCCCGACGCGGGCCCCGATCGAGGTCGGCACGGATGCGAGGGCTCTTTCGAACTGGGCCAGGGCGCCGTTCGGGTCCCCCGCCTCGAGGTCGAGCTGCCCCAGGTTGGTCAGGGCGCCCGGGTGGCCTGGCGCGGCGTCCAGGGCGCCGCGAAAGCTGTTGCGCGCCTCGTCTGACCGGCCAAGCTGCCGCAGCGTCGTCCCGCGGTTGTTCCAGGCACTCGCGTGGCCCGGCGCCAGGTCGACCGCGTGGTCGAAGCGTTCGAGCGCGCCTGGAAGATCACCGTGCTTGAGCAGCGCCGAGCCGTAGTTGTAGTGGAGCTCGGGATTGGTGGGCGCCTGCGCCAGCGCCGCATCGAGCATTCCCCGGCCGCGCGCGAGCTCGCCGCGTTCAAAGAACACGACACCTGCCAGGTGGCGGACCTCCGGATGGTCCGGATACTGCCGCAGGAGGCCCTCGATCAGGGCTTCCGCCTCGTCGAGATGCCCGCTCCCGAGGGCGCGAACCGCTTGCTGGAATTCCTGTTGCATGGGGCGCGGGATGCTAGCAGTGCGGCGGCGGCGGGTCGAGACGCGGGTTGTCTCGGGAACGCGCCCGCCGTATCCTTTTATCTTTAAATCGCGATGAAAGGATATTTGCCATCGATCTGCAAGCCGCCACGACGGCCCTGAAGGTCCTCGCCGAGCCCACGCGTGTCCGCCTGCTCGCACTCCTCGAGCAGGAGGAGTTGACGGTGGCGGAGCTCGCGGCAGTGACCCTGCTGGCACAGCCACGGGTGTCGACCCACCTCGGCAAGCTCCGGGAGCTGGAGCTGGTGCGTGACCGCAAGGCCGGCGTGCAGTCGTATTATCGCTTCAACGGCGTCCAGCTCGAGAATGGCCTCGGCGGCCTCTGGAAACAGCTTCGGAGCACCGTCGACGATGCGCTGCTCGAAGCCGATCGGGAACGCCTCCCGGCCGTGCTTGCCGCTCGTGCCAAGGCGCGCCGCTGGGCCGACAGCGTGGCCGGTGACATGGAACGCCACTACTCCCCCGGTCGGACGTGGGAGGCCACCGCGCGGTCCGTCCTGCAGCTGGCAGATCTCGGCGACGTCCTCGATGTGGCGTCCGGTGATGGTGTGCTGGCCGAGCTCCTGGCGCCCCGGTCCCGGTCAGTGACCTGTGTGGACGCCAGCGAGCCCGTGGTGGACGCGGCCCAGCGCCGCCTCAAGCACCTCGGGAACGTCGCCGTGCGGCACGGGGACATGCATACGCTACCTTTCGACGACGCGGCCTTTGACATCGTCGTGCTGATGCACGCGCTGACCTACACCGATCGGCCGGGGGACGTCCTGACCGAACTCGCCCGGGTGCTGCGTCCCGGCGGACGGCTGCTGCTGACGACGCTCAAGGCGCACGAGCATCGCGGCGCCGTGGCGCCGTACGACCACGTGAACATGGGATTCTCCGCTGAAGACCTCGACGGTCTCTGCGGGGAGGGCGGCCTGCAGGCCGAGCATGTCGGCATCGTGAGCCGCGAAACCCGCCCACCCCACTTCGAAGTCATCACTCTCCTGGCACGCCGATGAAAGAGACGGAACTTACCCTGCGAGGACTCCTCGCCGAACGGATCCTGCTGCTCGATGGAGCAATGGGGACGATGATCCAGGACGCTCGGCTGCAGGAAGATGACTTCCGCGGTGACCGCTTTGGCGACCATCCGAGCGACCTCAAGGGAAACAACGACCTGCTGTCCCTGACGCGCCCCGATCTGATCCGTGACATCCACCGGGCCTACCTGGAAGCTGGCGCGGACCTGCTCGAGACGAACACCTTCAACGCGACCCGAATCGCCCAGGCGGACTATGGCCTCGAAGAGGTCGTCTACGAGCTCAATCGCCGCTCGGCCGAGCTCGCGCGGGAGGCGGTCGATGGCTTCGACAGCGACACGCCGCGTTTCGTCGTCGGCGTGCTCGGTCCCACGAACCAGACGGCTTCGCTGTCACCCGACGTCAACCGTCCGGGCTATCGAGCCATCGACTTCGACACGCTTGTGGCTGCCTATCGCGAAGCCATAGAGGGCCTCCTCGACGGCGGCTCCGACCTGCTCATGGTCGAGACCATCTTCGACACGCTGAACGCGAAGGCGGCGCTCTGGGCGATCGACGAGGTCGGCTCCGAGCGGGGACTCAGGATCCCGCTGATCATTTCGGGCACCATCACCGACGCGAGCGGACGCACGCTGTCGGGCCAGACGACGGAAGCCTTCTGGTATTCGGTGCGGCACGCTCGTCCCCTTGTCATCGGGCTCAACTGCGCGCTCGGCGCCGAGGAGCTGCGGCCCTATGTCCGGGCCCTTGCGCAGGTCGCGGATACCCACGTGAGCGTGCACCCGAACGCCGGGCTGCCCAACGAGCTGGGTGAATACGACGACACACCGGAGCACATGGCGGAGGTCCTGCGCGAATTTGCCGATGCCGGTTGGCTGAACGTGGTCGGTGGGTGCTGCGGCACGACACCGGCGCACATCCGCCAGATCCGCGAGACGCTCGCGCCCTGTCCGCCGCGCCCGGTACCGGTGCTGCCCCGGCGCTGTCGCCTGGCCGGCCTCGAGCCCCTGGAGATCACGCCGGATACGAATTTCGTCAACGTCGGTGAGCGGACCAACGTGACCGGATCGGCCCGCTTCCGCCGGCTGATTGAGGCCGGCGACCTCGACGAGGCGCTCGCGGTCGCTCGTCAGCAGGTCGAGAACGGGGCGCAGATCATCGACGTGAACATGGACGAAGGCCTCCTCGATTCCGAGGGCTGCATGGTCCAATTCCTCCGCTTGATGGCTTCCGAACCCGACATCGCCCGGGTGCCGGTCATGATCGATTCCTCGAAGTGGTCGATCCTCGAAGCCGGACTCAAGCAGCTCCAGGGCAAGGGTGTCGTCAACTCGATCTCCCTGAAGGAAGGCGAGGAGCCGTTCCTCGAGCAGGCGCGGATCGTGCGTCGCAGCGGCGCCGCGGTCATCGTGATGGCCTTCGACGAGCAGGGTCAGGCCGACACGCTCGAGCGAAAGGTGGAAATCTGCGAGCGCTCCTACCGACTGCTCGTGGACCAGGTCGATTTCCCGCCCGAGGACATCATCTTCGACCCGAACATCTTCGCCGTCGCCACGGGCATTCCCGAGCACGACGGCTACGGACTGGCCTTCGTCGAGGCCACCCGCGAGATCAAGCAGCGCCTGCCGTACGCCATGGTCAGCGGGGGCGTGAGCAACGTTTCCTTCTCGTTCCGGGGCAACAACCTCGTTCGGGAGGCGATCCACTCCGTCTTCCTGTACCACGCGATCCGCGCCGGCATGGACATGGGGATCGTCAACGCGGGGCAGCTCGCGGTCTACGATGAGCTGCCCGAGGACCTGCGGGATCGCGTCGAGGACGTCATCCTCGCGCGCCGTGACGACGCCGGCGAACGCCTCCTCGAGATCGCCGAGCAGTACCGGGGCGACGGTCGCCAGGCCGAGGTCAAGTCCCTCGAGTGGCGCGAGGCGCCGGTCGCCGAGCGCCTGCGGCACGCCCTGGTGAAGGGCATCACCGAGTTCATCGAGGACGATACGGAAGAGGCGCGCGCCGGTGCCGCGAGGCCGCTCGACGTCATCGAAGGGCCGCTGATGGACGGCATGAACGTGGTCGGCGACCTCTTCGGCGAGGGCAAGATGTTCCTGCCCCAGGTCGTGAAGAGCGCCCGGGTGATGAAGAAGGCGGTTGCCTACCTGATTCCGTACATTGAAGAGGCCCGCGGGGCCGACGAGCCGACGTCGCAGGCCAAGATCGTGCTGGCCACTGTCAAGGGTGACGTCCACGACATCGGCAAGAACATCGTCGCCATCGTCCTCGGCTGCAACAACTACCGGGTGGTGGACCTGGGGGTCATGGTGCCGGCGGACCAGATCCTCGACCGCGCGGTCGAAGAGAACGCCCAGATCAT
>JBCCZC010000293.1:0-7253 GCA_039188505.1 Pseudomonadota bacterium | reverse complement strand
GCCCCCCCGCGGGCAGATCGACGGCAGCGCCTGCGGTCACGTCGTCGGGGCAAACGGCACCGCCCATTGCCTCACAGGCGACCGCCGTGGTCCGGACGAGCGGCGACACGTCGACGGTGAGGATCGCGCCGGGTGCATCGTCGGGGCCGCGGTTCTCGATGCTTGCGTGGTAGCGCAGCGTCCCGGTTACCCCGACCTGCTCGCGGTCGTCGTCGATGGCGACGACCAGATCGATCTGCGGTGCCGGCGTCACGCCGATCCGCAGCTCGAAGGCGGGACTGCGATCGAGCCCCCCGGCCGCCGTGCCCCCGTCATCGATGAGGACGACCTCGACGAGCGCCTGCCCGATGGCGCCCGTGAGTTCGAAGGTCAGGGTGCCCTCCGCCGCCACCGCGACGGCCGCCAGGACCCCGCCGGGATCGGCGACGACGGTGGTGTCGAAGCGCAGCGACTGCGCTTCTCCCACGCCGGGGTCGATCCCGGTGGCCCAGCCCGGTAGCGTCTGAACCCGCGGCGACAACGCCGTGCGCCCGATGAGTCCGTCGGCGGTGAACGAAGGCGGATCGTTGACCGGCTGCACCTCGACGACGACCTCCCCGGTCGCCTGCAGGAACCCGTCGGTCACCTCGTAGCTGAAACGCGCCGTCCCGAAGGCATCGGGTGGCGGGGTGAATCGCAGGGTGCCGTCAGCCTCGAGAAGCACCGCCCCACCGATGCCGTCGGCCTCGGACTCACCCACCGACGTGACGGTCAGCACCTCGTCCGCCTCTCCCCCGGAATCGGGCCCCGCGCCGTTGTCCTCGAGGACGTTGCCCATGAGGACACCGTCCTCCCGCACGGTGAGGAAATCCGGCTGCGCCAGCAGCACATCGTCCCGCCCGAAGACCTCGATCTCGATCGCAGCCTCGGCCTCGGCGTCGCCGTCGGTCGCGCGGTAGGTCACCGTGACGACACTCGACTCCTCGGCGGCCAGACCCTCGAAATCCCGCTGGGTGTCGAAGCTGAAGGCGCCGTCCTCCTGCAGGATCAGGCGACCCCCGTCGGGAAGATCGGCCGCGGCCCCGGGGAGGAGGCCAGCGGCGAAGCTCAGGACCCGACGTGCCGGCGGCTCGGCACTCGTGTCGTTCGCGAGCACGCCGCCCGCCGCGGCGACGCCGAGCAGGTCGCCCTCGAAGACGACGTAGCGGTCCGGCGCTGCGACGAACTGCTGCACGGTGTAGGCCTCGCTGATGGTGGGCGCCGCCGGGGAAAGCGGGTTTCCCGCCGGATCGGCGATCGACACGCCGGGGGCGACGGTCAGGGACACGGAGCCGTCGAGCCCGGCGAGGTCGCCACCGGAGACCTCCACGAGGAAGCTGCGTTCATCGTTCGCGGTGATCGACGAGATGAGGCCGGTGGTGCCGGTGACCTCGAAATCAGCCGCGTCCACACCGTTCACCCCCTCGCTGAACCGCACCTCGAAGACCAGCGCGTCGCGGTTGGTGACGGCGCTGGTGGGGGCCGATCGCAGGATTGCCGTGAGCGCCGGGGGATCGTAATCGATGTCGCTGCCGGCGACGGACCGCGTGCCGGTGGCGTCCGGATCGAGCCAGTCCACGAGGCGGCTCGCGGCGCTCGCGCCCCGATCCCAGGCGACGGAGAACTTGCCGTAGCAGAAGAACCCGTTGCCGGGATTGCTGCCAACACAGCCTGGAATGCCGCCAGACAGGAAACCGACGAGGCGCTTGTCCCCGGGCGCATAGGGATCGCCGCTGCCCGGATCCCAGAGCCCGGAGCCGGACGAGCCCGCCTCGGCCATGCCCTGCTCGAAGTCGCCTACGGTCCAGTGCGTGTCGGGCGGGCTGAAGGCACTGATGCAGCTCGGCGTCGATACCAGGGGATCGACGTTGAAGTTCAGGGTCTTCTCTTCGCGGTTCGAATGGCTGATCCCGGTGCTTGCGGCGGGCGTCGCGCCGGTCGCGTCCCAGCCGCTGTAGAAGACGTTGAAGCTCGGATCCGGGCGGTCGTCGAGCTCCAGCAGGATGACGTCGACCTGGGGCTCGAGGGCGCGCAGCGTCGCGCCGCTCTGGGTGTCCGTCAACGGGCCTCCGCCGAGGTCGCCGCAGGCGGCCGACTCGAAGTTCCAGAGCACGACCACCGACGGGGCCAGGGCCGCGGTCAGGCCGCAGTGCCGCGCGGTGATGAACCACGGCGTGAAGGTGCCCGGTACGTCCATGATCATCGTGCCGGTGCACAAGAAGCCCCCGCCGACGGAGTAGATCCCCGTCGATCGGATCTCGTCTCGCCAGGCGTCGCCCTCGGAGCAGACTACGTCCAGGTTGCAGGCGAGCTGCTTCGCCGCGGCCCCGGCCGGGCGCAGGCGGAAGAGGTCGCGGAAACCGGCACCGACATGACCGAGCCGAAGGTCCCAGGCGCTCGCGCCGGCGGGGACGTCGAGCTGCAGGACGACCTCCTCACCCGGTAGGGGCGCGAGCCAGCGCTCCCCATGGGGTCGATTGTGCTCCGGACCGAACGGCCCCCGGTGCATGCGGTGCGCGGGGCTCAGCACCGTGAGGCTGGCACCCGGCGGCAGCTCGAAGCGATCGAAGCCAAGATTCACATCGGTCGCGCCCGGCACCGTGACCGTCAGCAGCCAGCGCCGGCCGCCGTCATCGAGGGACTCCCAGCGACCGTGGCTGGACGGCGTGGCGGCCACCTTCATGGGCACCGCGTACTGGCGGGGTTCGCTGTCGCTCTCGGCCTTGGCGGCGGAGATCGGCGGCAGGATGAGATCACCGGCTTCGCGGCCCTTGCCGGCCGCGTGGGTGGCGGTGGCGAGCAGCAGGATGAGGATCAGGGAACGCATCGTTCGAGCGTGCCGTCGCTGAAGTCGCGGCGCAACTGCCGGCAGACGGGTCATCGCCCCGTCAGACGGCGTTCATGGAACTGCAACAGCAACGCGAGACCCTGCTGCTCCGGCTGAAGCAGGACGCCAGCCGATGATTCGTTCGCCCCCGCGGCAAGGAGCCGCCCAAGACATGAGGCTGGCCATGCAGCTGACCTTCGATGACCTGGTCGAATTGACCGGTCGCTTTCATCCGCTCTCCCAGGCCAAGGTGCTCGATCGGGTTGAGATTCCCAACCGGGTCGGCGCCGACGGCGCGCTCCGTGTCGCCTGGAGCGCGGTGCATGCAGTGCTGAACGCCGGCGGTCGGCGAGGGATGTATCCACGCTGGTCGGGCGCGACCCAGTCCGCCACCCGGTACTGAGGGAGCCATCAGCGATCACGGGCGCGCCGGCCTCGCCCCTTGCGCTGCCGCCGCTCGTCCCGGTAGCGCGCCACCCGTTCCTCACCCACGAGGGCGATGATGAGCCGTTGACCGCCGTGCCGGAGCCCGAACTTGAGGTCGTGGAAGGCCTGCTCGCCGAAGACCCCGACAAAGCCTCGCTTGAGCAGATAGTCGAGCCAGCGCCGGAGGGCCTTGCCTACGGTCAGCGGGCGCTCTTCGCGAACGGACCGGACCTGCTCGGCGAGGCGATCGAAGCGGGCGAGGTGTTCGGCCTCCGCGCCCCGCTTCAGCGCCACGAAGTAGAGGTCCTTCCGGTAGATGTTGGGATGGTTGACCCAGGCCTCGAAGTGGAGCGCCGGATCGACCGCCCGCAGCAGGTCTCGCGGGCGCAGGTTGTGATAGTACTCGACGTAGTCTGGCTCCTCCGCCAGCGTCGCCCCCGGATCCATGCGCTGCGTGCCGTGTTCCTGGCGGCCCGTCATCGCTGAGGAGACGATGCAGAGCCCGCCGGGGCGCAGCATGCGCAGCATGTTGATGAAGGACTCTCGCCAGTAGGGGTTGTGCTCGAAGCACTCGCAGGAAACCACGACATCGAAAGCCCCCGTGGGACGATCGACTTCCTGGCCGGGACACGCAAGATCCACGCCCGGCCCCGGCGTGACGTCGACTCCCAGGTACTCGCAATCCTCGAAGAAGGCGCGCACGCTGCCGACAATCTCGCCGCTGCCAACCTCGAGCACGCGCGTTCCCTGGAAGAACTCCGGGTAGGCGTCGCGCACGCGGCGGACCAGTTCGAGCTGCTCCCAGTGGGCCATGGGTGTCTTATCGGACGAAGGTCGGGGCGGGTACTGTAGCCCAATCGTCGCCCGGCAGCCTCAAGGCCGCCAGCGCAGTCCCGCCTGGAAGACCACGTCGGGCGCCGTATCGACGTACAGATCCTCGGCGAGCGACAGGTCGAGCGTCGCGGACGAGCCGATGCGCCAGCTCAGGCCGAAGACGAGCTGTACGGACCCGCCCAGTTCCTTCAGCGCGCTCTCGTAGGGAGCCGAATGGACGTCGAGCTGCGCCTTCAGCGCGAGGTTCTGCCAGGCCAGCCAGGAGACGGTGGCGGAGCCGAAGCCGATCCAGCGGTTGCGCAGTCCCGGCAGTACGTCGCCGGTCTCACCGTAGGACACGCCGCCGGAGAGATGCGCCACGAACTGCTCGTCCGCCCCCCACGGGGGCGTGCGGCGATGAATCGAGGCCCAGGCGGCGGTGCCGCCCGATCCCGTGAGCCGATCGGCAGCACCGGTTGGGAGCTCCACGCCGCCGCGCAGCGCCCAGCCCGGACCCATGCCGCCAGGAGTCCAGCCGACGGCGATACCGATATCGCCGATGCCGCCCCCGTCGCCGGGCAGCGCGAAGGACCCGCCGGGCCCGGCGTAGCGGTAGTCGAGCTGATCGCGCGGGAAGAGATCGCGGTCGCCATCCGGGAGCCCCCAGAAGTCGTGCCAGTTCTCGATGAATCCATCGAGATTGCCGCCCTCGTGGCGCAGATAGGGGACCCGCAGGGCCACGTCGAGATCGTCACCGAGGCCGCGACTGAGTGTGAGCTCTGCCCGCCACGTCTCGCCGTCGATATCGATGGCCTCGTCGTTGCGCTCGCGCAGGCTGAAACTGTTGGCCAGCTCGGCGCGCACGTCGACCACCCAGCGGCCCGCCGGGACCAGGTCGGCGCCGCGCGCCGGCGGCAGCCCCTGGACCTGGACGAAGGGATTGCGATTGGACACCGCAAAGGGCGCATCGAGGTTCGGCTCCGCAAACGTCGCCGCGGCGGAAAGGACCAGCAGCAGGCCGGGGAAACCGCGGCTCATGCGGTGCCCTCCACACCCAGGCGGCGGAGCTCGCTGTGGATGCCGTCGAGGTGCGGATCATCGACACCCAGCTGTTCGAGCGCCGCGACGAGCTCGAGGAAGTAATCGACGTTGCGACCCGACGGCCCCTCGCTCCCGAGGATGTGCGCGGCGATCTCGGGGGCCGGTGCCGGACCGAGGAACGCGGGATTGTCCGGCGTCGCCAGATAGACGGTGCCGGTGACCGTGGCCGCACCGGTCAGCTCGATGGGAAGGGTCACCCGGCGGTATCCGTTCTTCTCCCGATGGTCGAGATGATCGAAGACAGCCGCCTCGATCCGGTAGGCCATACCGCGGCAGACGGCCCCCTCGGCCTCGACGAGCGTCACCACCCGTCCTGGCGCCGACGGGGTGCCGCGGTGGTCATGCGAGCCCTGCCAGAAACGCCGCGCCCAGCCCCGGATGGTCCCGGGCGCACGCTCGCGGAAGGGGAAATCCGCCTTCCAGATGAGCGAACCGTAGCCGAAGACCCAGTGCGTCACGGGTCGTGTCAGACCAGGCCACGAGAGACCAGGTGGGCGGCGCTCGCGAGCGCGGCCTCCTCGGCCGGTCGAAACGCCACGTCGAGCAAATCGGTCACGTAGCTGGCGTCCGCTTCCGGCGCGACGCCCAGATCCTGCAGCACCGAGCGCAGCGGCCTGTCGAAGAGGGCCACGAGGCGGACGAGCGGCCTTGGCAGCTGCCGGACCGGCAGGCGGCGCTGCGGATACTTCCGCTTGAGCAGCCGGGCCAGCTCCACGAAGGAGAGGGTCTTGTCCGAGGCGATCAGTCGGCGTCCACCGGCTGCTGGCGTCGTCATCGCCGCCACGTGGACGGCGGCCACGTCACGGACGTCCACCACCGGATAGGCCACCGGTGGTACGGCCGGATAGGCACCCTGCATGAACATGCGAATCACCTCGAGGGACGTGCCCACCCCATCGCCGATGCCGGGCCCGAGCACGAAGGCCGGATTGACCGTCGCGACGGACTCCCGCCACTGCTCGGCCTCAGCCCAATCCCAGAGCGCGCGCTCTGCGCGGGTCTTCGACACCACGTAGGCGGTCAGGGGCGTCCAGTCGGGGTCGGTCCAGGAGGATTCGTCGACGGCGCAGCGCGGCGGTCGCCCGGCGCGGTACATCATGGCAACCATCGACGAGGTGACAACGAGTCGCTCGACATCAGCGGCCCGCGCGGCCCGCGCAACCCGGAGCGCCCCCTCACGTGCAGCCGGCACAAGAGCCTCACGATCGCGGGGCGGCTCCAGCGGAAACGGGGACGCCAGGTGCTGTACATAACGACAGCCGGCGACCGCTTCATCCCAGCCCGCGTCGTCGTCGAGATCCGCGACCACGAAGTCGAGGCCGGCAACGTCAATGCCGCTGGACGCCAGCGACTCGCGCACCTGCTCGCCGCGGTCCAGCTTGCGCACGGTGCCTCGGACCGCGAAGCCGCGCTCGAGGAGCTGGGCCACGACATGTTGGGCAATGAATCCGGCCGCGCCGGTGACGAGTACGGTGTGCAATGGGTTTCCTTGCTGGCTGCCGCGCGCTCGCATCATAGCGCGTCGTCATGAATGCCCGGTGAGACGGCGCTGAAGCTCAGAGGCCAAACGCCCCGTAGTCGCCCGTTGCGATGCCTGCCTGCAGGGCGTCTCGCAGTCCGAGCATGCGTTCGAAGTCGCGTGGGGACAGCAGCTCGCGCTCCGCGGCATGATCGAAGCTGGTGTAGCAGATACCGAGTTCGATGCAGTAGTCCTGCATGAGGGCACCGGCGATGCCGCAGTCCTGACCGAAGCCGCAGGCCAGCGACTGCGCCGCCAGCTCGAACAGCAGTGTCCGCCGCTCCGGTCCCAGGAACTGGAGGTCCAGGCCCGGGACGGCCGGTGCGTAGCCGGCAGGTCGGTCGGCCACCCAGCTCGCGACGGCGACGATGAACTCGGGATCTCCGGTCGCGAGAAATTCGCGGGCGAGATCCTCGGCATAGGCAACGCCGTGGCGGGCCGCGAGGATGTCCAGCGCGTTCGCCTCGGCGAGCAGGCTCCCGCCATGCAGGGCGCGCAGCCGAAGCTGGTTGGGGTCGCCGTCGGCACCGGAGAGGAGATACCCCAGCG
>JBCCZC010000292.1:0-7269 GCA_039188505.1 Pseudomonadota bacterium | reverse complement strand
CTTCCGGAAGCGCTTTGCGGCGCCCCGGTTCGTTTTCATCTTGGGCATTGCTCTACTCCATCTTTTAATGCGAAGCCGAGTGTCCCTGGCGGGTACTTGTGAACTCGTCGTTCGCTTGTCGTATCCCGGCGGGGCCAACATCCCTGCCTTCGCGGCGTCCTGCCGCACCGCCCGGATCCGGCGGCAACCCTGCGTTCCATCACAGGGAACGTACTGATCGCGTGATCAGTGCTTCTTCGGTGCGAGCATCATGACCATCACGCGCCCTTCCATCTGCGGGCGCTGCTCGACGGTGATCTCCTCACCCATTTCCTCCTCGACCCGCTTCAGCAGCTTGAGGCCGAGATCCTGGTGCGCCATCTCACGTCCGCGGAAGCGGAGGCTCACCTTCACCTTGTCCCCGTGCTCGATGAAGCGCCGCACGTGGCCAATCTTCGTGTTGTAATCGCCCTGGTCCGTGTTAGGCCGGAACTTGACTTCCTTGACCTGAACCTGCTTCTGCTTCTTGCGGGCCGCCTGCGCCTTCTTGGACTGTTCGAACTTGAACTTTCCGTAGTCCATGATCCGGCAAACGGGCGGGTCCGCGTTGGGTACGACCTCAACAAGGTCCATTTCCCGTTCCCGTGCAATAGCCAGCGCTTCTTCGACCAGCTTGATGCCGATCTGCTCCCCATCCGAGTCGATGACTCGAACTCGCGGCGCACGGATGTCCCGATTCCGCCGCGTCTCCTTACCTGCTGCGATGAGTGGATCCTCCTGTTTTTACAGCAACTTACCTGCGGTTTCTCACGTCGCCTGCGAGCCGTTCCGAGAACGCCTCGACCGACATGACACCGAGATCTTCCCCGTTTCGCAAACGCACGGCGAGCGACCCGGAGTCCTTCTCCCGATCGCCCACGATCAGCAGGTACGGCACCTTCTGCAAGGTGCGCTCGCGGATTTTAAAACCGATCTTCTCGTTTCTCAAGTCGCTATCAACGCGAAACCCTTGAGCCGAAAGGCTTTCTGCAACGGTCCTGCAGAACCCTTCCTGGCCGTCGGTGATGTTCATGACGACGGCCTGCACGGGCGCCAGCCAGGTCGGCATCGCGCCCGCGTATTCCTCGATGAGGATACCAATGAAGCGCTCGAGCGATCCAAGGATTGCCCGGTGCAGCATGACCGGCGTCTTCTTCTCCCCCGCCGCGTCGACGTACCTGGCGTCGAGGCGCCCGGGCATCGAGAAATCCAGCTGCATCGTGCCGCACTGCCAGACCCGCCCCAGCGAGTCCGTCAGCGAATACTCGATCTTGGGTCCGTAGAAGGCGCCTTCCCCCGGCTGCAGCTCCCAGGCCACGCCCTTCTCGCGCAGGACGCGTTCCAACGATGCCTCGGCCCGATCCCAGGTCGCATCGTCGCCAACGCGCTGCTCCGGTCGGGTCGACAGTTTGACGAGCACCGCCTCGAAACCGAAGTCCCGATAGACGTCCACCACGAGGTCGTGGAACTTCGCGACCTCGTCCGCAATCTGCTCCTCGGTACAGAAGATGTGGGCATCATCCTGCGTGAAGTTGCGCACGCGCATCAGGCCGTGCAGCGCCCCCGAGGGCTCGTTGCGGTGACATGAGCCGAATTCCGCGAGCCGCAGCGGCAGATCCCGGTAGCTGTGAAGATGCTTGTTGTAGACCTGGACGTGGCACGGACAGTTCATGGGCTTAACGGCGTAATCGCGGTTCTCCGACTCCGTCGTGAACATGTTGTCCCGGAACTTGTCCCAGTGGCCCGATTTCTCCCAGAGCGACCGGTCGACGATCTGCGGCGTCCTGATCTCGCGGTAGTCGCCGCGCAGTCTCTCGCGAATGTAGTGCTCGACCTCGAGATAGATCCGCCAGCCGTGGTCGTGCCAGAAGACCATGCCGGGCGCTTCTTCCTGCATGTGGAAGAGGCTGAGCTGCGTGCCCAGGCGTCGGTGGTCGCGCTTCTGCGCTTCCTCCAGACGCTGCAGGTACTGCTTGAGATCGTCCTTGCTCGCCCACGCGGTCCCGTAGACCCGCTGCAGCATCTCGTTACCCGCGTCGCCGCGCCAGTACGCACCGGCCAGCTTGGTCAGCTTGAAGACCTTGAGGTGCCCCGTGGTGGGCACGTGGGGTCCGCGGCAGAGGTCGATGAAGTCGTCCTGGCGGTAGAGGGAGATCGTCTCACCCGATGGAATGTCGGAGATGATCTCAGCCTTGTACGCCTCGCCCATGTCGCGGAAGAAATCGACGGCCGCGTCGCGGTCCATGACGACGCGCTCGACGTCGTACGACGCCCGGGCAATACGCGTCATCTCCGCCTCGATCTTCTCGAGATCCTCGGGGTTGAAGCCCGGCGGGTAGGAGAAATCGTAGTAGAAGCCATCGTCGATCACCGGCCCGATCGTGACCTGAGCAGCGGGGTAGAGGCGCTTCACGGCGTGCGCGAGGAGGTGCGCAGTCGAGTGCCGAAGGATCTCGAGGCCGTCCGCGTCGCGAGCGGTGATGATCGCAAGCTGTACGTCATCGTCAATGACGTGGCTCGTGTCGACGGTCTCCCCGTCAACGCGGCCGGCAAGGGCGGCCTTCGCAAGCCCCGGACCGATGTCCGCGGCAACCTCGGCAACGCTGACCGGCCGGTCGAATTCGCGCTGGCTTCCGTCGGGAAGCGTGACCTTAAACATGGGTGGTGATTCTTCTGCTGGCTCGGGCGAAAAAAAAGGCGATCACGCCCCTTGTCTCTCCACGAGCGCAGGCGCGCAATCAGGTCTGGCGGCGAGACCGCGTAGTTCGACGTGTTGCGGAGGGCTTGTGCATGCGCACAGTGTATCGGTCGGTTTGGACCGACACCAGCTGAAAGGGAATCTGCGGAAGGGGATGGTGGGCGATACTAGATTTGAACTAGTGACCTCCGCCATGTCAAGACGGCGCTCTAACCAACTGAGCTAATCGCCCGCTGTCCGCGAGGAGCGCGAACACTACCAGAAGGTTTCGCGGCGAACAAGCCCCGCGGTCCTCAGGCAGCCGGGCGGGGCTGCGGGTCCCGGAACCAGTGCTCGATCCGCGCCAGTTCATCGTTCATCAGCGCATCGAGAACCGCGTGCTCGCGGCTCGCGATCGTTCCCAGGAAATCGTCTGCTTCCTCCATGTCCCGGAAGGACGTGAAGCCGTTCTCGAGGAACTGCTGTAGCTGTTCGAGACCCGTCATCACGGCCAGCGGCCGCGCCATCTTGAGGCTCGCGTAGATCATCGGATTGTGGACGTAGCGCTGGAGCCCGGTGCCCACCGTCATGATCAGCTCGAGCTGATGCTCGCGAACCGCCCGGTTGTCGAGGGCCCGGTAGGCCATCCCGTATTCCTCCATGGTCATGGGCCCCGGATCGATGTCCTTCTCGTGCAGCACGCGCGCCACGTTGAGGTCCAGTTCGAGGGTCAGCCCCTGAAGCTCCAGCGCCGAGGCCACGACCTGCAGCACCTTGTCCGGCAACATGCGAACCATGAACGGGTACATGCGCTCGAGGTCCTGGTCTCGCTGGGACAGATCGGCCGGGGCGTAGAGTTCGTCGACGAAGAAGGCAGTAGCTCTTCGATAGCGAGGCTCCGCCGACAGATCGGCGTAGGTCACCAGCAGACGCTGCTTCTGCCAGGCCTCGAGGCGCTCGACCTGCTCGTGCAGCCCACTCTCCATCCGTCGTACGTGCGCCCGGCGCGAGAAATCCAGCTGATACTTGAGTTGCTTCTTGGACAATTTCTTATTTTTCAGAAACTTACAATTTGGTCCGGCGAGTTGGCACGGGCAACCGTGGCGAGTAAACTCTCAGCCGGGCAGTCGCAGCGGCCTGCCAGAAAACGACTGATGGGGATCATACCGCGCCGCCGAGGGGGCGTTTCGCGGGGCTTCCTGCCCCGGGCCGGGATCCGCGTCAGACTGTAAGCATGGGTGCTTCACCCTCGGTTTTCGAGGGGCGAGGCCCATCCCGGCAGGACACGACAGGCGACTATGATACGACTTCAACCCGCGGTCGAGCCGCGCACCCGTTCGGATCGACCCTCCCGCATTGGCCTCGCCGTGGCCGGCGGCGGCCCCCTTGGAGGCATCTACGAACTCGGCGTCCTCCTCGCGCTCGAGGAGTCCCTCGAAGGGGTCACCTTCGTCGACCTCGACGCCTATGTGGGGGTGAGCTCCGGCGCGTTCATCGCGGCGAGCCTCGCGAACCAGCTTTCGCCGCAGCAGATGGCGCGTATCTTCATCCACAGCGAAGCGCCGGAGCATCCATTCCGGCCCGAGATGTTCCTCAAGCTCGCCTTCGGCGAGTACGGCAAGCGTGCCAGCCGCATTCCCGGCGTGGTCTGGCGCGCGCTCATGGAAATTGCGAAGCGACCGCTCGACCTGTCGCTGACCGGCCAGCTGGCATTGCTGGCCGAGCTTATTCCCTCGGGTATCTTCGACAACGAGGAGCTGGCGGCCTTTCTCCGGGACATCTACAGCGTCCCAGGCCGCACCAACGATTTCCGGGAGCTCGAACGGCGCCTGGTTATCGTGGCCGTCGACATCGATACCGGCGTCGCGATCCGCTTCGGCACCGAGGGCCTCGACCACGTCCCAATCTCGCGGGCGGTCCAGGCCAGCGCCGCGCTTCCGGGACTGTATCCACCGGTCGAAATCGACGGCCATTTCTTCGTCGATGGGGCGCTGCGCCGCACGCTACACGCCTCGGCGGCGCTCAACGAGGGCGTGGACCTGCTGATCGGCCTCAATCCGCTGGTGCCCTACGACGGCAAACGTGACGACTTCTCGCCGAAGGACAGCCTGACCCAGGGGGGGCTCCCCACGGTCCTGTCCCAGACCTTTCGGGCGATGATCCAGTCACGCATGCAGGTCGGCGTCCAGAAGTACTCGGCCCAGTATCCGCGCGCCGATCTCATGATCGTGGAGCCGGCCCGGGACGACACGGAGATGTTCTTCACCAACGTCTTCAGCTATTCGTCGCGGCACCGTCTCTGCGAGCATGCCTACCAGGCGACCCGCGCAGATCTCCGCTCGGGCAAGCACCGGATTGCGCCGCTCCTTGCCCGCCACAACATCACCCTGAACACCGACGTGCTCGCGCAATCGGACCGGACGTTCATGACCGGTATCGAGGAAGGCAGCAGCAACGTCCTCGCGGCGAAGCTCAACCGCGTCCTCGACGATCTCGAGAGCAAGATCGACGGTCGACGCGCCTAGCGCTCCGGCGTGAGGCGCTCGAGGAGGTAGCTCGCTATGGTCCGGTAGACGTGGGTCTGCGGGGCCTGACCCGAGATACCGTGCTTGCCGCCCGGGTAGACCATCGTGTCGAAGAGGACGCCCTGCTGCTGGAGGTGTTCGTAGAGCACCGTGGAGTGGCTGAACAGCACGTTGTCGTCCGCCATTCCGTGAATCACCATGAGGTCACCCTCGAAGCCCGCCGTGTAGGGGAAGACGGCACCCGCCCGATACGCGTCAGCAGCCGTCTCGGGATGGCCCATGTAGCGTTCCGTGTAGTGCGTGTCGTAGAGCTTCCAGTCGGTCACCGGAGCCACCGAGACGCCGGCTGCGAACGTGTCGGGATGCTGGAACATCAGGTGGAGCGTCATGTAGCCGCCATAGCTCCAGCCGAACACGCCGATTCGATCGGGATCGACGAACGCCTGTTCGCGCAGGAACGTCGCGCCGACCATCTGGTCCGCGACCTCGACCCGCCCCATGTTCTTGTAGATCGGATTCTCGAAGGTCGTCCCCCGGCGGGCGGAGCCGCGGTTGTCGAGGGCGAAGACGAGCACGCCCTGCTGCGCAAGATACTGCTCGAACAAAACGCGCCGCGCCCAGCCCCGATTCACCATCTGAACGTGCGGCCCTCCGTAGACATAGATCAGCACGGGGTAGCGTTTCTCCTCCGAGAAGCCGCTGGGGAGCACCATGCGGTAGTGCAGCGTCTGACCGTCATCGGCCGTGAGCGTCCCGAAGCGCGTCGGCCGATGCTCGGCCAGGTACGGGGCGTAGGGATGGTTCCCATCGAGGGCGTTCTCGACGAGCCACGCGATCCGTTCACCGTCCGCCGCGTGCAGGGCAACCTGGGGCGGCTGATCGGGCGCCGACGAGCTGGCCACGAAGACGCTCGCGTCGCTGCTCATGGTGATGTCGTGGAAGCGCCCGGCATCCGTCAGCAGCTCGGCTTCGCCCGCACCGTCAAGCCGGACGCGGAGCAGGTTGCGGTCGAGCGGCGTCGGGCTGGCGGCAGTGTAGTAGACATAGCCCGAGGCCTCATCAACGCCCTCGAGGGTGTCGACGGCCTGCGTTCCCGACGTGAGGTCCCGGATCAGGCCGCCACCGTCTCCGCGAAGCTCGAGCTGCCGGTACCCGCTGCGTTCCGACGACCAGACGAACGCATTCTGCTCCTGCAGAAAGCGCAGGTCATGGTGGAGGTTCACGAAGGTATCAGCCTCCTCCGTCAGCCAGGTCGCCACCGCCCCGGTCGCGATGTCGACCACGCGAAGCTCGAGGCGCTGCTGGTCGCGCGACTGCACCTGGAAGCTGAGCCGCTCGCCGTCCGGTAGCCACTTCACGCGCGGCACATAGATGTCAGTTTCCTCGCCCAGGTCAATCCAGCGGATATCGCCGTCGGCAAGGCGGACGACGCCGAGACGGACACGCACGTTGTCCGCGCCGGCATAGGGGTAGCGCTGGTCGATCACCCGCACGTCGCTGGCGTAGATCTCGTAGCGCTGGGTGATCGGCACCGGCGACTCATCGACCTGAAGAAAGGCGATGTGGGCGTCGTCGGGCGCCCACCAGTAGCCCGTGTCGCGGTCCATCTCCTCCTGGGCGACGAACTCGGCCATGCCGTTCTTCCGTATGCCCTCGCCGTCCGCCGTGAGCGCGCGCTCCTCGCCGCTGGCGACATTCACAACAAACAGGTCCTGGTCGCGGATGAAGGCCACGTGCGAACCCAGCGGGGACACCTGCGGATCGGTCTCGAACGCGTCGGTCTGCGTCAGCTGCCGGGCGTCGCCAGTGGCCAGCTCATGGATGTAGAGGTCGCCGCCGAGCGGGAACATCAGGCGCTGGCCGTCCGGCGCCCAATCGTAGGCCACGATTCCCGTGAGGCCGGCGATCCGCTGGCGTTCCCGGCGGGCCTTTTCCTCCTCGGACAGCTCCCCCTCTTCCGGAACGACGGCCGTCGAGTCCACGAGACGTCGCAGCTCGCGATCCGCCACGTTGTATTCCCAGAGATCCAGCCGGAAGGCGTCGTCTTCG
>JBCCZC010000291.1:0-7313 GCA_039188505.1 Pseudomonadota bacterium | reverse complement strand
GCGCCGTTGGCGAGGTACATCGTCGCGTTGAGCTTCTTGCCGTGGGATTCGAAAGACGCCTCGACCATCGTCGGGGGGTGCGTCTCGGAGATCGATACGGGATCGTCGTTCACGGGCCCGGCCAGCGCCGAGGTCGCGAACAGGGTAAGGAGAATCGGAAGATGGCGCATCGATGACCTCGGCATGACGTGGACGATGGGAGGATCCTAACCTGACGGTGTGGGCTGGACACGAACCGGACGTCACTCGAGGTGTCGATGGCTCCGGAACGCTAGAATGAACGCCATTGCCATGAGCCAAGGAAGTACCCGATGCGAATACTGATGCTCCCGCTTCTGCTGCTGGTCGGCATTGCCGTCGCCGAGGAGCCCCTGCGGCTCTCCGAGCCCGTCGAGGTGACGTCGACCCACGAGGTCTTCGGCGCGCCGCTTCCCGACAAGAGTGACGGCGTCCGACTTGCCAGCCTCATCGAGGGCGACGCCGCCAGCGACGGCGAAGCCGTGCGCGTGACCACCCGGATCGCGAAGGTCTGCCAGAAGAAGGGCTGTTTCTTCATCGCCCAGGATGGCGACGTCACGGCGCGGGTGAGCTTTGCCGACTACGGCTTCTTCGTGCCGACGGACTCCAGCGGGAAGGACGTCACGCTGGTCGGGACGTTCAGCCGCACCGCCGTCTCGCGGAACGAAGCAGACCATCTCGCCGAGGATCTCGGCGAAGAGCCGTCTCAGGCGCTGGCCGCGGCTTTCGAATACTCGATCGTTGCGACGTCCGTCCTGATCCCGCGGAGCTGACCGGTCCTTGTCCGAGCGCCGGCCCGCACCGCTGACGCACCATGACATCCTCCGGCTCGGGGCGCCGGTGGTGCGACGGGGCTGGCGGGTCGACCTCGCGGAGTCCGATCGCACCGCGGGCAGTATCGCCTTCCTGCCGTCCGAGCCGGATCCGGCCCTGAAGGTTGGGCTGCGAGTCGATTTCCACGGGCGCAGCGGCCCGAAGCTCGTGCGAACCGCTGCGCATGCCGATGGCGCCGTGGCGGCCTACCTGGTCGAGCGAGGATCCCTGGAGGCCATGCTCGAAGCCCTCGGGTCGCTCCCTGCCGCGGCGCAGTTTCGCAGCACCGACCAGGGTGTCATTGCTGACGATTTCAGTCTGCGGCTGGACCGCGAGGCATCGCCACGGCTGATCGGCTGCTGCGGGCGGATCGGGGGCCTCGTGCTGAGCCTCGATGCCAAGACGATCATGGGCGAGCCGATGACGCTCCACATCCGCCCGGTCGACCCGGAACGCAAGCCGTCGCTGCCCGATGATCTTCTGGCGGTGCTCGGACCTCGGTGGCGGCCGCTCATCGATCATCGCGGCGGCTGGAACTGCGAGCTGAAAGCCCCGGGCAAGGATCCTCGGCGTAGCATCGTGGCCCGGGAGCGCTTTGCGCAGGCGATGACCCACGTCGATGCGGTGCTTGCCAGTCCACCGCCGCGCTTCCACGGCGCTTTCCTCGGCGCCCGCTGGCGATCCTTCGTGCGCCGCTCGTCGATCATCTGGGTGCCGCTCCTGATCGTCGGCTCGCTGCCATTGATCGACTGGCTGTTCCTGACCGAGCGTCAGCTTCACCCGCTCTTCCAGATGAGTCCCCCGATCATCTTCGCTTTTCTGATGCTCATCTGGTGGCGTGACATGCCGCGCTTCGAGGTTCCGCCGCTGCCGCGCCCGGTGCCGGACGATGCCTGGCAGCCCGGCGAGCCATGAGCTACGCCAACCCGATGAACGTGCCGCCGGTTTCGATCGCGGCGGCGAAGGCCGCGCTCCTCGCCCAGTTCGCCGACCCGGTGCTGCGCCAGCGCGCGACGATGCTCTGGGGCACGCGCGGTGTGGGCAAGTCGTCGATCGTCCGGCAGGTTGCCGCGCACTACGGCGTGCCGTTGATCGATCTGCGGCTGACGACGATCGAGCCGGTCGATCTCCGCGGTGCGATCTTCGCGGACGACGCGACGTCACAGACCGTCTGGTTTCCGCCCGAGTTCCTGCCGACCGCCGACGTGCCGGCCGGCATTCTCTTTCTCGATGAGCTGACGGCCGCCGATCAGCGCCTGCAGGTGTCGGCCTACTCGCTGATCCTCGATCGCAAGGTCGGGGCCTACCGGCTACCGGACGGCTGGCAGGTCGTCGCGGCGGGCAACCCACCGTTCGTCGGCGCGGTCAGTCACGACATGGGGACCGCTCTCGCCGATCGCCTGTTCCATTTCAACGTGCAGACAGCGCTGGAGGCCTTCCTGGATTACGCCCTCGAGCACGGCTTGGCCCCGGAGGTGATGGCCTACCTGCGCGTGCGCCCCGATCGCCTCGACGACACCGCCAGCCAGCTGGCGGCAGACCATCTCGTGGGTGCGAGCCCCCGCGGCTGGGAGGACGTGTCCAACGTCCTGCGGGCCGACGTGTCGGAGGAGCTGCGGCGGCTGTTCGTGCAGGGCCGCATCGGCGCGGCCAACGCGGCCGAGTTCTTCGGCGTGCTGCGCGAGATCCAGGCGGGGGTGGATGTCGAGCAGCTGATCACTGCAGCACCCGGCGCCGAGACCGCGGCGCTGCTGCCGCGGACCCTCGATGGCCTCTACGGGATGATCTACGGCCTCATCGCCGCGGTGGGTGACGCCGGGACCATGAACCGGGCGCTGGAGATCGTCGGCCAGTATGAGGATCTCCGCGGCGAGACGCCGCTCCCTGCGCGGGAAGCGCAAACGCTGACCATGGAGCTGCTCCTGCGTCGAGGCATGGAGTCCGGCCTCGAGAACGAGATCCTCGCAAGTCCGGCCTACCAGGAATACCTGGACGGCCGCGAAGCCGATGGGCTGGACTGAGGCGGCCAGCGCCCATCGCGGAACCCGGGCCATCCAGCGGCTCGTCGAGCACGCGCCGGCCACGGGCGGGATGGCGCTCTGGATGGCGCATCGCGACGTCGCCGCTGGCGACATCCCCGGCGCCATCGCCACCGACGGCCAGGCGCTGCTGTACGCACCCGGTTTCGAGGGGCTCGATCTTCCGACCCAGGCGGGCTGGGTCGCCCATGAAGTGCTGCACGTCGCCTTCCGTCACGTCGCCCGGATGCACGCGGTCCGCGATCGCGTCGGCGAGGTCGACGAGCAACTCTTCAATGCCTGCGCCGACGCCATCGTCAACGCGACCCTGGCCCACCTGACGTGGCTTTCCCTCCCGGCCCGTGCCGTCACCCTGGATGCCGTTCTCGACCGGGCCTTGAAGGTCCGCGAGCCGGTCGAGAAATCCCTGCTCGCATGGGACGTCGAGCGCCTCTATCGCGCGATCGACGATCGTCAGCGGCCCATGCGGCCCGTGAGTGGCAGCGAAGACGAGGGTGACGGCGATGGATCCGGCCGGCGCGACGGTGGATCCACTGCCGGCGGTCCCCCCCGCGACGGCCCCCGGGCCGCGGCCGTGCGGTCGCTTGCGGCATCGACCCTACGCGACCTCGTCGGTGGCGAGGACGAGCCGGCCGAGGCCGCCGCCGAGGCGACGCGGGAATGGGAAGAACGGCTCGTCCGCGGGCATGCCGAGGACGGCGCATTCTCGCTCCTGCGAAGCCTCGGGGCCGACGTCCCGGCGTCTCGCGTTCCCTGGGAGCACCAGCTGCGCGTGCGCCTCATGCGTGGGCTCACGCAGGAGCCCGAGCTGTCCTGGTCGCGGCCTGCGCGGTCCTGGCTTGCGAATCGCGGACGTTCGCCGGGCGGACGCCGGATGCCCTGGCAACCCGGGGTCGTGTCCCAGCGCGCCGTGCCGAGGCTGGCCGTCGTTCTCGATATCTCCGGATCGATCGACGACGCCCTCCTCGGCCGGCTTGCCGCCGAGCTGAACGCGATCTCGCGTCGCGCGGGAGCGATCGTGGTTTTCATCGCGGGCGATGACGCCGTGCGGCACGTCGAGGAGTTCCAGCCGGGCACGCTCGGGTTGCCCCCGCTCGAGGGTGGTGGCGGCACCGACTTCGAGCCGCTGCTCGAGGAGGCGATGCGCCGTCGGTGCGATCTCGCAGTCGTCCTGACCGACCTCCTCGGGCCCACGGGATCTCGGCCACGGTTCCCGGTCCATTGGGTCGTGCCTCGGTCATCGGCCGACGTCCCGATGCCGTTCGGTGAACGGGTCGTGCTCGATGCCTGAGGCGTACAGACCGATACAAAATCGCAACGCTTCGACGTTGGCATCGACACGGCCAACTGGGCACACTTGGACCATGGAGGGTACTGCCGGGACAGCGGGTCGCGATTCGATCCTGCTCGTGGATGACGACGAGCAGCTCGTCGCGCTTGTGAGTCAGTTTCTCGAAGACAACGGATTCGAGACCCGGGTCGTCGGGACCGGAACCGACGCGATCCAGGAGATCCACGACCGGCCGCCGCGGCTGGTCGTGCTGGATATCATGCTGCCTGGCGCCGATGGGCTGCAGGTCTGCCGGGCTGTGCGGCAGTACTATACGGGCCCGATCCTCATGCTGACGGCGCTCTCCGACGACATCGACGAGGTGGCGGGCCTCGAGCTGGGCGCCGATGACTACCTCGGCAAACCGGTGAAGCCCCGTGTGCTGCTCGCACGGATCAGGGCGCTGCTGCGGCGCTCGGAGCAGGACGCGACAGAGACCGAGGAGCAGCGCAGCATCATTGCCGGCCAGGTGGCGATCGATCGGAATGCGCGCGAGGTGCGCGTTAACGGTCATGGAGTCGATCTGACGGCCTCGGAGTTCGAGCTGCTCTGGATGCTGGCGATGAACCGGGGGCACGTCGTCAGCCGGGACGCGCTGCACGAGGAGGTGCTTCGGACACCCTTCGACGGGCTGGATCGCACGATCGACCTCCGCGTGTCCCGCCTCCGCCGCAAGCTGGGCGACGACTCGCGATGTCCTGAGATGATCAAGACGGTCCGCGGGCGCGGCTACCTGCTGGCTGACCGATGAAGCCGTTCCTGCTGCGCATCTTCCTGGCGACGGTCGTGCCGATGGTCGTCATGTGGGTGCTGTTCGAGTATGTGTGGATCGAGATCCGCTACGACATGCAGGCGGCCGAACTCGAACGTGAGCTGGTGGTCCGCGGGGAGGCGCTGCGCGACCGCTTCAACGGGCTCGACCCGGCCGCGTGGGACGGTGCGGTCCAGGACTACAACGACACGACCGACCAGCTCCTCATGATCATCCGCGACTCGCGCCCGGCGTGGGACGAGCTGTACGCTCGGGTCCAGTCCGAGGGCGAGAACGGGCTCCTCTCGGACGGCTACGAGGCGTTCGTCGCGTTTCTCCTCGATGACGGCCGCACGCTGCTGCGCAACGACATCATCTTCTTCGAATCTGCGGGCCTGAACTGGCACTACTGGGGGTTCGTTCTCCTTGCCATGGGGCTCAGCTACGGGCTGCTTTACTGGACCCTGCGGCCCATGGATCGACGTCTGCGACGGCTCGCGGACGCCACCGACCGGATCGCGGCGCAGCAGCCGATCGAGCCCATCCCAATCAAGGACCATGACGCCGTCGGCCGCATCGAGCAGCGCCTCAATGCGCTCAACGAGTCGGTCCAGGAGGCGGTTGCCGGCCTCCACGACAGCATCGGGACCCAGCGCGATCTGCTCCATGCGGTCGCCCACGAATTCCGGGGGCCGATCGGGCGGATCCGCTTTGCCCACGACATGCTGGCCGACGTCGACAACGAGCAGGTCCGTAGCGATCTGTCTGGACGCATCGACCAGGCCGTCGATGAACTCGAGGAGCTGATGACGGAAGTGCTCGGCTACTCCCGGATTCGCCACGGCGGCTACCGACCCGACATCGCGCCGATCGACCTCGAGTCGCTGGTCGGTCGGACGCTCGAGAAGGTGCGCCAGGAGCACCCCGCCATCTCCTTCGAGCTCTCGGGCGACTGTCCCGAGGTCGAGGCGGACGCCCGTATGCTCGAGCGTGCGCTCATCAACATCGTACGGAATGCGGGTCGCTTCGCCGAGCAACGCGTCCTGGTGGCGGTGACCGCCGACGACAGGGACGTCTCCCTGGCCGTGCACGACGACGGCCCCGGCGTGGCGCCCGGTAAGCGCGAGCGGGTCTTCGAGCCCTTCACCCGGCTCGATGCGAGCCGCGCCCGCGAAACCGGCGGGTCGGGCCTCGGCCTTGCGATCGTCTCCGCCATTGCCCTGCAGCACGGCGGCGAGGTGACCTGCGCGGACAGCCCCGAGGGCGGCGCTCTGTTCATCTTGCGCTGGCCGCTCTCCCGGGCCTGATACAAACCGCTACAGACGGCGACAAAACTCCAGTACAGCCGTACTAACGTAGGTCGAGCCTCTGCGCTTGAATAAACCTGAGCCGTTGGAAGCGGGCCATGGAGGTCCCGCAGGCCCAGGAGATGCGTAGGATGAATGCTTCCCTAAGATCCCTTTCGCTGGTCATTGGACTGTCGCTTTCCGCGACCGCCGCTGCCGGCAGTAACGCCCTTTCCAAGACCCGGACGCTGCCGATGGAAAGCGTCATCGGCGAAGTCGGACCGAAGATCGTGGGTGGTGGTCCCGCGTCCCTCGGTCAGCAGCGGTGGATCACATCGCTCCAGTACTTCGGCGAACACTTCTGCGGCGGGGCACTGATCGCACCGGACTGGGTGCTGACCGCGGCGCATTGCGTGATCGGTGAAAGCGCCGGAGGATCCGCGTTCTCGGTCTGGGTCGGGGGGAACGACCTGCGGCGGGAATCACAGGGCTTCCGTCGCGATGTCGCCCAGATCGTCATGCACCCGAACTACAACGACAACACGCTGCGCAACGATATCGCGCTGCTGCGACTGTCCTCGTCCGTGCCCGGTGAGATCGCGCCGGTGACGCTGGCCACCTCGGCGGTCATGGGCGGCGCCGCGGCGCCCAACCAGCCCGCGACGGCATCGGGCTGGGGCACGCTCTCGGAGGGTGGCAACAGCCCCAACGTGCTGCATGAGGTGTCGCTGCCGGTCGTCTCGAACGCGACCTGCAACGCGCCGGCTTCCTACGGCGGCGACGTCTTCCAGTCGATGATCTGCGCGGGGCTCCGCGCCGGCGGCAAGGACTCCTGCCAGGGCGACAGCGGTGGTCCGCTGTGGGTCGAAGCCAACGGCATCGAGTACAGCGTGGGCATCACCAGCTGGGGCGAGGGCTGCGCCCAGCCCGACAAGTATGGTGTCTACACGCGTACGGCCAGCTTCCGATCGTGGGTCGAAGGCGTGACCGGTCCACTCGGGGGCGGCAGCGGCGGTGACTCCGGTGGGGGCTCCGGCGGTGACGACGGTGGCGGCAGCGGCGGCGGTGGTGGCGGT
>JBCCZC010000290.1:0-7341 GCA_039188505.1 Pseudomonadota bacterium | reverse complement strand
GCTGGGAGCTGGCCGATCTGGCGCCGGGAAGTCATCGACTGGTCGCCGTCGCGCTCGACGAACTGGGTGCGCTGACCGAGTCGTCCGCGGTCGCGATCACGGTGCGCGACGTCCCCAATGCGTCGCCCTCCATCCTGATCAGCGGGCCGCAGGCGAATTCGGAATTCCCCACGGGAGAGGCGATCACGGTCACCATCGAAGCCTCGGACCCGGACGGGACCGTGGCCTGGGTCGAACTGCTCATCGACGACGTTTCGCTCGGTCGGCGGACGGAGTCCCCCTGGAACTGGGTGCTTGAGGACCTCGCTCCCGGAACCTACCGGTTGACGGGCGTTGCCGCGGACGACCTCGGCCTGACGTCCGCTACGATCGGCGTGGACATCACGGTTCTCGATGCCGATGTCAGACCGGAGCGCCTCTTCCGGAGCGGCTTCGAGCGAATCCTCGCCCGTTAGCCTGGGTCAGGCCGAGCCCGGGCTTCTGCCTCGATCTCGACCCGGTACCCTTCACCGACCAGGCGCGCCTCGACGAGCGTATTGGCGGGCTGGATCGAGCCGAAGCGCGCGCCGTGGGCGCGGGCAACGGGTTCCCAGTCGTCGATGTTGGCCACGAAGATGCGGGTCCGGTTCACGTCTTCCAGCCGGCCGCCCAGGGACTCGATGGCGGACTCGATCTTGTCGATGACGAAGTGGGTCTGGGCAACGGGATCGTCGCCGCCGATCAGGCGCTCGCCGTGGGTGGCCGTGGTCCCGGAAACGAGGATCCGGTCGCCGTCGCGCATCGCCCGACAGTAGCCCGCCAGCGGCTCCCAGGATGTGCCGCTGAATACCTTGCGCCGGCCTGCGAGATCATCGGTGCGCTCGAAGGCCGGGGGAATCGCATCGAGGTGGTCGCTCAGGTCGCCGGCAGCGGTGAGGAACGGCGGCTTGCGGTACTCGTCGCCGCAATCGCCGGGGATCGGGTCGAGGGCCGCCATGGCGGTTTCGATCTCCGCAAGATCCTCGGCCGAGAGGGCGAGGCGGAAGATCGCGAGGTTCTCGTTCACGTGGTCCGGCTGGCCGAGCCGCGCCCCCATGATGACGCCGGCGACGGCGGGCCGGTCCAGCATGAAGCGACTGGCGACGACGGGAATCGTGACGTCGTGCCGCCTCGCGACATGGGCCGCGGCAGCGAGAACATCCTGAAAGCGGTCCCAGCCGCCGGCGGCATCGATGAACCGCTTGTACTTCATCTGCGACCAGGTCGTCGGCGCCGCGGGCTCGGGCACGCCGAGCCAGCGTTCGGACAGGAACCCGCCGGCCAGCGTGCCGTAGGCGAGCAGCTTCACGCCGTAGCGCTCGCAGACCTCGGTCATGGCGCCCGCGGCGCGCTGGTCGATCAGCGAGTAGCTGAGCTGGTTGCTGACGATGGGAATGCCGCTGGCCACGGCAATCCGCAGGTGCGCGGCGTCGAAGTTGGTCACGCCCAGCGCGCCGATCAGTCCCTCCTCGCGCAGCTCGTCTAGATGGAACAGCGCGTCGAGCCAGGACGGGTCGGGGTAGTGCCAGGCGTGGAACTGGAGCAGGTCGAGGCGCTCCGTCTGCAACCGCTCCAGCGATCGGGTGACCCCCTCGCGCACGTCCGCTCGCGAAACCGCCCCGGGCTTCGGCACCCACTTGGTCAGGCGCTGCGCGCGGTCTCCAAGCGCGTGCCCGGTCGCGAAGGCGCCGGCGATCAGCTCCGCCGAGCCGTAGTGATCGGCCATGTCGAAGGTCGTGAAGCCGGCCTCGACGTAGGGCGCCATGGTCGCGGCGGTGGCGACGGGGTCGAGCGCGTTGCCATCCCGCTCGATGTCGGCGATCTGCCAGAGGCCATTGAGGACCCGGGAGATCCTGAGCCCGGCGGCGAGCTGGATCGTCGGTACGCCCGCGCTCATTCGGGCAGCTCGCTGAAGCGTGCGCGGAGGTCGATTCCTTCGCGGACGAGAGTCGCACGGCGCGTGAAGTAGACGACCGATCCGAGCGCCATGACCAGGAGCCAGACCCAGGTCGAGTGGAAGTACCAGGCCGCCTTGTCGCTCGCGAGGTCCTTCCAGACGTGGATGATCAGGAAGCCGATCAGGAGGGCCGCACCGGTGCCGCCCACGGCGAGCTGGGCGCCGCGGCGGCCGAGCGCTCGAACCTCTCCGGCGAGCGCCGCGTTGGCGCGAGGCAGATTCAGAAGCGTCAGACACATGAGCAGGAAATTCACCAGCATCGCGGTGACCATGATGTCGATCCCGAGGAAGAAGTTGCCCGCGAAGTGGCTGCCGAGCACGCCGATGCTGGCGAACACGCCGCTCGCTACCAGCGCGCGATGGGGCGTATGGAACCGCTCGTGCACCTTGGCGATCGATGGCGGAAAGATCCCGTCCTCTGCCCAGGCGAACATCAGCCGGGACACCGACAGCAGCATCGCCGGCAGGTCGTTGATCAGGGCGATCGCGGCACCCGTGAGGATCGCGATGCCGAGCCCGGCCGGGAGCAGGTAGGCCAGCAGGCCGGGCGCCGAGATGTCCTTCGCGATGGCCTCGTCGGCGACGAACCACCACGGCACCGCGTGGTAGACGGCCGCCGCGAAGAGGAAGTAGAACGCGCCGACGGTGGCGATCGCCAGCAGGATTGCCACGGGCAGCATGCGTGAGGGATTCCGGGCCTCGCCGCCCGCCTGGGCGATGGCGTCGAAGCCGATGAAGCTCGAGAACATCAGCGCCGCTGCCGACAGAAACACCGGCCAGCGCCAGGCTGCCTCGGGCGCCTCGGGCAGGACGCGCGCGTCGCGCTCCAGCAGCGCCGTCGCGAAGTCGCCGTGGTCGTAGGCGAAGCCCGCAAAGATCACGATTGCCCCGAGGGCGAACATGATGAACATCATCGGCACGAGCGTGCGCGCGTAGAGCCGGAGGCCGCGGATGTTGATGGCCACGAACAGCCAGATCATGCCGAGTGCCAGGCCCACGCGGATCCAACTGGTCTCGAGTGCAGTGGCCAGCCCCGACCATTCGAGCGCGACAGCGATGTCACGCAGGAACGGCACGATGACGTAGGCGATCACGCCGATGACGATCGACAGCACGAACCACTGCGAGAAGCTGGCGATGAAGCCCAGGTAGGGACTCAGGCCTCGGCTGGCGTAGAGGTAGCTGCCGCCGGCGCGCGGCATGGCCGACGCGAGCGCGCCGTAGGCGAGCGCCGCCATGAGGGCGGGCAGGGCGGCGAAGGCGAAGGCCGGCAGGACGTAGTCGGCGATGCCCGGCACGCTGCGATGCACCATGAAGGGCACCACGTTGATGGACGCACCGAGCATGGCGCAGATGCCCGTGGCCGTGAGGGCCAGAAGTCCCAGCTGCCTGTCGAGTTTTGCCATCGTCGCCCGCGCCCGTGAAAATGCGCCAATATGCAGCTTCGGCCGTCCGGGCACAATCACACCCACCCCTTGCGGGACCTGAATGATGCGCGTCGCGTTCGTCGCCCAACCCTGGAATGATCTGACGCCGCCGGTCGAGGGCGGGTCGCTGGCCATCTGGAACGCCCAGATGGCGCGCCAGCTGGCGCAGCGCGGCCACGAGGTCGCGATTATCGCGCGGGGAACGACCGGCAGCCGGGACCAGACCTACGACGGGGTGGCGTATCGCTTCGTGCCCGCGGAGCCCGTCGACCTGGGCCCGGACCATCGCCCCGTTCACTGGACCGAAGACTTTGCGGCCGACTACCAGCGCGGCGTCGCCCGGACGATCGCCGCCGGCGGCTACGATGTGGTCCACATCCACAACTTCGCCAATTTCGCCCCGGCAATCCGCGCGGCCCGGCCGCAGGTTCGGTTGCTGCTCAACATGCAGTGCGATTGGCTCGAGCTCTTCGATCTCGAGCGCACCGCAGGGTATCTGGACGCCATCGATCACGTGCTCGCCTGCAGCCGCGTGATCGAGCAGGGCGCCCGGACCCGCTTTCCCGACGCCGCGATGAGCGTGCTGCCCAACGCCGTGGATCCACGACGCTTCTCGATCGACGCCCGCCGCCGATCGACGGTTCGCTCCCTGCTGTTCGTGGGGCGCCTGTCCCCGGAAAAGGGCGTCCACACCCTCTGCGAGGCCTTCGGCAGAATCGCGCCGCGCCATCCGCGCCTGCGCATGCGCCTCGCGGGACCCCAGGGCAATCAGCCCCGCAACTTCCTCGTGGATGCCACCGCAGACGCTGCCATCCGGGCGCTCGAACGCTTCTACGGCCCGGAACCCTATCTCGAGACCTGTCTTGCTGCGCTTGATCCGGATGCCCGCCGGCGCGTGCGTGTGACCCCCGGCCACGTCCGCAATGTGGATCTGCCGTCCCTTTACGGCCAGGCGGACGTGCTCGTCAATCCGTCGCTCTGGGAGCCCTTCGGGATCACGATCCTCGAAGGCATGGCAACGGGCTGCGTCGCGGTCGGCGCCGCCGTCGGCGGGATGCTCGATTCGATCGTCGATGGCGAAAGCGGATTCCTCTGTCCGCGCGATGAACCGGCGGCCCTCGCGGACGTCCTGGAACAGGCGTTGGAGGCGCGCTGGCCGAGCACCATCGCGCAGGCGGGACTCGACCGCGCGCTCACGCGGTTCAGCTACGACGCGGTGGCCGATCAGTTGGAACGCGTCTGCGTCGGGGCGTCCTGAATCGCGTTCGGACGCCGCGTCAGCGGTCGCCGGCCTGCGCGGTATGGATCAGGCGGAAGACCTCATCGAGGTCATCGCTCTCCTCGAGCGCCGCGCGGATCAGCGGTTCGAACCGCGCCATGCGGCCGTCCACGAGCGGGCCGTCGTCGTGGTAGGCGTAGGGGATGTGCTCGGCGGGAAGAACGCCGCGAGCGGCTTCGGCCGGGACATAGAAGAGGAAGGCGTGCCAGGCCCCACCCTCCTCGACCCCGGCGGTCTTTGCCGCGGCCTCCGAGCGCGGCAGGATCTGGTCCTCGAAGGGCAGCGTGTGGCCGGCTTCGTGGAACAGGACGTCGAGGCCGAGCAGGCCGGGAAACCAGTCCGGGCGTGACGCCAGCACGATGTGGTTGGGCCCGCCGGTGGCGTAGGCGCCGTGGCGGCCGGAGTAGTTGGTCAGATCGACGACGATCCGTTCCTCCGGCCAGGGGACGCCGTAGCCGTCTGCCAGCCGTTCGGCCAGGGCCGACCCGTATTGCTCCAGGTACCCGAGCAGCTCGTCGATGCGCGCCCGATTGGCAGCGTCATGGCGTGGCCACCAGTGCTGCTCGTAGACCGGCATGGCTTGCTGAAGGGCTGCGTAGAGAGGTTCCGCTTCCGGATTCGTCGGGAGGCTTTGGGGACCGGCCATGATCACTTGACCCGCCTGTCGCAGGCCGTCATCGAAGAGGAGATGCCGGTCGCCGTAAGTGGCATAGATCTCCAGTGCGGCATTCCAGGTCGCGGCCTCGTCCGAGGTCAGCTCGATCTCGCGATCCTCCCGGTAGGTGCGGACCCGCCCGTAGAGACGCTCCTCGCGTCGGATCGTGTTCCGCGCCTCGTGGTAAAGGAAATGGTGCAGGTTGACCCACGGATCGGAGCGCAGGAGGAAGGGTCCGGAGACCTCCGCACGCAGGGGCGCGGCGGCGAGGCTCCAGACGAGAAGGATCGAAAGTACACGGATCATGGCTCACACCCCCTTTGGCTCGACCTCCAAGCTAGCACCGCCGCAAGCCTCGGAGCTAACCGTGGGTTCCGTTCGTCCGTCAAACCGGAACGATCGCAACTGGAACGCCCGCCCATGATCCCCACGCTAATGGCGATGCTGTTTACCACACTCGCCCTGGACGACCTGCTGGTGTGCCAGGCCGAAGCCGCGGGGCCGCGCGCAGTGCCTCGGACGATCGAGGTCGAACTCGACATCCGCGAGCCGACGTTCGAGGTCAGCGGCGTTTACCGGGCGACGCGCGATGGCCGTATGCGGATCGACATCTACGCCGGCGGCGAGCGGGTTTTCGCGGAGGCCCTCGACGGTGACCGGGCCTGGGAGTGGACTCCCGGCGACGGTGTGAGCGTCGTCGACGGTCAGGCTCAGGCGGCGCTGCGCCGCGGCATCGAGCTGCCGGGCCGCTTCTTCAACTTCGCCGACATGGCGGAGCGCGGTCACCGGCTCGAGGATCACGGTGCCGGGACCATAGACGATCGGCCGGTCCGGATCCTCGACGTCGTGCTCGATGATCGTCACCGCAAGCGCTACTGGCTCGATGCGCAATCCTGCCGGGTCGTCCGCAATCGGGACGAGCGTGCCTTCCATCCCGGCATCGACGCGACGGCGGTTACCGTCGAATCGCGCCTGTCCGACTACCGGCTGATCGACGGCAGGCTCGTCGCCTTCGAGACCGTGCAGTGGGACGTCGGCGCGGACGCGTGGCTCGGTTCAACCACCGTGAAGGCGGTCCGTTTCGACCCGGATCTCTCGGCCGTACGCTTCGACCTCCGCGATCTCGCGCCGGACTGATCCGGCCACGGTCGTCGTCGCCGGATCCTCCCGCTATAGTCGAAGCCATCGAATAACCTGTGGAATCTGGCGGATGCGAAACGACCCGAGAACGATCGCCCTCCTGGCGACCGCACTGCTGCTGATCGCCGGCTGCGGGGGCGAACCGGGGACGGAAGCCGAGGTGCCAGCTGAAGCGGAAGTGGCGACGGCGGCGGCAGCGACAACCTCGCCGGTCGACGCGGCGCGGCTGGGCAATCCCGATGCGGGCGACTGGCTGGCCCACGGACGCACCTGGGACGAGCAGCGCTTCAGCCCCCTGGATCAGATCGACACCGAGTCCGTCGACGGGCTCGGGCTGGCCTGGCACTTCGACCTGCCGACGGAGCGCGGCATGGAAGCCACGCCGATCGTCGCCGACGGCCGCATGTACGTCACCGGTTCCTGGAGCATCGTCTACGCCCTCGACGCCGCTACGGGGCAACTGCTCTGGACCTATGATCCCGCGGTGCCGAAGTCCTGGGCGCAATACGCCTGCTGCGACGTCGTGAACCGGGGCGCAGCGCTCTGGGGCGACAGCATCTTCGTCGGCACCCTCGATGGTTACCTGGTCTCCCTCGACGCCGCGACCGGTGAGGTTCGCTGGAAGGTCGACACCATCGATCGCAAGCCGCCCTACACGATCACCGGAGCGCCCCGCGTGGCCAAGGGCCTGGTCTTCATCGGCAACGGCGGCGCGGAATACGGTGTTCGCGGCTACCTCAGCGCCTACGACGCCGCGACCGGCGAGCTGCGCTGGCGCTTCCATACGGTGCCTGGAAATCCCGCCGACGGGTTCGAGAACGACGCCCTCGCCCGGGCGGCGGAGACCTGGACCGGCGAATGGTGG
>JBCCZC010000289.1:0-7347 GCA_039188505.1 Pseudomonadota bacterium | reverse complement strand
GCTTGTCGGACTTGCCGAAGCCGATGAGATCCGGCGCCAGCACGCGGTGGCCCGCCGCGGCACAGCGCGGAATCATGTGCCGGTACAGGTATGACCAGCTCGGCTCACCGTGCAGCATGAGCACGGGATCGGCGCCGGGCTCGCCCTCGTCCACGTAGTGCATGCGCGGGCCACCGACATCGATGTAGTTCGGCTCGAACGGGTAATCCTCGAGTCCGGCGAAGCGTTCGGTCGGTGTCCGCAGGTAGTCCAAGGTCTTGCTCCTGGGCGTGATGGGTCACTAACGAGCCCGGCGGCGTTCGCCGGCGCCCGACGCCAGGGGTGCTGACCTGGCCGATCTCACGATAAACCAACCTCGACGACGGCACACTCCCGGCATGTGGTCCCTGCTGCTCTTGCTCTCGGCGCTCGGCCCGGTCCCGGCTACGGCGACCGGCGATAAGCCGTTCCATCACACGGCATCGGGCTTTCGCAACCTCTACGTCGAGAATCACGACAAGAACGTCTTCACCTATCTCCGCATGCGGTGGTTCGGAGAGGACGAGTACACCGACTACCGCGATCGCGTCGGCCGGATTCCCGTGTGGCCGGTGAACACCCGCTGGCTCGCCCGGCCAACGAACGACGCCGTTCGGGTAACGTGGCTCGGCCACAGCACGGTCCTGATCCAGCATCGGGGCATCAACGTCCTGACCGATCCGATCTTCAGCCGGCGCGCCTCCCCCGTGGGCTTCGGCGGCCCGAAGCGGTACACGCCGCTGCCGGTCTATCCGCACCTGCTGCCCCCCATCGACTACGTGGTCATCTCCCACAACCACTACGATCACCTCGACGCGGACACCGTCGAGCGCCTCGGCAGCGACACGACCTGGCTGGTGCCGCTCGGGCTCGAGTCGTGGTTCCTCGATCGGGGTATCGCCGCGGATTCCGTGGTGGAGATGGACTGGTGGGAAACGGTCGAATTCGAAGGGGTGACGATCAGCGCCGCGCCCTCGCAGCACTGGTCGGGGCGCGGACTGGGCGATCGGTTCGAGACCCTCTGGGCCTCCTGGATCATCGATTTCGGGACCCATCGAACCTGGTTCGGCGGCGACACGGGCTACAACGCACAGCTGTTCGCGGACATCCGCGACCGCTTCGACGGGTTCGACCTCGCCCTCATCCCGATCGGCGCCTACTTCCCCCGCGGCTTCATGCGCGTCAACCACGTCAACTCCGAGGAATCGGTCCAGATCCATGTCGATCTCGACTCGGCCTACAGCTTCGGCGTGCACTGGGGCACGTTCTATCTCAGCGGCGAGCCGATCGACGAACCGCCGGCCCGCCTGGCCGCCGAGCTTCAGCGTCGCGGACTGCCCGCGGACGCGTTCCAGACCTGGGCGATCGGTGAGACGCGGGAGCTACCTGTTCGCGCAGCGCGCGAACCGGGCGCTGACACAAGGGATGATCGTAAGGCCGCGCCCGCGACCAGCGAACCGGCAACCATCGAGCCCGTGGAGGAGTGAAGCGGCAGGGCGCAAGCTGGCCGATTTCGACGGCGAGCCGGGCAGCGGCTTGGAAGAGGTGACGAAGACCTGGCTGATGCTGACCGCCGCCTTCTGAGGCCTCCGGCGGCCGGGTCCCCGATCGCCGCGAGGCGCCACGGCGCACTACCTAGCTCTGGCTTCTGTCGTCATCGACCGGTTGCTCCGCAGGGTCGAGCTGTCGTTGTCGCCCTTCGGCCTGTACGATGCGGGCCGGAATAGAAGACGCGCGCAGCCGGAACCGAAGTTCCGGCGCCGACCTCACGCCGCGACGAACTCTCCCCTGAGAGCATGCCGGCTCCTGCAGAGCACAAGGCCCCCGAGTGACCGCCGAAGCCGGATCGTCCATGGCAGCAGCCATGCAGAGCAGCACCCTGATTCAGGTCGGGCTGCCGATATCGCTGTTCGTCATCATGGTGGGCGTCGGACTGACGCTACGGCTGCGGGATTTCCACAACGTCGTTCACTACCCGCGTGCCCTCCTCCTCGGCACCCTCGCACAGATCGCTTTGTTGCCGGCCATCGGTTTCGGTCTTGCCCTTGCGCTCCAGCTGCCACCGGCGATTGCCGTTGGGCTGGTGATCATCGCGGCCTGCCCCGGCGGCACGACCTCGAACGTGTTTGCCTATCTGGCCAAGGGCAATCTGGCGCTGTCCATTCTGATGACGGCCGGCGCCAGCCTCATCACTGTCGCGACGCTGCCGGTCTTCACCAACCTCGCGATCTCGACCTTCACGGAGCAGGCGCTCGAGCAGCCGCTCGAGCTGCCCGTCATGAAGACCGTCGTCATGCTGCTCGCCGTCGTCTTCCTGCCGGTGATGCTGGGCATGGGGCTCCGGGCCTGGAAAGCTCAGCTTGCGGGAAAACTCGAAGGCGCGGTCGGCGCCTTCGGCATGCTCGTGCTGTTCTCGCTGGTGGTGCTGATCGTCTATCAGACACGCGATCACCTGTGGACGCTGCTGGTGCAGGCCGGGCCCTCGGTCGTCGCATTGAACCTGGCCGGGATCGCGGCGGGCTTCGGGGTTGCGCGCCTGGCGGGCGCCGACTTCGTCGATGGGCTGACGCTCGCCATGGAGCTCGGCATCAAGAACTCCACCATCGGCCTCACCATCACCCTGACGCTGCTCGGCTCCGCGGATATCGCGATGCCCGCCGCGCTCTACGGCCTGCTCATGTTCGCCTTTGCCGCGGTGCTGGTGGTGATCGGCCGTCGCCATGCGCAGGTGAGCCTGCGCCCGAAACCCGGCGAAATTCCGCCACACGTGCCGGACGACGTGGGTTTTCCCGACGACCACGGCGGCAAGCGGCCCCCACCTGAAGATCGGGGCTGAGTCGCGAGCGACGAGCGCAACTCCAGGGGACCGTGAACCAGCCATCGGTCTCGCAGACATCAGATGGTTGCGCTGCGACGTCACGGACACCGAGAAGTCCGGCAACTGACGCAAGACTCAGGCTGATTCCGAGACCAATTGCCGACGATCCCGGAGATGCTGCTGGTTTCCCTAAGGAGCCTGCTCTGTCTGTGCATGTCCGGATCTCAACGCTCCTTCCGTAGCAGGTCTCGACACCGCGACACCATGCGGTGCTTCGTTTTCAGAACCGGAAGGAGTTAAGCCAGATGCCAAAGAGAATGCTGTGGCTGAGCGCCACCATCGCCGCCTCCGTACTGCTGGCGGGCTGCTCGCCGGAGACAGCCGCCACCGGGCCCGAGGGCCTGGCGATCGAGCTCGGCGCCCAAGACAACGGCGCGGCGCCGTGCAGGATCGAACGGCTCGCCCGCGTGGACCAAGCGCTGCATTCGCTCTACATGGTCCGTGGCGAGGGCCGCTACAAGCTGGTCGATGGCCGCACTCGCCAGATACCCGTCCAGATCCAGTTTCGCGGCGTCGAAGGGGTGGTCAGTGACGACGCGATGACGCTCACCGACTTCGAGGTCGGCTGCGACCAGGTGGCGATCGAATGGACGATCGAGTACTGCCAGGATCACAACCGCAAGAAGGGTCCCTGTCCGCCCTTCGAGGTCACCGGCGACAGCGCTTTCCGGAGCTTCAGTCTCAGCTTCGAATAGGAACCGGATACACGGCGCTATCACGAGCCACAGCGGGATGCGGGACCGGGTTTCACGCGAAGAACGGCGGCGACACGCTGATTGCACCGTGGACCGACGACAACGATCGAGACGCGGATCTGCGTTTGCCAACGGTGGCCGGGACCGCCGTCGCGACGCCCGGCTGCAGCGAGTCGGAGCGCGGTCAGTAGCGGGCAAGGTCAATCGCGCGACACACCGCACGCGCTGAAGCTGCAGCAGACGCTTGCGCCCGAGCGCGGCGAGATACCTCTGCTCGTGCCCGGCGATGGAGTGGCTCCCACGGCCAGTGTGGAAAGGGGAGCGGGCGGGCGCCGAGGGCCGAGCAGGCTAGCGCTCGAATCCGTTACCGAACACCGGTGCGGTGTCGCTGAGGAGCGTGGCAGATCCCGCGTTCGTGTTCGCTTCCGGTGCCCCGACAAGGACACCGGTCGGATCGGCGGCAACCGCCGAGCCAAAGCCGCGCGTGCCGGCCGGCGCTTCGATCGGCTCGATACCCTCATCGAGGCTCGAGAGATCGACCAGAAAGGCGGTGCCCGTCCCCTGGTCGGGGGCGCCGATGACGAGGCGATCCGCCGCCGCGTCCACCGACTGTCCGAAGCGGCCGCCATCGCCTGCAGCGGTCAGGCGATTGAGCTGGACGATGGCGGACGGATCGATTCGGAAGACATAGGCGCTCCCGTCCTCGGCATCCTCGCCCGGCGCGCCGACGACCATCGCGGTGCCGTCGAGCGCGATGGACGTGCCGAATGCGTCGCCGTCTGCCGGGCCTTCGCCGTCGATCACGGCGATTTCCTCGAGGTTGTCGCGAACCAGGTCGTAGAGCGTGACGGCACCACCGGCGGCGCCCGTATCGGCAGCGCCGTTGGGAGCGCCGACGACCACCATGCCGCCGCTGGCCGCGACGGCCGAACCGAACTGCCCACCCGGGATGGGGATCGGCGGCTTCGTCTTCGTCATGAAGGTGCTCGTGTCCCCCTCGAACTGGAACGCGTAGGCCGCACCGGAGCCCGTGCCACCATCGCCCTCGCTGTCCATGGGCGCGCCCACGATCAGCATGTCTCCCGACAGCGCGACGGAGGCGCCGAATTCGTCGTTCGCGGTGCCGCCGACCGAGGCGATCGGCGTCTTCAGGCGCCAGTCGTTGCCCAGCCGTTCGAAGATAGCGGCCTGCATGGACTGGGCTCCCTTGGCGATCGGGCCATTCCCCGGCGCGCCCGCGGCGAGCAGGCCGTTCGAGAGATCGATGCTGCGGCCCAGCTCCGACGTGCCGAAGCCTGGCGGCGCCACGATCTTGTCCTCGAGAACGATCTCGGTGCCCTCCCGGCGATAGATGAAAATCGCGCCCGCGTTGTTGCCGGCCTCGTCGTCGCCCGGCACGCCGACAGCGAAGAGGTTGCCGGATACGGAGACTGCCGAACCGAATTCATCGCCTGCGGCGACACCGGGGTCCGGCACCTCCTGCTGCCGGACATCGATAGCGCGGACGAAGAAGCCGAAGTTGCCGCCGCGAATCAGCAGGTTGCCCGCGGGCGCGAAGACGACGCTGGTGGCGCCGATGAGCTGGCCGCCAAGCCGATCCCAACGCTCGCCGCGATCGTAGGAGATGATCCCCTCGCTGGTGACGACCCGCCTCGGATCGTTCGGATCGAACGCGAGGGAAAACTGGCAAAAGCCCGAATCTGGCCTCGCTTCCCAGATGTCACCGCGATCGGTGCTCCTGAAGACGCCGCCGCAGAATCCACCGGCGAAGACGGTGTCCGGATCCAGGGGATCGATCCGGAGGGCGAAGGTGCGTCGATTCGCAGGGAGGCCGGTCAGCAGCGTCCAGGTCGAACCGCCGTTATCGGAACGGTAGACGAAATCGTCGTTCCCGATGAGGGCATCGACGGCAGCGTAGAGGGTGCCCTGCGGGCCAACCTCGATGTCGAGCACCGTGTTGTTCGCGTCCAGTGCCTGGTCGATGGTCATCGGTTCGAAGGACGCACCGCCGTTCTCGCTGCGGTAGAACTGTTCGCCGGAGCAGCAGACCTGCCCCACATAGATCCGATCGGAGTTCGAGGGGTCGATGGCGATCGATGCAGCGCCGTTGAGCGCGAAGGTCGCGGTGATCGACGTCCAGGTCTCGCCGCTGTTGCGGCTGACGAGGATGGGCGCGTCGGCCGCATCGAAGCTCCTCAGAACGGTATAGACCGTTGCCGGGTCGTTGGGATCGACTTCGAACGCACTCGTGAAATCGGCATCATCCGGCACCGCTTGCGCGAGCTCCCAGGAGCGGCCGAAATCCGCTGACCTGTAGATGCCGATCGACCGTACCGCAGCCAGCACATGACCGCTTTCGAGCGCCGCAACGGCCCGCACGCGGGCCGTGTCGATGCCCTCGATGGAAACGGTCCACGACGCACCCAGGTCCTCGCTGATCGCGAAGGTGAAGTCTTCCCCGGCCACCAGCAGGCGATTGCTGTCGTTGCCGGAGAACTGGGGCGCGATCATGGAATTCACGAAAAACCCCGGCGACTCCGGCAGGCGGCTGAAGGACGCGCCGCCGTTGGTCGAAAGCCGATCGCCGGTGATGATTCGATCGGCATCATTCGAATCGAACGCGAAGTCCCGATTGAAGACGAAGATCGACGAGAAATCGCCGGCGCGGGTCCAGGTCATCCCGAAGTCGGTCGAACGAAAGATGCCCGAGCCGCTGCCCATGATCTCGCCTTCCGCGAGGAGGAGGCCGGGCGTGTCCGGGCTCGCGCCGAGGCGTTCGAGGACGACCGACCCACTCGTCGCACTGACGGCGTCGCGGAGCGCCTGGGTGCGGTCCTGCCAGGTGACCCCGAGATCCGTGCTGGTGAACACGCCCTGCTCGCCTTCAACATCGAAGTTGTCCCGGATGATGATCGCGATGTTCATGGCGTCGCCGGCATCGAACTCCACAGCCTCAACGGTTGCGTTTTCGCTCATGGGCGGCGTGCCCAGGGGGGTGAAGCTCGCGCCGCCGTTAGTGCTCAGGTAGAGCTCGCGCCGAGCGGTGGCGATGACCCGCATGGGGTTACTCCGGTCCACGTCGATATCGTCGACCGGGACATTCGGCCCGGGAAGGGGCTCGCTCCAGCTAAGGCCGCCGTCCAGCGATCGCCGGACGCCCGAGTTGGTGCCGACGAACAGCTTCTGACCGTCGGTGGGATCGATGTCGATATCTCGCGCGACGCCGTACGATGAGTCCGTGCGAGCCCAGGTGGCGCCCTCGTCGGTCGACCGGAACACGCCGTCGTCGGAGTTCACGAAGAGGATGTCCGGATTCTGGGGATCGACCTTCAAGGCGATGAGCCTGCCACCGAAGAGTCCGGCCCGGCGAGACTCCCACTCATTGCCATCGAGGATATTCTTGGCCTCCGCGTTCGCCTGGGACTCGGCGTGCGCGGCCAGGATCTCGTCACGCGTCAGCATCGGACCTTGCGCCAGCGAGGCCGTCGCGAGGAGCGGCAGGAAGGCATGGCGCATCGTGTCACCGATCCTTGGGAACACCACTGAGATTAAGCATTTCGACCGAGCCGCGCCAACCCCCCGGCCGCGATCGACATCGGGCGGCGTCCCTTGCGGTTCCAGCCGGAGTTGCGCCGTGACATCCATGCTCGCGCGGATGGTGACGGGACCCAACCGGGGCCCCCTCGCAGGCCACACGCTCGACGGTCGATCTGTCCGAGGAGGCCGTAGACGCCGCCATCCAGCGCCCTCAAGCCG
>JBCCZC010000288.1:0-7374 GCA_039188505.1 Pseudomonadota bacterium | reverse complement strand
TTCTCCGCCGCCGCGGCGAGGACCGAACGGCCGACGGAGCCGCTCCCGGTAAACAGGAGATGGTCGAAGGGCAGGGCGGCGAAGGCCTTGCCGACCTCGGGTCCGCCCTGCCAGACCGAGAGCTCATCCGGGTCGAAGTAGCGCGCGACGAGGTGGTTGATCAATGCTGATGTCGCCGGCACCTGCTCCGAGGGCTTCAGCATGACCCGATTGCCCGCGGCCAGGGCACCCGCAAGCGGGCTGAAGGCGAGGGCGACCGGGTAGTTCCAGGGGCTGATGATGCCGACGACGCCCTTGGGCTGGTACTCGACCCACGCGCGAGCGCCCAGCCAGCCGAGCGGAAAGGGTGCACGGCGACGCTGCGGGCGCATCCACCGTCGCAGATGGCGGCGGGCGAAGCGCAGGGCCCGCACCGGGGCCACGATATCGGTCAACTTCGACAGGAGCTGCGGCCGGCCGCCGAAATCGGCGTCCATGGCCTCGCACAGGGCGTCCTGGTGGCCGGTCAGCAGAGCGATCGCCCGGTCGAGGCGATCGTGACGCAGCTCGAGTTCCGGCGCAGCGTTCGCGTGACAGGCCCGGCGCTTCCGGTCGAGCGCCTGCGCCAGGAGCCCCGGCGCCGGGATTGCATGCACAGGAGCGCTCATGTTCCCACTCCTGCCCCGGCACGTGCTTGCGGCACTTCCCACCGGTCGATCGTGAAGCGCACGGTGGCGCCGGCGTAGTCGACGCTCACCCGGTCGAAGCGGGGCGCGCCGCGTCCGCGCTCGCCGGACGTCGCATAGGGCTCAAGGGGGCGACCGTTCCGGCGGCGGTCGAGGCAGTCGTTGCCATTGCCGTCCTGGAAGGCCAGCACCGCGTAGCGCCCGGGCGGAAGGTCCTCGATGGACCACCGGGCCGTGCCGGAGTCGGGCTCGAGGCGCACCTGGCGCAGCGGCACCCGGTCGCGCAGGGCTTCCCGGTCAGCGAAGAGGGCCGCCAGCACGGGCCGGCGACTGTCGGGCAGCGCCTCGAAGTCGAAGACGAGCGCACCGCTTGGGGTCCGCTCACCGTGATCTGTGGCCAGAGCCGGAAGTGCCAGCAGGGCTGCGGCGAGCAGCAGCACGGGCTTCACGATCGGCTCCAGCGAAGGGCCAGCAGATTGGCGGCGAGGAACAGCGCGCAGGCCGCGAAGCCGAGCACGAGCGTATGGACGCCGAGGTCCGCGACATCAGACCCGTACCAGAAGACCTGCTGGAATCCGTCGAGCGCCCAGCCGTTGAAGGTGAGCCACGCCACGGACTGGAGCCATTCCGGCATCAGGAACCGCGGAAACAGGTTGCCGCCGACGGCAGCCAGCAGCAGCACCAGCACCACGGAGGTTGCCGCGAGCTGCTCGCGGGTCCGGCAGACCGTGACGACGGCCAGGGCGAAGGCCGTGGCACAGGCCGCGCTCAGCGTGGCCATCAGGGCATAGCCGCCGAGATGTTCGTGAAGCGGCAGGTCGAACACGAGTGCGGCCCACCCGAACATCGCCGAGATCTGGACCACACCGAGCAGAAAGGGAACAGTGCGCGCCCGAGGAGGTAGGTCGGCAGGGTCACGCGGGTACTCAAGAGCCGCTCGAGGGTGCCGTTCTCCCGGTCCTCGAGGATCATGCCGGCGCGGTTCGTGAGCGAGATCATGAGAAAGAGCACGCCGAGACCGGCGGCGAAGAACGCGGTCGACGGTTGGCTGTCTCCCCGGCCGATCCCGTCGCTCAGATCGATCCGGAAGGGCTCGCCGCCGGTCGGTGCGAGGTCGTCGGAGAAGTCCGCACCGGTCGTGAGCAGAACGCCGAGGAGCGCCCCGGAAACCGCCGGCCCGACCAGGGGGTTGCTGCCGTCCGTGAGCACCTCCAGGACCGCGGTCTGTCCGTCCTCGATGCGGGCGTCGAAGCCGCCGGGAACGCGGACATAGGCATCGGTCTTGCCGCTCGCGAGGCGTTCGGCCGTCGCTGCCGAGTTCGCGACCGGGGTGACGCGGAGCATCGGGTCCTCGCGGAGCGATTCGACGAAGGCCGCCGAGAACGTGCCGCTATCGGCGACTTCGAGGTCCACGTCCAGGGCCTTCGGGACCGCCTGGTCGAGGCTGCCGAAGACCGCCGCGAACACGGTGAAAAAGAGCAGCGGGAGGGCGAAGGTCAGCGCGACCGCGGGACGGTCGCGCAGCAGGCCTCGCGTGCTCGTTGCCAGCAGGATCAGGATGGTTGCCATGGTCGGTCCTCCGCATGGGTGAGGTGGGCGATGATCTGTTCGATGCCCGGGGGCTGCACCTGGACGTCCTGTACGCCTGTGCCGCTGGCCCGCAGGCGAGCGAGGAGCGCCTCGAGTTCGCCGGCGACGTCACCGATCGCGCCTCGAAGGACGTTCCCTTCGAGTCGGAACCCGGGCACGGATGCAAGCGTCGGCGCGGTGGAGGCGAGGGTGATACGTGTGTCGTGAGGCAGGTCGCCGCAGCGGCGCAGCAGCGTGCTCGTCGAGCCGAAGGTGGCGATGCGTCCGCGAGCGAGGATCGCCACCGCGTCGTAGCGGTCGTCGATCGTGGCAAGATCATGGGTAGCCTCGAGAATCGTCGTTCCTGCGGCTCGCTGGTCGGCCAGCAGCCGCTCGATCTGACGACGGCTTGCCGCGTCTACGCCGACGGTCGGCTCGTCCGCGAGGAGCAGTCTCGGCGCGTGGATCACGCCGCAGGCGATGCTGAGCCTCCGCTGCATGCCACCGGAGAGCTTCGCCACGTGGTCGCCGGAACGATCCTCGAGGCCGATCCACGCGAGCAGCCCAGTTGCCCGCTCGCTCGCCGTGGACGAGGAAAGGCCCTGGAAGCCGCCGAAGGCGACCAGGTTCTCGCGCACGGTCAGCTCGCGGAACAGGGAGAGCCGCTGTGGGATGACACCCAGCAGCGCCCGGGCGCCGGCGGTGCCGGCTCGATGGCCATCGAGGAGCGCCCGCCCGGTGACTGGAACCCGCCCGCAGATGGCCCGGAGAAGCGTTGACTTCCCGGCCCCGTTGGCGCCGAGGAGCGCGACCCGCTGGCCGGCGCCGAGCGTGAGGTCGACGCCGTCGAGAACGCGGCGATGGCCGAAGGCGCAGCGAACCGCCTGGAGCTTCAGCACGTCGTTCATGCCGGCACCCGACCCTTCCAGGTCACCGGGTTGCGGAGCAGCCGGCGGCCCAGGCCGTACCACTGGATCGTGACGATGAGCAGCACGCCGAGGGGATGGAACAGAGCGCCGAGCAGGCTCTGTCGGAAGCGCACCGTGAGAATCATCCTCGTGGCCAGCGACAGCGCCGCTGCTGCGACGAAGAAGCCATGCCCCGTCGCCAGCGCGCCGATCCAGGGCAGGACATGCCCGCCGAAGAGCAGCACCGTCCAGGGCACGATGGCGGTCGGAGATCCCATGCCTTCGTGGGCATTCTTGGCGAAGCCGTTCCAGAGCGAGCGGAAGTCCGGATACATCCGGCACCTGGCCACGTCCGTGACGTCGGCCAGATCCGTCTGGTGGCCGGCCAGGCGGAACTGCCGCGGTAGCGCCAGGCCGTCGTGGGTCGTGCCCGCGATCGCGGTATGACCGCCGACGCTGCGGTAGGCCGTCGCCCGGGCAAGGAACAGCTGCCCGATGCCCGTGGCGAAGGCCGGCCGCCGCGTGTAGCGCATGCCGATCATCGGCAGGAAGCCGAGCAGGACGAAGTGGATCAGCGGGACGATCAGCTTCTCGCCCAGTGTTTCGGTCCGCTGTCCGGGAATGCCCGACAGCAGATCGACCTGGTTCTCGATGGCGTGGCTGACCAGTCGCGGAACGGCGTCCCGGTGCAGCACCACATCGGCATCGACGAACACGAGCCATTCGCCGGTTGCGGCCTCGGCGAGCTGCGCGCAGGCGTGGGTCTTGCCGCTCCAGCCGGCCGGCAGCGGACGCCCCCGGAGCAGCCGAACGCGCGGATCCCGGCGAGCGCGGTCCCGAACCTGTTCTGCGGTGCCGTCCGTCGATCCGTCATCGTGCACGATGACCTCGAGGTCCCGATAGTCGCTGGCGCGGGCGGCATCCACGGCGGCGCCGATCACCGCGTCCTCGTTGCGGGCGGGAATCAGGATCGAGACGCGCCCACCGGAGCTTGCGCCCCACGCCTTCGGCGCCCGGAAGAGCGGCAGATTCAGCAGCACGAGGGCGAGCGGAAGCACCGCGAGGAGCAGAATCGCGGTCGCGAAGGCATTCATGACTGCACCTCCGGGGAACCGTGAGCTGCGTCGAAGCGCTGGCCCGAGAGCCAGGCGCGCAGGCGTCGGCCCAGGTCGTAGACGCCGCCGACGCCCTTGCGTCCCTCGACGATCGTCTCGAACCGCGTCGGATCACGCGTCGCGGCCAGGGCCGCCAGGGCGTCCTGGTTGCTCGCCAGGGTCAGGGCGAGCTGCTCCCGGATGTCGGCGATCGGCTGCCGGGCGCGCTCGGGATAGCCGCCCTCCGTCGGTCCGAAGCGGACGAGGACCTCGGGCCACCGCTCATCCCAGAACGGGTACTCGATCGCCACCGGCACGACGGGCACCAGCGGATGACGCCGCATGAGGTGGGCTACCCCAGCTTCGACCGCGACGGGCCGCGCCCGGGGATCAGTGAACTCACCTTGGACCGTGATGCCCAGCGCCGTGTCCATGGTCGTAAGGATCGCGTCGCCCGCGGCCGTGAACTGGCGTAGCGAGGCGCGGGAGTCCCGCTCGACGCCGAAGAGGCCGAGCTTGCCGAGCAGCGGGTAACGGGCGAGCGCCGCCGCGTCGATGGGGCCGAAGCTGCTCCGCTCCGGAAAGTAGTGCCCGGCGAGGAGCATCAGCGTGATCGGGTCCCACCAGGACGGATGGTTGGCGCAGAAGATCACCGGCGAGCCGTCGGTTGGCAGTTCGGGCCCGCCGTCGAGAGCGACCCGGACACCGTTGAACTGGCGGGCGAAGTAGGTCTTCAGGAAGCGACCGAAGCCGCGCTGAAGCAGGGGCGAATGCGCGGGCAGCTGCGCCTTGCGGGCGGGCAGCGATTGACTCCTGCGGCCCGTCGGTCGCCGCTGGTCCTGGTCCTGGTCCTGGTCCTGGTCCTGGTCCAGGGCGTCGGCGGCGATCCAGCCGGACATCATCACCATGGGCATACCCGGTCCGGGGTGCGCGGCGCCGCCGGCCAGGTAGAGGCCGCGGACGTCCCGGCTGCGATTCGACGGCTTGAAGGCACCCAGCATGCGGCCATGACTCGCCAGGCCATAGATGGCGCCGTTGAGAACGCGGTAACGGTCGTGGATGTCTTGCGGGGTGAGCGCTTCCTCGAAGACGATCCGCTCCTCGATGTCCGCCATGCCGGCGCAGCGCTTGAGCTTGTCGAGGATGACCTGGCGATAGCCGGGAAGCAGCTCGGCCCAATCCTGGCCCGGCCGCAGGTAGGGGGTATGCACGAGCACGTAGAGCGCCTCGCCGCCCTCCGGTGCCGTGGCCGGATCGGTGCGCGCTGTCGCGGCGAGGTAGCAGGTCGGATCGCTCGCTGGCTCGCCGCGGCGATAGATCGCCTCGAACTCCTCCTCGGGATCGTCGGAGAAGACGAAGTTGTGGTGCAGCAGGTGGTCGTAGCCCTTGCTCAGGCCGAGATAGAGCACGACGCCCGAGCAGGCGGGCTCGTAGCGACGGCGCTTCATGAAGCTCGTGGCGGCCTCTCCGCCGACGAGTTCGTTGAGGGTCCGGACGCTGTCCATGTTGGAGACGACGGTGTCCGCGGCAACGAACTCACCGGCGGTGGTCAGGACGCCCGTCACTGCACCATCGCGGGTGCAGATTCGTTCCACGGGGCAGCACGTGCGGATGTCGACACCGAGCTCCTCCGCGAGACGCGCCAGGGCCACGGGGACCGCGCGCGTGCCGCCGATCGGGTACCAGACCCCCTCGGCCAGCTGCATGTGTGCGATGCCGCAGAGCACCGCAGGCGAGCCGAACGGCGAGGAACCGACGTACTGGGTGAAGTGATCCAGCATCTGGGCAACGCGCGGCTCGGGCACGTGGGAACGCACCACCCCGGCGACGGAGCGACCCATCTGCAGATCGAGCAGGTCCTTGAGCGTCGAGGGCTTGAAGGTATCGGGACCGTCGAAGGTGTCCCGCAGGCCGTCGAGCGCGCGCCAGAAGAAGAACCGATCGGAGATCCGCGACAGGCGCTTCGACAGCTCGACGAACTCGCCGTAGCCCTTCGCATCCCGATCATCGCCCGTGAACTCGCTGATCTTCGACTTCATGGCGGGCACGTCCTCGACGAGGTCGAGCACATCGCCCTCTTCGAAGAAGCACCGCCATTGGGGGTCCAGCCGGCGCAGATCGAGGTAGTCGTGCACGTCGCGCCCGGCTTCCGCGAAGATGCGCTCGATGACGCGGGGCACGGTCAGGATCGTCGGTCCCATGTCGAAGCGGAAGCCGTCTTTCTCGCAGATCGCGGCCTTGCCGCCGATCCACTCATTGGCCTCGAGCAGCGTGACGTGGTGACCGCGCGCGGCGAGCGTACAGGCCGCGGCAAGTGCGCCGAGCCCGCCGCCGACGATGACGGTGTGCTGCGGCTTCGATTCGGTGATGACGGGATTGCTCATGCGTTGCCTCCAAGGGGTGCGGGCGTCGTCAGCGGCGGCAGCTCAGGTCGAGTCGCCGGCAGATCCGCCTTGATGAGATCGGCGGTGATGAGTGCGGACTGGAAGATGACCGGCAGTCCGCTGCCCGGGTGCGTTCCACCCCCGGCCAGGTAGACGCCATCCAGGTCCTCGAAGCGGTTGCGCGGCCGGAAGCTGAGCATCTGGTCGACGCTGTGCTTCAGGCTGAAGGTGGCCCCGCGGTACAGGTCCATGTGGGTCGCCCAGTCGAGCGGCGTGAAGCAGCGCTCGACCCGGATCCGCCGCCGCAGGTCCTGGACGCCGAGGCGGTGCTCGAGCTGGTCGAGGGTCTGCTCGCGCAGCCAGGGCCGCGCCGTCGTCCAGTCGATGTTGTCGTGGAGATGCGGCACCGGCACCAGCACGTACAGCGCGCTCTGCCCGGCGGGCGCCATGGAGGGATCGGTGGTGCACGGGTTCTGGACGTAGAACGAGGGGTTGTCCGATAGCTCGTAGCGCCGCTCGATGTTCTCCAGCTGCTGCGCGTAGCCCTCCGAGAGATAGACGGTGTGGTGCGGCAGCGCCGGTTCCTCGCCGTCGAGGCCGAGGTAGAGCATGAACGTCGAGCAGGAGTACTTCTTCTTCGCCAGCTTCGTGTCGGTCCAGCGGCGCCGCGCCTGATCGGGCACGAGGTCGCGCATGGCGCCGGCGAAATCTGCGTTGATGACGTGCGCATCCGCCCGGTGCAGGCCCTCGTCCG
>JBCCZC010000287.1:0-7377 GCA_039188505.1 Pseudomonadota bacterium | reverse complement strand
GCGCTCGAAAACCAGGACCGGCGTTGGTCCCTCGACCTCGCTGCGCTTGAGACGCGAGCCCGTGATCACGAGGCGGTCCAGGGAAGCGGCGTCCTCTTCCGTCACCTCTTCCTGCGCGGCCACGGGTGCGGCCAGGGCGAGAGCGATGCAGAACGGCAGCAGACGGGTCGCCGGTCGGCGAAGTGGCTTGTTTCTACTCATGGCGATTCCTCGATGCTTTGAGTCATGAAGGCTTCCCTCGGCGGCCGGTCGCCGGGCCCTGGGGCCCTGCACCCGTCTGCGACGACCCGCGTCGGGAAGCCGGATTTCAGGCTATGAAAATTCCGTTAAGCGGCCGGGGCGGAATGGCGCTGGAAACGCGGTCGGGCGTGCGCCGATTAAGCAACGAAGACTTTCGTAGTTTGAGTTTATGCGCGTGGAAGGACGGCGGAGGGCGCGGCGGGCCTGGGTCAACGCAGGATTCGCAACAGGCCGCGCCGATTCAGCAACGAAGCCCTTCGTATCTCAGCTGAAAAAAACGCCGAAGGCGGTCGCCCGTACGCTCGATCTGCTCGCGGAAGCGCAGCGGCGCCATCCCGACGGTCGCTGCGAACGCCCGGGAGAAGGCCGTGCGGTCCATGTAGCCACAGTGCGGGGCCAGCTCGGAGATCGAGAGGCCGGTCCATGCGAGGAGATTCATGGCGCGGGTCATGCGCGAGCGCACGAGCACCTGCTTCGGGCCCAGACCGAACGCGGTGCGGAACAGGCGCACGAAATGGGCCTGCGAGAGATGCGCACGATCACCCAGGTCGGAGACGCGGACGTCCCCGTCGGCCTCGCAGCTCGCGTGGGCTTCGAGGAGTCGCTGGTAGACGCCGCTGCGTCGATGCTCGCTTCCGGGTAGCCGCAGCAGCACGTCGCGGTGGGCGGCGTAGCGCCGGGTGACGAACTCCGCGAAGACGTGATTCGGGTCGAGCGGAAAGCGGACGTCGCTCGACATGGTCATCCAGGGTCGCAGCGAGGGGTACATCGAGAGCACGAGTGGATCTGCGTCGAAGGCCGTCGCGAGCGGGGGGAGCCCCTGTTCCACGAGGCTGCGGGTGGTCGGGCCCAGCACGGCGACGATGCCCTGGAAGCCGGAGTAGCCGTCCGGGGTGAGCGCGAGGCGTCCCGGAGCCGGCCAGTAGACCGCACGGCCCGCAACCGCTGCGCGTTCGACCGCCGAGCCGCTGTTAGCGCGCGCCATGCCCTTCAGCGGCAGCACGAAAAGGGCCTCGTCGTCGTACTGGCCGCGCAGGGGCCCGTCGAGCACGAAGGCGTAGTCTCCCTTGATTGCCACTGCACTCACGCCAAACCCTCGCTGATCGCGTATTGCCACCCCTACTGGGACGCACCCAAGGGCCTTGTGGTTACCGAGCGTGCCCAGCCACGCTGAGTTCATGGATAGCACTGCGGCCGGGCCGCGCGCAGTGACGAAAGTTGGCTGATGCGGGAACGATCACACCCGGTCACACCTCGTGCCCGATCATGGTGCAAATCCTGCTTCAGTGGCGCGCGCCGAACCCCTTCCGGGTTGGCGCGTCGTTCCGGCATCACGATACTGGTGGGATGGGAATCATGGATCGACGGACCTTTCTCGGCGCGCTCGCCGCAGCCGCGTTGGCACCGAAGGCCTCGGCCACGGCCATGCGGCGTGTTCCCTCGACTCGTGAATCGATTCCCGCCATCGGCATGGGGACCTGGATCACCTTCGACGTCGGCACGGACCCGGCGGCGCGGGCGCAGCGGGTCGACGTCCTGCGCACCTTCTTCGAGCTTGGTGGGCGTCTCGTCGACTCCTCGCCGATGTATGGAAGCGCTCCAGACGTCATCGGTCATGCGCTCGGGCAGCTCGACGGGGGGGCGTTGCTCTCCGCGTCGAAGGTCTGGATCCCCGGCCGCGACCGCGGCATCGACCAGATGAATCACCAGCTCGGCCGGTGGGGCATCGAGCGCTTCGATCTCGTGCAGGTTCACAACATGGTTGATTGGCGCACGCACCTGGCGACCCTCGTGGCCATGAAGGCGGCAGGCCAGCTGAAATACACCGGGATCACGACGTCCCACGGTCGCCGGCACGACGCTCTGGCTGAAGTGATCCGGACGCAGCCCTTCGACTTTGTCCAGTTCACCTACAGCCTCGCGAACCGTCAGGCCGAGCGTCGCCTGCTGCCGCTGGCCCTCGACCAGGGCAAGGCGGTGATCATCAATCGGCCCTTCGAGGGCGGCGGCCTGTTCCGTCGGGTCGGTGATCGGCCGCTCCCGCCAATCGCCGCCGACCTCGGCTGCGCCACCTGGGCGGCCTTCTTCCTGAAATTCGTGATCTCGCATCCGGCCGTGACCTGCGCGATCCCGGCGACCTCCCGCGTCGACCACATGCGCGAGAACATGGCGGCGCTGACCGGACCGATGCCGGACGCCCCGGCGCGCAAGGAGATGATCCGGGCGTTCGAAGCAACGCGCTAGGAATCTGTCGGACTGATGGATTCGTAGCGAGCTGGCGTGTCGTGCGGTGGCAGCGGGTGATCCCGAGAGGAGAATAGCGCCGGGTCCGTGGCGACTGCGCGTTGTCGCTTTTCGACGTGCGGGTATCGCCTGCTGAATCCGTGCGAGGCGTCACACGCTGTTCGCCTCGGACCCACGGCTCGGATACGGCTCCCGCGCACGCAGGCGCGGGATCGTTCACCCGGGTCGACGCGATACGTCGCCACTCTCCGGGTTCACCTTTCGCGTTGCGAAAACCGCCATGGGCCGCTCCGGCGGCACGCGCTGATCGCCTCGGACCCACGGCTCGGATACGGCTCCCGCGCACGCAGGCGCGGGATCGTTCACCCGGGTCGACGCGATGCGTCGCCATTCTCCGGGTTCACCTTTCGCGTTGCGAAAACCGCCATGGGTCGCTCCGGCGGCACGCGCTGATCGCCTCGGACCCACGGCTTCTCTCGCGCTGCGAAAACCGCCATGGGCCGCTCCGGCGGCACGCGCTGATCGCCTCGGGCCCATGGCTTCTTTCGCTCCGCGAAAACCGCCATGGGCCGCTCCGGCGGCGCTGCGGTAGATTTGGCTAGGTCCGACAGGTTGCTGGTGCCACCGGAGGCGGAGAACGCCGGACCGTGGCAGACTCACGACTCCGCTGAATACCCCGGAGGAATCGTGAGGGAGCTGGTCTTCGACCACTACGTTCCGATCGCGCAGATCGGCATCGGCGTTGGCTTCCTCGCCCTCCTACTCGGGCTGCTGGTCTTCGGGGGCGCCGGGCGCCTCAGGCGCTTCGCTGTCGGGGCGGCCGGCTACACTGCGGTGGTCGGGCTCGGCATGTCCGAGGACATCAAGTTCTTGAGCCCGCTGGGACTCCTCCATGCGCTGACGGCGCTCGCCATCGCAATCGTCCTGGCTCGCTACCTGCGTACCCGCGTCGCCTGGCTGCTCTTCCTGCCCTGCGCGTTCATCGGCTTCGTGGTGCTCCACAATCTCGGGGCAGACCAATCCGGTCTGGAGCTCCTGGGGCGCTGGACCCGGGCACCCGTCGGCGGATGACCCCCGCGGCTTGCGCTGCGGCGGCTTCGACCATGGCTTGATTCGCCCGCGACGGGGCGGCAAGGACACCGCGCCGTTCTCGATCGACTGCTGATAGCATCCCCGGCATGCCAGCCATCGAACACTTCGGCGTCGTTGTCGTCGGTGCCGGAATCTCCTGCATCGGTGCGGCCTGTCAACTGAAAGAACGTTGCCCCGATCGTTCCTTCGTCGTGCTCGAGCGCCGTGAGCGCCTCGGCGGCACCTGGGACCTGTTCCGCTATCCCGGAATCCGGTCGGACTCCGACATGCACACGCTCGGCTTTCGCTTCAAGCCCTGGAACGCGCAGAAGGCGATCGCCGATGGCCCGGCGATCCTGGACTATCTGCAGGACACGTCGGCCGAGCACGACATCGATCCGCACATCCGCTTCGGCCACAGCGTGGCCCACGCCGCCTGGTCGACCGCCGAGGCCCGCTGGACGCTCACCGTGGCGCGCACCGGCAGCGAGGCCCCGGTGACGCTCACGTGCGACTTCCTCTTCATGTGCAGCGGCTACTACGACTACCAGGATGGCTACACGCCGGAGTTCCCGGGCCTCGATCGCTTCTCGGGTCCGATCGTTCATCCTCAACACTGGCCGGCTTCAATTGACCTTGCCGGCAGGCGCGTCGTCGTGATCGGGTCGGGCGCGACAGCCGTCACCCTCGTACCGGAGCTGGCGAAGAAAGCGACCCATGTCTCGATGCTGCAGCGCTCGCCGACTTACATCGTGAACCTCCCCTCCGAGGACCGGATCGCAAACACGCTCCGGCGGTGGCTTGGCGACCGGATCGCCTACTTCCTGACCCGATGGAAGAACGTCCTCCTCGCCCGGCTCTTCTTCGATCTATCGCAGCGGTTCCCGGCGATGATGAAGAAACTCATCCGGCGCGGCGTGCGGCGGGAACTGGGCAAGAACTACCCGGTCGACGAGCACTTCGCCCCGGACTACAAGCCCTGGGACCAGCGCGTCTGCGTGGTGCCCGATGCCGATCTCTTCGACGCCATCCGAAGCGGCTCCGCATCCGTCGTCACCGACCACATCGACACCTTCACCGAGACCGGGGTCCGGCTGCGCTCGGGAAGCACTCTCGAGGCCGACGTCATCGTCACGGCGACCGGCCTCGTGCTCCAGGTCTTCGGCGGGATGACGGTGACCATCGACGGCAGCGAGTTCTCGCCCCCGGACACCATGTGCTACAAGGCGATGATGTTCAGCGACGTGCCGAACCTGGCGATCTCCTTCGGCTATACGAATGCATCCTGGACGTTGAAGGCCGACCTGACATCAGAGTACGTGTGCCGCGTTCTGAACCACATGTCGCGGCAAGGCTACCGATGCGCTACGCCCCGCCAGCGCGATGCCTCCGCCACGGAGGAGCCCTTCCTCCGGTTCACGTCAGGCTACGTTCAGCGCGCGCTGCCGATCCTGCCGAAGCAGGGCGCTCATTGGCCCTGGCGCCTGTACGAGAACTACCTGCTGGACATGCTGCGCATCCGCTACGGCCGCGTGGACGACGGCGTGATGGAGTTCCGCTGAGGCGGTGAGGGAACCGCCGCGCGGTCAAAGCGCGGTGCCTAGGCAAGCAGCGCCTGAACCTGCTCCTCGATGGCCTCTCGCTGCTGCTTCACGCTCAGGGACTGCGCTTGCAGCAGCGTGTCGAGCGCTACGCCATTGGCCAGCGCGAGGAGCACGTTGGCCGTGCTCGACGGGACGATATCTGCACGGACGACATGAGTCTGCTGGAGCGCTTCCAGCTCCTGAATGATCGCCTGGCGCAACGATCCGGCGCTGTGCTGGTGTTCGCCCATGAGCGCCTCGCGTCCGACCGCATAGCCGAGGAAGGCGACCCACACCCGCAGGATCTCCTCGCGCTCGCGATCCACCGGCAGGAACGCCGTGAGCATGGCCACAAGCCTCGCGGCGCCTTCCGTCTGCGCCGTTAGTGTTCCCATGATCCTCTGGAGTCGCTCCGTCACCTGATGCAGCGCGAACAGGATGAGCTCCTCCTTGCTATGGAAGTAGTGGGTGACGACGCCCGTTGTGCAGTCAAGCTCGCGCGCAATAGCTCGCATCGTGGCTCGATCGAGTCCCTCGCGCACGATGACACGCCACGCGGCGTTCGAAACCTCGAGTCGACGATCGTGTTGTTTCATGCGGCCTCTGCGCCTTGTTTCACCGGTTGAGTTGACAGCTTATCACAACAGTTGTTATGTTTTTCCATAACAGTTGTTATGTATCCACTTTGGAGGACCCTGAATGAACGCAGAGGATCGCTGGTCCATGATTACACCTGCACCACGATCAGGCTGGGGCGGCCAGCTCGATCGCCTGATTGGCCCGGGAGCGACGCGATCCGAGATCGCGCTGCAGTTCATCCCGCCCGCAATTGCGGCCGCTGCAACGCTCATCCACGCCCGCTCGCTCCCGGTCGCCTGGAGTGCCGTTCAGCTCGGGCTCCTCGCCTTCCTGGCCTTCGATCTCGTCGGTGGCGTGATCACGAACGCTACGTCGGCCGCCAAGCGCTGGTTCCACCGGCCGGGCCAGGAATGGCAGCAGCACCTTGGCTTCGTCGGCATGCACGTTGTCCATCTCGCCGTCGTTGCCTGGCTGTTCCGGGCCGGGGACGGCGCTTTCTTCATCGGCACTTCGGTCTTCCTCCTCGGCGCCACGGCGCTGATCCTCATCAGCCCGTTGTACCTGCAGCGGCCGGTTGCGCTCGGCCTCTTCAGCCTGGTGCTGCTCGGCAACACCTATCTGCTGGCGCCGACGCCCGGTCTCGAGTGGTTTCTGCCGCTGTTCTTCCTGAAGCTGCTGGTGAGTCACCTGCTGTACGAAACCGCCTACCGGCCGGACGAACGGCTGCCGCGGGAAGAAGACCCGGAACCGGCGCGACATCCGATGACCGAACTGAAGAGGCAGTCACGATGACCCAACGACCCAAGACCGTTCTCATCGCGGGCGCCACCGGCTATCTGGGACGCCATCTGCTGAACGCCTACGCGGACGCCGGCTTCCACGTGCTCGCGCTGGCGCGCCGACCGGACGCCCTGGCGGATGCCGCGATCACGCCTGACCGAGTGATTCAGGCTGAGGTCACCGAGCCGGATAGCCTGGCGGGTAAGCTCCAGGGTGTGGACCTGGTCGTCTCGGCCGTGGGCATCACGCGCCAGCGCGACGGTCTGAGCTACGACGACGTTGACTACCGGGCCAATCGCAATCTGCTCGATGCCGCGCTCGCCGCGGATGTCGGGCGCTTCGCCTACGTCCACGTACTCAACGCCGAACGAATGCCCAACGTCGCGATGGTCCGCGCCAAGGAGCGTTTCGCGCAGGAGCTTGCGGCGGCCCCAATCGCATCGACGATCCTCATGCCCAGTGGGTTCTTCTCGGACCTCCAGGAGGTCCTGACCATGGCGAGCCAGGGGCGGGTCTATCTCTTCGGCGATGGCGCAGCGCGAATCAGCCCGATCCACGGTGCGGACATGGCGGCGGCCTGCGTGAGCGCAACCACTGCCGGTCTGGCCGCTGCTCCGATCGGCGGTCCCGAGTCCTTTACCCAAAACGAGATTGCCGAGCTGGCCTTCGACGTCCTGGAGCGTCCGTCTCGCGTGCACCACGTGCCACTTTGGCTCGGCAAGCTCGCCGTTGCGATCGGCTCGCTCGTCGGCCTCAGGAAGCCGCTCGGACCGCTGGAGTTCTTCCTCGCCGTCTCCAGCATCGACATGACCGCCCCGGCCCACGGGCGGCGCCGGCTAGGTGATGCCTTCCGCGTGAAGGACCTTCCTGCCTGAGGGAT
>JBCCZC010000286.1:0-7395 GCA_039188505.1 Pseudomonadota bacterium | reverse complement strand
CGCGCGTCGCGGGCGTAGAAGCTGTAGGTGATGTAGCGGTCCTGGAGCGCCAGGTCGTTCTCGTTGAGCGCCCGGATCTTCTCCGTCAGCCGCGTGGCGCAGTTCGTCGTGAAGTAGCCGGGGACGACCTGTGAACCGTCCGCCCCGTGGATGTCCAGGGAATCCGTCGGTACCCGAAAATGAGGGATGTCGCCGCGCATGAGCGAACGGAATTCCTCGCGCAGCAGGTTCCAGATGCCGCCATCGGCGGCTTTCGCTGCCAGGAACATCCGGCTCTGATAGTCGACCTCGATACTCCAGTCCATGCCGTCGCGCAGCGCCGTCGGCTCCATCAGCCGGCGCAGCATGTCGGCATAGAGCTGCGTGGGCTTGCGCACGAAGCGGACCTGAACCGCAGGCCACGACTCGATCTCGCGCAGAAACGCCTCGCGCTTGGCCAGGAGGGCCCGGTAGAAGGCGGCGAAGCCCTCGCGGATGTCGTCGACGAAACCCTCCGCATGAATCGTCTGGCCCGACGGCTCCGCCGGCTGGTTGCCCTGCTGCATGATCGTTGCGGTAGTACGTTCCACCCGAACGTCGTCGGAGTTGCCCCCGATCCAGGTCGTGACGCGAAACGGATCGTTCCGCTGCTCGCCGGCCCCGCCCAGTCCGCTGATGTCTCGCTTGCTGCCGCCGTCGCTAATGCTCCAGGTCGGCAGTAGCCCGGTCCGCACGACGGAGTAGTAGAGGGTCTTGGACGCGAGTCTGGCCGCGTCGAGCCGATCACCTGCGGCCGAATCCATCTCCTTGTACGGGTTGAAGATCGTTTCGGTGTCGATCAGGTACGGCATGGCGCCGCCGGCCACGAGGTTCTCGTGATGGCAGTCGTAGCCCTCCAGCGCGTAGACCAGGCCGAGCAGCTGTCCCATTCGGCGATAGAAGGCGTGCGCCTCGTCCCCGTCGTCGCACGGTTCGTGGCGGATGAATCGCTGCCAGCCGTACCCCGCTCGGTGGAGCGTGGGCACGGAGCGCATGGGTAGGAGGCCCGGCTGCTGGTTGGCCCAGTCGATCAGCCGACCGAACAACAGGTCCGTGTCGAGGCTCTTGGGCTTGTAGACGACCTTCAGGCCGGACTCGTAGCGGAGGATCGCGCTGGCGCGCCCGCGCCGGTGAAAGTCCGACACGTCGGGCTCGATCTCAACGACCTTCCCTGGCTCCTCGCCGCCCGCGAATGCGTCGCGCAGGCTGGCGTGGTCCGCATCGAGGCGGCGTAGCAGGTCAGTCATCGCGTCCGCCCAGTCCATCGCGATGACCGCTAGCTGGCGCGCGAGCACTGCATACTCGAGCAGGAATCGTCGCCATTCGCCCGCGTAGAATTGACGTACGAACTCGCGGTAGACAACGGTGCTCGACTCGCCCAGGGCGCGCCGCAGCACGGGCGCAAGGCTGCTCTCGCGCGTCGATCGAAAGATGACGAACTCGAGGTGATGGGCCTGGACTGCGAGGTAGGCGAGACGCGCGTGCAGCTTGCGACTCAATGCCTCGATTGCCTTGTCGGTGACGCATGAGAATTCCCCAGCGTCACGCAGTCGACGTATCGCGTGGCGGGCGAACGGCGTGATCAGCGGGAAGAATGGCAAGGCGGGATCATGGGCGCGCGGTTCGAAGATCTCGGTGTCGTCCCAGTCGCGAACCCCGTGCAGGGCCTCGCCGAGAAAGTCGCACCAGGTTGGAAGCGGCTCCTGGAACCCGTTTCCTGCTTCGGGCGATCCGAGGACCCGCTTCACGTCCTCCGCCGAGAGCCCGTCCTCACTCAGCCGGCGCAGGAATTCGTCGTGACTGCCCTTGGCGCAGGTGTCCCGCCACCGGACCAGCCGGGACTCGAGCCTGGCCGTGTCGCCGGCGGCGAACGCCAATCCCCCGTCGAGGCCATCAAGTCGCTCGTACAAGGTGAGCGATCGCGCCCAGATCGCGGCGAGATCCTCGCGCGACAGAATCGCCGTCTCGACGCTACGCGCGCTGCGTAGCTCGCTCGCGGTCACTCTTCGCCGGTGGGCCCGGGCTGACAGGTCGTCTCGTTGTTACCGCACTGGGTGCACTCGACCACGCAATCCGTGAAGTGCCCCACGTGATGCCAGGTACTGTGTTCGGCCGTGAGCTCTGGCATCTCCAGAGATTCGGTCCCGGCGCTCGGCAAGACGAAATGGAGATCCTTGTTGGACTCGTTGTGAATATGGATGTTGAGATCCTCGGGCAGCGTCACGCCCCAGGTCTTCTCCAGCGTTCCCTTGGGATCGGCGTTCAGGTCCTTGCGAAACTGTGGATCCTTGAGTGCCTTCTCGATCAATTCGCCTGACATGGCGCGGCGTTGGTCATTGACTTTCATGGTGTTCCCCTCCCGGAATAAACAAGCGCAGCCCCCCAATAGGCCACACCCGTCCTTTCATAGTAGCGCATGGATAATGACTAATTGAAGACGAAAATTATTGCTGCTGCCACGATGGCTCCTCCTTTTCGCCCGACCCGCTCGATTTCAGCGTCGTCGCGTCCTTCGGCTGGGAGCCCAGATGCGCACTCCTCCCTTGGCTCGTTGCTGGCGCTCCTAGGTACGGGGCAAGCGGCGCAGTAGCTTCGGCCAAGTCCGACAGGTTGCTAGGCTGCCGACGGGCAGATGATGTCGCCCCCCGAGCCCGTCATGTAGCCGCCGGCGCATTTCGCGTTCGGATCGTTGGACTTGCAGGCGATGCAGTGTGCCGCGCCGATTCTTCCCAGGCCGCTCTCGCTCATCGCGACAGGGCCGGCCTTCCTGGCCGCCGCGACCGTCTCGTCGTGGGTTCCCAGGCCGAAGATCGCGCCCACGATCTCGATGAGCCGCAGCCATGGCTCGGCCTTGAGATGGTCCGAGCCCAGGACCTCTCCGTCGGACGTGACGTATCGGAGTTCTCCCAGAGACGTGTAGTGCCAGTGCGATGCGTCTTCGAGCACCTTACAGATCGAAGGGAACCAGCTGCAGAACTCTCGCTGCCAGGATTCGGGCATGAATTCGTGGAAGAGCTTGTAGAACTCGTCCGTCGGCGGGAGGAACGGGACGATGTCGAGGTAGTTCTCGTAGCGCGTCACCGCGATGTCCGAGGGGTAGCCCGCGACGAAGTCCTGATCACCCGGATGGGGCGAGGCGAAGGTGACGACCTGCGCGATCGACACGTTCTCGCTGAGCTGCAGCATCGCCGCGCCGATACTGGCCAGGGGGCCGCCCTTGCTGTGCCCGGTCACCAGCACGCTCGCAGTGGGGTTCGCCGCCTGGAGTGCCTGAACGGCGGCGAGGACGCGGTTCCAGATCGTCTGCACCGCAGCAAGGAAACCGGAGTGCACCTTACCGGGCAGCGGCGGCGCCGCCACGGGCTCGGAGTCGACGATGTCCTGCCACCAGTCCTCGAGGCTCGCCACGGTCCACGCCGGCGGCAGCGTGCCCCGAAACGCCACGACGATGCCGTCGGCGCTCAGGCCGACCAGGCACGCATTGACATGCGGTCCCTCCGGCTGGGTCGCCTCGGGTGCCGAGATTGCTGTCGGATCACCGATCCAGCCGACACCGGCATCGTAGATTGCCGGCGGCGTGTAGCGCCCCGTGTTCGCATCGATGCCGTAGGCGCAATTGCAGGCGCACGCCAGGCGAGACGCCAGGGTCGGCGCAACGTTCCCGCTGTCGGTCATGGAATCCTCCGATAGATGGTCCTAGCGCCGCGGCAGCTTCGCGCTATGGATTCTTTCTTGGGCCGCGTGGTTTGCGGCGAGATGCTGCTGCCACTGCTTCCACTGCTGGATCGAGATCGAGAACTGCAGCGAGTAGTCCAGCGAAATCCAGTCCGTGCGCGCGTCGCCGTAATCCGGTTGACCGGGGAGGATGTTCACCGGTCCCGAGCTCTGCACCACCGTGGCATTGAACGGGGTGGCCGCCGCTGTGCTGGCGAAATAGATCGAGTCGATTTCCGGATAAGTGATCGCGGGTCCGTCCTCGCCAACGGTCCGGATCCTGGCCGTCGCCCCGCTTGCGTCGATCCACTGGCCGGGATTGTCGGGATCGGGCATGGCGCATTCGGAGGTCAGCCCCCCGAACTGCGCGGCGATGGGCGGAACCTTGATGTTGTCGTCGGCAACGGAAGCCGTTCCGTGGCAGGACATGCACGAGCTGTATTGCTTGTCTGCCGGCCCGTCGAGCCTCGAGTTGCACCCCAGGTGACCCGGGTGGAGCGTCGTATGTTGGCCGCCGTCAGCGTTCAGCATGTCCACCGTGTCCCAGAAAATGACCATGTCTTCGAAGCCGTTGGTCCGTGGATCGTCGGGGAAAGCCGAGGCCAGTGTTCCAGCGGGCGGTGTGGAGTTGCCCCACATCAGGCCGAGCGGTGACATGCGGCTCCACGGGTTGGGTTCGTCCGCCTTGCGGTGACCGTCCGCGACAAAGGTACCGAAGACCCACTCCGTACCCGGTGCGCGCGAGTCCTTGATCGCGATATCGAACTGCAGCAGCGTGACGGGGTTCCATTCGGTGAGGCTGCGCGGACACTGCTGGCTCTCTTCGACCATGGAGCACTGGCTGCCCTCGGCGGGCTTGCAGCCGCAGAACGACGGATCGGAGATGTTCGCGGTCCAAGACGGGAGGTTCTTCAGCATGGGCATCTTTGATGCGTCGAGCGTCGTGAACAGCGGTTTGCCGACCACGGCGCCTTCGGCGAAGGACACATTCTCCGTGGGAATCTGCGCCGCGCCGTCGCGGCCCCAGACCGTCCCGATCGAATAGGCGGCCGTCGGGTTGAAGAACCCGATCGCCCACATGGTCCCCTTGAGGTCAGCGGGCGCGGTTTTCATGCTGAAGGTCACCGGCGCCTCGCGCGTGAGCCCGTGGGTGAACTCGCGACCTGCCAGAACGTTGTAGGTCTGGAACGGGATGTGATACCAGGAACGGACGGTGTTGTTGCACACGTCCCAGTCGGTCTCGATGTCGCCGCTGTCGACATTGCCCTCCTGGATGTAGGCCATGACCAGCCACGAATACTCGTTGGCGAGCTCGGTCTTCGTGGCCTGATCCGTCGCCGGATCGAACATCGCGTCGAACCGGCTGTCGCGCCACGGCTGCGCCGCGGCCTCATCGGGCATCTCGGTCGGGAAGGCGTCGCTCAGGCGAAAGACCGGCCCGTCGTAGCCGTCCGGGGCCTGGTTGCTGACGGTCTGCCCTTTGTACATCGCCGGAAATTCCGGATCCTGCCAGTAGCTCGGGTAGATGCCCAGGCAGGTACCGGCGCCGGTCCTTTCCGCTGCGACTTCCACGGTCGCCGACGGTTCGGCGGCGGGCGCGGGCGTCGGAACAGGTTCCGTTGCAGCGCTAGTGTCATCGTCCGCGCCGCCGCAGGCCGCGAGCGCGAGCGCGACGACGACCATCGGTCCAAAGCGAAGGTCTTTCATTGCTACTTCCCCCATGAGTGAACGCTATTGGTCGCTGCCGCTGACGTTTTTGCCGGACAGCGTGACGGGCGCGCTGGCGCCCTTGATCAGCGCGGCCAGGCCAGCGGCGAGCTGTTCGTCGCGGACGACGTAGAAGGTGCCGCCGCGCCCGTTCTGGCTGCTGGAGCACTTCTGCTTCTCGTAAGCGCCCCCCGGCACGAGTGCGCCCTGCTGATTCATGTCGCCGAAGATGGCCACCGTGGGCTTCGCGACGTCCTCCACCGCGAACTTGGCGTGGTTGTATGCGTTGCCCAGGCCGCCTTTCAGGCTGAAGGTCGTGCCTTGCCACGAGCCGGACGTGGCGATCGTCACCGCACCGGGCTCCCCCAGATCGTCCTGCCAGCACGAAACGTTCGTCTCGCTCGTGGTCGAGTCGATCTCCGGGTCGGCCCACCAGGTTGCGGCGCGAAGATCCATGCCGCCGAGGGTTGCCGACACAAGCTGCCACGGTGGCACGTGGAGCGCGGATGGTTTGGAAATGAGCTGCACGCCCGAGGAGAGCGTGACGTTGCCGACGTCCGTGCTCTGCGACTGGACGCCCAGCCGGCTGACCAGAGCCTGGATGTCCGCGGGCCCGCCGTTGTTGACGATCTGCGGTGAATGCACGTCGGTCACGACGCTGGCATTGGCCAGCGCGCGTAGGACTTTCTTCACGTCGTCGGCGTCGAGCTTCAGCGCAAAGAAATGCTGCGCCACGGCGATGTCGTCGTCGAGGGAAACGCAGCCAAGGGTGTTGCCGCCCGCCGCGCGCGGATGGCTTCGACTGCCCGCTCCGGGCCAGGCCGGAGTCGTTACCTGGAGGACCAGGCCGTTGCCCTCGTCGTCCCAGGCCAGCATGCCCTTGGCGTGCCCCCACGGCGACGAACAGGAGGTGGAGCACCCCTCGATGGGAGGCTGCTCGTAGAACTGATCGTTCCACACAACGAAGTAGTCGTCCCCATCGTAGATGCGGCCGAAGGTCGCCCCGAGCGGGTCCGGCCCGGTACTGCCCGAAGTCGCGCCGAGACACACCTGGCCCTGCTCGAGCGTTGCGTCGTTGCTGCTGGCAAAGACGAACTGCTGTCCGAAGCCGTAGCGATAGTCCTGAACGGTCCCGCCAAAGGGGCAGGCGCGCTGGGCGTTCGGCCCACATTCAGGGAAATTGGCCGCGCTGAACTTGAACGCGAACCACCAGTCCGTCGGCTGACCCTGCTCGGTCAGCGGCACGAGCGCCTCCGCCGCATCGTCGGCACCCGCCGCAGGCAGCGCCAGCGACAGCAGCACACAGAGCAAGCCGGCCGCGGACACAGTTCGGGAACACGGTGCCATGAGAAACGAAGTAACCCGACCCACGGGAACGACGCTGTCGTCAGTCAGGACACGACATGGGCGAAGTCCGGCGTGCCCATGGACTGCCAGTTCGAGACACACTGCCCTGCATCGTTGAAGGTCAGGATGTTCTCGCCGGTCAGCATCGTTTCCTTGCCTTCGACCGTACTGGTAACGGTCCAGCGAACGGCAACGCTGTCGTGCGCGCCGATGAGTCCCTCGATGCGAAAGTAGGTATCTGGCGCGGCCGAGCGCAGGCCTTCGAGCCACTTGGCGGTTCCTTCCGCCGGCGAAGGATGCCCGTTGTAGGTGTAGTCGGGCGCGAGCATCTTGGCGATCAGATCATAGTCGCCGCCGTTGAGAACCTGGATCCAGAACTGCTGAACGAGCTTCTTGTTCCCGAGTACCGTGTCGATCGGACTGCTGGCATCGCCAATCATCTGTGTTTCCCCCTTGCGCGTTTCCGCTGAAGGGACAGCCCCGGAGCATGTCCCGACGCAGGCCTCCCCCCTTCTGGCACGGCCAGGTCGGCCATTGGTATTGATGCCAGTAAATTTATGATGACAGAAAATCGATGCGATGTTTAGCCTCGGGGCCGGGGGCTTCGCT
>JBCCZC010000285.1:0-7429 GCA_039188505.1 Pseudomonadota bacterium | reverse complement strand
GCGGTCAGGAGGCGCTTTACGAGGTCAATCTCCGTTCCGGGATCGTCGAGGTCATCAGCGCTCCCGGCGAGCGAGTTCGCGCCGGCGCCGTTGGTCCGGACGGGGCGTACTATCTCGTTTCGGCGCGGTCCGGGGACTGGCAGCTCTGGCGCTTCGAGCGCGGATCCGAGGATCGACAGCAGCTCACGCATCACGGCAGCCACCGGCCGTTCCTCCCGGGCGACGGCTTCGTCTACTTCACCCGCTTGGACCGCTACGGCGTCTGGCGGGTGCCGGTCAACGGGGGGGAGGAGGAACTGGTCACCGAAATTGTCCAGTTCGCGACTCACGAAACCTGGGTCGTCCGCGGCGAGTGGCTCTATGCGCCGGTCTACGACGAGGAAGAGAACATCCACATCCTCCGGCTGGCGCTGGATGGCTCCGGCGGGGAGGAGAAGCTCCTGTCTTCCGAACCGGCGAAGGCCGGCATGCTGCGCGACGTCTCCCCGGATGGCGAGCGGTTCCTGTTCTCCCGCATCGAGGCTGGCCGCGAGGACATCGTCGCTGTCGTCGGCATCTGAGTTTCCCCGGTAGGAAGGGATTCAAGGGCGTTGGGGATCATGCTAGCTTGGGCCCATGGGAAGCATCATTGGGGCACGATCGCGGGGGCAGGGGCTGCTGGCCGCGCTGCTGCTGCTGACTACGACGGGAACGCTGGCCCAGGAGCAGGGGCGCCTCGGGGACATGGCCGATCGCTTCGACCAGGCTCGTCTGGCGAGTAGTGATCTCCGGACCGTTCGCCGGGCGGGGCTCGAGATCTTTGCGACGCCGTTCAACTTTGGCGACGGCTACGGCGATGGTCCGATGGATCCCAGCGACCCACTGTCTTCGGGCGGCCGACCAACCCTCGGAAACAACGGTACGTTCCTGCGCATCAACGGACTCGACGGGCAAAGCTGCGTGGACTGCCATGCGCTGGTCAGCACCAGCACGGTGCCGCCGCGTTTCGGTGTCGGTGGCTTCGGTGGCATCAACGATGTGCCGATACTCAAGCCGACGGTCATGGACATCATCGACGTCAGCGAGGCGGGCTTCGCCTTCACCGACGGGCGCATCATCGTACCGCCGCACCTCTTTGGCAGCGGTGCCGTACAGCTGCTCGCCGAGGAGATGACGGCCGAGCTGCAGCGCCTGCGCGATCTCTCACTCAGCCAGCCCGGGCGCGTGGTTCCACTCCGAACTCACGGCGTCGACTTCGGTTCCGTGATCGCTGACGGTGCGGGCAACATCGACCTGGACGGCGTTACGGGTGTCGACCGGGACCTCGTGGTTCGGCCCTTCGGTAGGAAGGGCGAATTTGCCACCGTCCGCGATTTCGCTGCCAACGCCATGGCGTTCCATTTCGGCATGGAGCCGGTGGAGCTCGTCGGGCCCGATGTTGACGGCGACGGCGACGGTGTGGCGAATGAGCTGCTCGTGGGGGAGATCTCGGCTCTGGAGATCTTTCTGACGACGATGGAGCGGCCGGCGAAGAAAGCACAGGGCAACGTCCGCGAGGGAGCCCGGGTCTTCTTCGAGATCGGCTGCGCCGAGTGCCACCGACCGCTGCTCGAGTCGAAGGGTCGGCAGCTCTCCTACCGGCTTCCGGACGCCGACACGCCTCACTACACCACGAATCTGACGGCGCCGCCGGCGGGCTTCGAACCCCGGGGCACCGGGATCGCAGTGCGCCTCTACTCCGACCTCAAGCGGCACGACATGGGCCCGGAGCTGGCGGAGTCGTTCGGCGAGGCGACCAACGCCCGGAATCGTGAGTTCGTTACCCCGCGGTTGTGGGGTGTCGGGGACTCGGCGCCCTATCTGCACGATGGTCGTGCGCTGACCCTGACCGAGGCGATCGAGTGGCACGGGGGTGAGGGGGAAGATGCCCGAAATGCATTCGTCGCGGCTCGGAACGGCGAGAGGGCAGCGCTGGTGGCTTTTCTGAAATCCCTGCGCCTGCCGCAGCAGCCAAACCTGGACGTGGTGCGCTGAGACAGCCTGGTGGGTCTGCCAGTTGCGACCAAGCGGGCGCCTGCCGCGGCATCAGCGGGCGCCTCCGCTCGTTGGCCTACCTGAGGGATCCGTCTCGCGCAAGCGCCCGGACGATGCAACCTCGCGAGCGGCCGGACCAACGCAAGGACTCGACAGGATGGAGTCGCTGGTCAGCGAGGCGCCTGCGCCCATGACCTCCGGCGGACGACTCCTGGGCTTCAAATTGTCAAAATGATATCGTAGTGATATCAACTGGAGGTGGATCATGATCCGTGAACAAGCCCTTAAAGCGAATTCCGGCTATCCCTGGCTGCTGATCCTGCTGGTCCTGCAGCTCGTGTGTCTGGGGGGAATCATCCTGGGTGCGGCGTCAGCGAATCCCTTCGTACTCATCAGCTCGATCGTAGCGAGCATCGTCGTGTTCATTCTCTGGTTCGGCTTTTTCATGGTTGCGCCGAACGAAGCCAAGGTGATCCAGCTCTTCGGTGCCTACAAGGGCACCGTGCGGGAGCCGGGCCTGCGCTATGCCAACCCGTTTTACGCGAAGCAAGCGGTGTCGGTTCGGGTGCGGAACTTCGAGAGCGGCAAGCTGAAGGTCAATGACAGTTCGGGCAGCCCGATCGAGATCGCGGCGGTCGTCGTCTGGAAGGTGGTCGACACGGCGGAGGCGGTCTTCGAGGTTGATGATTTCGAAGAGTTCGTCAGCATCCAAAGCGAGGCCGCAATCCGGAATCTCACGACCGCGTATCCCTACGAGACCAGCGAACCGGAACGTTTCGCGCTGCGCAGCCATCCGCAGGAGATTTCCAACGAACTGAAGCGCGAGATCCAGGAGCGCCTCGAGAAGGCCGGCGTCGAAGTGATCGAGGCCCGCCTCAGTCATCTGGCCTATGCGCCGGAAATCGCGCACGCGATGCTGCGGCGCCAGCAGGCTGATGCCGTCATCGCCGCGCGGACGAAGATCGTCGAGGGGGCCGTGGGTATGGTGGAAATGGCGCTCGACGAGCTTTCGTCGAAGGATGTCGTTTCGCTCGACGAGGAGCGCAAGGCCGCCATGGTGTCCAATCTCCTCGTGGTGCTGTGCAGTGAGGACGGCGCCAAGCCGGTCGTCAACGCCGGCAGCCTCTACACCTGAACCATGCGCACTGACGTTTCGGGTGCAAGGGGCGGGGCGCTGTGAGTGCCCGAAAGCCCTTTGCCCTGCGCCTGAGCCAGCAGGTCCACGAGGCCATGCAGCGCTGGGCCGATGACGAGCTTCGCAGCCTCAACGCACAGATCGAATACGTTCTGCGGGACCAGCTGCGCAAGCATGGGCGGCTGGCAAAGGATGGGCAGGAGCAACGCAAGCCCGAAGAGTGAGGGCCGGCGGGGTGGCGCCGGCCCTCGGTGGTGACGGTGGGCTCCCAGTGGACGAAGCTGGGGGCTAGGGCAAGGGGGCCTCAGGCAGCCCGGAGCTCACCGTCATGCGGGAAAAAGCTCATCTGCTCGCTTGTGGCCGGTTGCCGACGCTCACCGGCCAGGCGCGTCAGCGCTCTGCGAGCCCGCGAAGAAACGACCTCGAAGCAGGTGCCGTCGTCGAACTGGAGCATGACGATTTCGCGTCCATCAGATCCGGGGCGCGCGATCACGCCAGTGATGGTCTTGCCGATGATCGGGTGGTCGGTGTGTCGCTGCATCATGGGCTGGCTCCTGCTTCGATGGTTCTATTGAACCACCCCGCATTCTCAAAACCTGAGAAAGGCGGATCAGGGCGTCCGGGACCCGGGGGCGCAGGCCGGCAGTTGACGCTCGACGCCGGCCGGTGAGGGTCGCTGAGATCAGTCGACGGTCTTCAGGAGCTGCCCAGGCTGGGGTTCGCCGGCGGGATACAGGCCGTTGATCAGACGCAGCTGCTGCTCGGCGAACACCGGAACCGCCGAGGACTCGGCGAGCCCCTCGATCGTGGTGTCGTCTTCGGCGCGGACAATGCGAATGACGGGCGGTCGCCCGAGGTTGATCTCGCTTCGTTCCATGTGATCGAAGGTGAAGATCGTGGGGATGAAATCGTCGTCGCGTGCGATGCGGCTCAGGTCGTTCTTGCCCGTCCCGGCGAAGACATAGGCCTTGCGCCGCCGCTGGTCAACGATGGCCGCGGCCCGTACCGGGCGATTGCCGAAGGGCCCCTGGCCGTAGCGATCACCGATACCGATGACGGCCGGCAGGCCCGAGACCGTGATTTCGCGGGCTTCCTTGAGCTGCGAGAGGCCGAGCTTGCGCTGGATGACGTCCATGGGCGTCATGTTGCGACCCGGAACCACGACGAAGACCTGCATGGCGGCGTCATTCTCCGGAGAGATGGCCTGGATCTGGCCCGTCGAGCCCATCACCCGCCAGTCCTCCGGAAACTTCATCTTGATGCCGAAACGGCTGTGGTAGTAGTAGTTGTTCCGCACGACCCCCGGGATATTCTTCGGCCCGAAGGCCATGCCGTTGATCCGATTGAGGTACTCCTCCACGCGGGGATCGGCATTGGCGTCGGACTGGTATTGCGATGCCGCTTCGATGGCCTCCTCGAAGCGCACGTCGTTGTCCGGGTGCGTATTGAAAATACCCTTGGGGATTCTCGGCTGGCGGCCCTCTGCACGGGCACGCTCGATCTCGAACTGCTCGCGTCGCTTGAGGATCTCGACGGCGGTAAAGACAGCCTCGGTCGGATAGCCGGCCTTGGCGATATAACGGGCGCCCAGCTCGTCGGCCTCCAGCTCCTGGGTGCGGCCGAAGCCCGACACGAGCGCGTCGCCTGCCAGGGAGGCAGCCTGGGCTCCGGCGACCGAGCGGGTCGCGATGGCGGTGAGCGTAGACGCTACGCCGGCCAGCTTCTGGTTGCGATCGCGGGTCGCGGCGTGCCGTGCCGTGACGTGGCCGATCTCGTGCCCGATGACGGCCGCCAGCTCCGCCTCGGAGCGGAGATGGGCCATGATTCCGCGCGTGATGTAGACATAGCCGCCGGGCAGGGCGAAGGCGTTGATGGTGTCGTCGTTGAGGACCGTGAAGCTCCAGACGAGGTCCGGACGCTCGCTGACAGCCGCGAGGCGCTGACCGATGTCGTTGACGTAGCCTTGGAGCTCCGAATCCGGATAGACGCCGTACTGCGCAATGATGCGCGGATGCAGCTGCTTGCCGAGCTCGACCTCCTTTTCCTCCGACATCAGCGCGACGGTGGCCTCGCCCGTCGCGGGGTTGCTGGCGCACCCGCCGAGCAGGACCGCAACGCAGACGGTCAGGAGAAGGGTCACTCGTGTCGCGGTCATCCGTCGCATGCAATGGGCCTCGTGCTGATCGATCCGGCGCCGAAATCCTGGCGGAACGGCTTTCATCCTACTGGATCTTCGACCGGCGAGCAGCCGGAAAGATCCACTGCGGACCCCGCGCAACTCGCATTCAGTAGTCCTCGTAGGACTTCTCCTCGACGAGTTTCGATCCGAGGATCTCGTTGATCTCACGTTTGATCGCCGCGCGTCGATCGTTGGTCACGTAGACGGCTCGGGCCAGGCGAATGAACTCTTCGTCGAACGCCCTCGCAGCCTCTTTGAGCCGGATGTCGTCTTCGATGTCCCAGAGCGCCTCGTTGACGCCCTTGAGGCGGCTCCGCGGATCGGCGACGCCGGCGTTCGATGCCTCGAACGGTGACCAGATCGCCAGCAGCTCGGCGAGTTCGCGGTTGACGTTCTCGAGCTTCGCCGGATCCGAGATGCGCTCCGACTTGATCTCGAGGATCGTGATCTTGTCGATGAGCTCGCCGTGGGCGACGGGAATCAGGGGTTGGGTCATCATGAATCTCCAGACGGTCTTTCTTCGAGGCTCGCCAGGGCGCGCTCGCAATCCCTGAGTTCGTAGAGCTGCACCTGGGGGCGCAGGCACCAGAGTTCGAGCCAGCCGAAGCGCCGCATGATAGCGACCACCGGCTTCGCCTGAAACCGCGCGGCGCGCTCGGCGAGCGCAAGGAGGTCCTCGGCCAGACCCAGATCGAGCCAGGGTCCCAGGGCGCCGACGTGTGGATAGAGGACGACGAGCGTTGCTGCCGAGTTCGGGCCGAGATCGCGCGCCGACCGCTGGTCGGCACGGGTGCCCTCAGCGTCGCTTAGTCTCGCATTGATCACGGCGCGCCAGGCGTGAAATTGGGGCCACAAGGGCCGTGCGCGAATGGCGCGATTCATCCAGGCGCGGGCCTCGAGGAGGCGCTCTCGGTCACCATTGCTCTGCAGGGCTCGAACGAGTGCCAGCTCGCCGCGGCGGGCGTAGAGTTCGCCCCGCTGGAGCGCCAGCCCGGCGCGGCCAAGCTGGGCTTCGGCCTGATCCACCGGGAGCGTATCGGTCGGGTTATTCCAGGACGCGTCGAGGCGCGTCGAGGCCAGATGGAGTTCGAGTTCGGCGTGTCCGATCAGGAGCGCGGCGGCGGCCGCGAGAAGAAAGAACAGGACTGCAACGGCGCTCGCCAATCGTGACCCCAGCGCGCGCGTGGTCATCCGGAGCCGGGTCAGGCGCGGTTCGCCCGGTCTTCGGGCACGTAGCCGTAATCCGAGTAGTAGCTGTCGCCGTAGTAGTTCGAATACTTGCCGTAGTAGGGGCGATGCTTGCGTACGGCACGGTTGACGACGGCACCGATGACGTGGGCCCCGACGCGACGTAGCCGCTTGATCCCCGCCTGCGCGGCCTGGGTGGGCGTCGCGTCGGCGCGGACGACATAGATGACGGAAGAAGCCAACTTCGACAGCACCATGGCGTCGCTTACAGCGAGCGTCGGGGCGCAGTCGATGACGATATGGTCATAGTGATCCCCAAGCTTGTCGAGGGCGCTGGCGAATCGTGCCGAGGACAGGAGTTCGAGGGGGTTCGGGGGAACCACGCCGGCGGGCATCACATAGAGAGCATCCGAGGCTTTCTGGAGGCACTCTTTGAGATCGGATTCGCCGGAAATGAAGTGCGACAGCCCCTTTTGCGCATCCCCGTCGAGGGCCTTGGCAACCATGGGTCGTCGCATATCCGCGTCGATCAGCAGGACCCGCTTCATCTCGGACAATGCCCGCGCCAGATTCATGGACAGCGTGGTCTTGCCTTCGCCCGGCACCGACGAAGTGACGAGTACCACCTTGTGTTCGTCGTCGAGGGACGAGAGCAGTACGCCTGTCCGGATCGTACGGATCGCCTCGGCGAACGCCGATTTCGGTTCGGCCATGAACTGCCGCAGCGGTGACAGATCCTTCTTGTCCTGGGTCTTCAGACTCGGAAGCAGGCCAAGCACCGGCAGTCCCAGCTTCTGCTCGGTGTCGTCCGCGCCCTTCAGCGTGTTGTCGAGGTGTTCGAGCAGGAAGGCGAGGCCGATCGAAAGCGCAAGCCCCATGAAGAAGGCCAGCATGATCGAACGCTTCTTGTTCGG
>JBCCZC010000284.1:0-7450 GCA_039188505.1 Pseudomonadota bacterium | reverse complement strand
ATGACCTGGTGGCCGGTGCTACTCGGTGGCACCGTGCTGTTCATCATCTGCTTTGCGGTGGCCTATGCCGCGCCGGTCGGCCGACTCTTCATCGACACCGTGATGCTGCGAATCCCCCTGATCGGTTACATCCTGCGCACGAGCGCCACCGCGGCATTCAGCCGCTCGTTCGCCTTTCTGCTCGCGAGCGGCGTCACGATCATCGAGGGCCTGCGCACCTGCCAGGAGCTACATCGGAACCGCCGACTGACGGTGCTGATCGCGGAAGCGCGCGACAGCGTCATCAGCGGTGGCGCCGTCGCACCCGCGCTGTCGGCACCCAAGACCTTCACCCCCATGCTCGGCAGCATGGTCGCGATCGGGGAGCGTTCCGGGAATCTCGACGAGACCCTGATTTCCTGTGCCGAGTTCCACGAGCAGCGGCTGGAGTCGCTCATACGAACCCTGTCGAGCCTCGTCGAGATCGCCGTGATCATCGTGGTCGGTGGCGTCGTTGGATACGTTTATATCGCCTTTATGATGGCGCTTTATGGAGCAGCTTTGTGAGTCGAATACAGCAGGCCATCGGGGCCGGAACCCTGGCAGCGATGACCGTCCTGATCGCGGCTTCCGGACCCGCTCTCGCGCAGTCTGATCCCACCGTTCCGCCCGACGCGCTGCGCAACCTCGTGCTGGACCCCAGCCGCGGCACCGCGACGCCGATGGGCATCGTGGACATCAAGCAGGACCCCGCCGACCGCAACCGCCTGATCGAGGCGCGCTTCGTCGATGTGCCGCTCGGCCGCGTCGCCGACGAACTGGGGCGCGCGGCGAACTCCAACGTCGTCGTCAGCCGCACCGTCGCCGAAGACCGTGTGACCATCACGCTGCGAAACCTCGATCTCGAGGGTGTGCTCAGCGCGATCGCGGTCACCCAGGGCCTGGTCAGTCGACGCGACGCGGTTCGGGATATCCATTTTCTGGCGACCGCCGACGAGGTGAGCAGCGATCTGGCCGCCTTCCGCGCCACGCGAACCGAAGTGTTCACGCTGCTCTACCCGAACGCCAGCGACGTCGCGCGCGTGATTGGCGATACCTTCGGCGACCGTGTGATCGTCACTGAAGAAGACCAGAACCAGGACGAGACCTTCGAGGAACTGCAGAATCGCTTCCGCCGCTTCGACGTGATCGAAGGCCGTAGCCGCGGCCTGAGCGCCACCGGATCCAATGCCGGTCGGACCGCCGTCTCCAATCTCCGCGGCGGCCAGTTCGGCGGCCAGTTCGGCAACCAGTTCGGGAACCAGTTCAACAACAACAATACGCCGCAGGAGTTCACTCCACTGGAGACCCCCGACCTGACCGCGGAGGAGGCGCGCGCGCTGGCCGAAGCGCAGCTGGGAGGCCAGGACGCTGCAATCGCGGCACAGCGGCTCGCGACCCGCTATTCGCCCACTTATGTCGGTACGATTCAGCGGCTGAATCGAATCGTGGTTCGCTCCGGCGACGAGCAGCTCCTCGAGGAGATCTCGGAGGTGATCAAGCGACTCGACGTGCCGACCCCGCTGGTGCTGCTCGAGGTGCGCGTCCTCCGCGTCGACCTGAGCGATGGGCTGGACGTCAGCTTCGACTTCGCTTTCGAATCCGGCGACGGCAATGGCTCCTTCAGCCAGGGAGAGATCGCGCCGCCGCCGGCGGGGTCGATCCTGCCCGGCGGCACGGGCCTCGACTTCAACGCCGGGGTCTTTCAGATCGTCTCCGACAACTTCCAGGCCCGGCTCCAGGTGCTCCAGACCAAGGGCCGCGTGACGTCGCTGGCAACGCCTATCCTGCTCACCGCGAACGGCGAAGTCAGCCGCATCTTCTCGGGTGAGCAGGTGCCTCTGGTGACCGGTTTCACCGAGCCCCAGGTCATCGTGGGCGATGGCGCGACCACGACGCTGACGGCCACACCGATCACCGAAGTGCGTGACGTCGGCACCGACCTGCTGCTGACGGCGAACATCAACGCCGACCGCACGGTGACCCTGCGCCTGCTGCAGGAGACCAGCCAGATCAATCAGGACGGCGCCTCGATCCTCGTGCCGACCGGGAACAGCTTTACCACGCAAACGATCGACACGGTGCAGAGCCAGTCCGCCAGCGGCACCATTGTCGCGCGGGACGGGCTCCTGCTGGCCTTCGGCGGCCTCATCGAGGAATCGGAAACCGATCAGCGCGTGCAGGTGCCGCTGCTGGGTGATCTCCCTCTTGTTGGATTCCTGTTCCGCCGCACGACTTCGGTCCTCGCTCGCCGCGAGCTGATCGTGCTGGTCCGTCCCTACGTCCTGAGCACGCCCGCCGAAACCGACGAGATCAGCCGCAACCTGCTCGAATCGCTCAGCATCCACCCCTACCGTCCTGCAGCTCAGGGCGCTTCCGGCGGCAAGGATGACTGGGGCGTCATGCGCGACGAGCAGCCACCGTTCGATCGAACGATCTTCGATCGATTCCGTTTCCACACGGTGCCGTCATTCCACAAGAGCGTCGAGCCGGGAGGCGAACAGTGACGCCGCGGGGCCTTGCCCTCGGGGCACTCCTGCTTGCGGCCGGCGGCTGCGCAACAAGCCCGGCCGAAGCACCGGTCCCGGTCAGCGTCCCGGACGCCGCTGCAACCGAATCGGTGCTCCGCATCGAAAGCGAGTCCGTGCTGCTCGGGGACGCCGTCGGCAAGCCGCTGTCGCTGGAAGTCTACGTCGCGCGAATCCAACAGAACCTGGTGGCTGGTCGCGACGAAGCGGTCGGCGACCTCGTGCGCGTCTATCCGGACCTCGCCAGGCAGGTCGTTTTGTCTGCGGAATTCTCTGCCCAGAGTCAGTACGTGATCGCCGCGTGGCTGGATGGCCACGCCGCGCCCGCCAGGGGCGGGTGGGCAACGCTCGTCGCGGATCGGGTCGACCATCCCGATCGCTATGCGACCTGGGCGCGGAGCAGAGCCGCCGCCTGGTATGCGTTGCGCGGCGGGGCGTTTGCGGCGGTGGCCGAGCAGCCCGTCGAGGCGCCCGCGATCAGCCCGAGCCCGTGGCCGGCGCTCGGGGCGTTGCAGCTGCAAGCCACGGCGATGCTGGCAGCAGGTCGCGCCAACGATGCCGCGCCGCTGTTCGAGCAGATTGCCGAGGACGCGACGGCCTGGGATCTACAGGTAGCGGCCCGGGCCGGCCTCTTCGCCGCCCTGGCGCACCAGATCGCCGGCAATATCGAGGCGTCCCGTCTGAGCCGCGACGCTGTCGCGGGGACGGTGAACCTGCCCGCGGTCCACGACCCTATGATTCTGCGCCTCCTGCTGGAGACGCGAGCACCCGGTCAAGTGTCCTCTCCCCTCTCACGGCGAGCAGTCCGCGCCCGCCTGGGTCGCGTCGAACTCGAGCGCGATAGGCCCCAGGCCGCCTTGCTGGCCTGGCGCGCCGCCGAAACCGAACCGGGCCTTGAGCCGAGCCTGAGCCGGATTCGACTTGGCCAGGCCGAGGCGCTGCTGGCACTGAGGCAGGAGGAGCCCGCGATCGCGATGCTGATCGGGCTGGCTGACTCCGACATGCGGCCGGAAGCACTCGTCATGCTCGGGTTGCTCCAGATGCACCGCGGTCAACTGAACATGGGGCTCTCGGTCCTGCAGGAGGCGGTGGCCGCGTCCGATGCCGATTCCCACCCGAGCGTTTATGCGGACGTCGGGCTCGCTCTGCTGACCGTCGGCGAGCAGGAACTGGGTCAGGACCTCGTCGCGCAGGCCCGCGAATCGTACACGCAGAAAGGCGATCTGCTGGCGCTGGCGCGGCTCCTGAACAACGAACTGCGATACGCCGAGGCCATCGGAGACACGCTGTTGATGCGGGAAACGCGACAAGCGCTAATCGAGGTGGATCAGCAGCGGGCCAGGGGAACTGCGGTTCCGCAGCGCCGGTGAAACGACCATGAGTGGAACGCAGACGACCACCGCCAACGCGGAACAGGATGCTCCCGTCCGTCGACGCCTTTCCTGGCAGCGCCTGCTGCTGATCGAGGCGGCGCTGCTGCTATCGATGGCCGCCGGCGTCTTCCTCTGGCTCGAGCACGAAGCAAGAGGTCCGGCCCACGCGTTTTCCGCAACGGATCTCGAAGGGAATCCGGTCTCTCTCGACCAGTACCTGGCAGACGGGCCGGTGGTGATCCGCTTCTGGGCGACCTGGTGCCCGAACTGCAAGCGCGAGCAGCACATGATCGACAGCATGGCGGACGGGGGCCGCGTTCTCACTGTGGCGATCCAGTCCGGCGGCGAGCGCGACGTCAGGGCCTATGTCGAGGCCGAGGGTCTCGACATGCCCACGATCGTCGACGCCGATGGCCACATTGCCATTCCCTACGACGTGGTGGCCGTGCCGACGACGCTCATCATCGATCAGGACGGCGAAGTCCGATTCCGCATGCTCGGCCTCACCGGCGAATGGGGACTCCGCCTGCGCCTTTGGCTGGCCGGGGCCTTCTCGACCTGAAACCGCTGCCGCGCACGCAGGCGCGGCGGCGTGCACCCAAGTCGGCGCGATGCGCCGCCTTCAGCAGTTCAGCTTTCGCTTCGCGAACACAGCTCCGAGCCGCTTCGGCGGTGTGCACTTCGCGATGCACTGCCTGCCGCTGGTCGCCTGAGTAACGAACCGACGCCGGGCATTCCGTCCGCCGCCAGCGAAGCATCAATCCTGCCGCTTGAAGCGCGCTGCGTTCGCAGCCTGGGCGGCCGCAACGTCGCCCTTCCCGAAGAACTCCCAGAAGGCCTTGGGCTTCTCCAGGGCTCGCTGCGTCGCGGGTCGGTCGTCGATCCGGTCGAACCAGCGCTGGAGATGCGGCAGGCCGTCGACGGACACCTTCGCCCAGTAGTAGGCGCGCGCCCAGGGATAGGTGACCATGTCGGCGATCGAGTAACCGTCTCCGACGAGGTACTCACGCCCGTCGAGGCGCGTGTCCAGCACCTCGAGCAGCCGGCGGCTCTCGTCAACGTAACGCTTGATGGCGAAGTCGTCGCGATGGCCCTGAGGCTCGGCAATCCGCTGGAAGTACATCGCCTGCCCCATCATCGGTCCGATACCGCCCATCTGGAACATGACCCACTGGAGCGTCTCGGACCGGCGCTTCGGATCCGCATCGAGGAACCGGTCGTACTTCTCGGCGAGATACCAGAGAATCGCGCCGGATTCGAACACCACGAAGTCGTCGTTGCCGCGATCCACGATCGTCGGAATGCGGCCGTTCGGATTCAGCTTCAGGTACGCCGCCGACTTCTGCTCCTTCTTCGAAAAGTCGATTGGCGTGAGCTCGTAGTCGACCTCGGCTTCCTCGAGGAAGATGACCGGCTTCCAGCCGTTCATGGTCGATGCGGTATAGAGATGGATGTCAGGCTGCATCGCTTGTCTCCGCGTCGCGGAACTGCGCCCTCAGGTGCGCTTCGAAGCGCTCGAGGTCGGTCTCGATCTGTGGGTTCTTCATGACATCGTAGGCCGCAAATGACTCGAGCGGCGTCATGCCGAAGAAGCGAAAGTTCATGTGCATCGGGAAGAACAGGTCGTCGATGCCACGGCCCTGGAACAGGTATTGCTCCGCATCGTCGAAGGCGTCCGGCGGCGCGTTGAAGGTGAGCGACAGCATGTAACGTTTCCCCTCGAGCGTGCCCCCCGTGCCGTACTGGCGCGAGGCATCGCTGCGTGTGCGTCCATCGCCGGCGCAGAGCCGTCCGTCCATGCCCGCCGAATACACGAAGTCCATGTAGCGCTTGAAGCTCCAGGGCACACCCATCCAGTTGACGGGCGTCTGGAGCAGGACCGCATCCGCCCAGTGGTGCCGCTCGATCTCGCGGTCGACGTCCAGCTCGTCCTGCATGGTCGACACCTGGATCCGATAACCCCGGGCGGCGAGGTGGGCCTGCGCCCGCTCCGTGAAGGTGCGATTCAGCCTTCCCGGCGAGAACTCATAGGCCTCGTGGGCATTGATGATGAAGATGTTCTGCATGGCTCCTCCCTTGCGTTGAGCCTTAGACCAACCAATCGGTTGGTTGAATCATCGCGCAGTCGAATTTGCCAGTCAACCGATCGGTTGGTAGCCTGACAGAAATCCCGCGACACAAGAGGATGAGCACTTGCGCGACCGCCTTCTCGATGCGGCCCAGGCCATGGTTCAGGACCGGGGCATCCACGCCGTCAGCTTCCAGCACCTTGCGGATGCCGTCGGCCTGAGCAAGCCCAGCGTGTTCCACCATTTCCCGAACAAGGACGCGCTGGCCGTCGCGCTCATCGAGCGATGCCAGACGAGCTACGCAGAACGCTACCAGGCGGTCATGGCCTCCAACCGGTCGGCGCCGGAGAAGCTCGACGCGATCGCGGCGCTGTTCGAGGCCAGCATCGCGGAGAACCACCTATGCCTGCTGGCCGCGCTGGGCCTCAGCGCTCCGGTGCTGCCGGACGACGTGAACGATGAACTGGAGGCGACGGCCAACGCGGTCATCGCCCGCTACACGCAGATCTTCGAGCAGGGTCGGGACGAGGGCAGCCTGGTTTTCGAGGGGTCACCGGCCGAAGCCGCCATGGCGTTTCTCGGCACCCTGCAGGGACTGCAGGTGCTTGCTCGTGCACGCCGGGACGTGTCGACTTTCCGGCCGGCCGCGCGGTCCCTCATCGGGTCGCTGACGGCCTGAGGCCTTGGAACGCCACGCGATTTTAATCGCCGACCGGTTCGGGCGAGAAACCGCTAGCGTCGCCCGTACGTGCCGCCCATGGCCTTCTGCAGGCCGTCGTCGGTCGGGGCCAGCAGGGTCCACTCGAAGCGGTCGCCTTCGAGCGGTTCCCAGGTCTCGATGTAGTCGGCCGTAGTGCCATCGGCCGCGATCGTCCTGAGGTCACTCACCATGCGCTCGCCCTCGAAGCGCGTGGTGTATTCGAAGACCACGACCGGCATGTCAGTGGCGACGAACACGCCGCGGATGACCTCCCTGGCCGGGTCCCAGTACCAGAGTCCGGTCGAGACCTCCTTCTCCTGCCCGTCGATCACGAACCAGCTTTTCGCGGTCACGGACCGCCGCCCGGGGCCCCAGCTGAGCGCCTGATGGCTCCCCTCCAGGTGCCAGGCCTCGCCGACGAAGGCCTCGAAGCCGGCCAGCGGCCCCGGCTCCTCGGCCTCGACGCACCCGCTCGACGCCAACAGCAGAACACCCATGAGTTCGAATTGACGTGCTTGCATGAAGCTCCCCCCGTGACTTCCACGACACCACACCCGACCCACTCTAGCGTGGCGTTGGTCCGACGTCCGCACCGGCACCAGCGGCACATCGGGCCCGAACGCGCTCTCACTGCGCTGGGACCGAGGCCCTCCGGCCGCTATGATCGCGGCATCCCGATCGCTACGAGCACACCATGACCGAACTCGCAACGACCGCCGAACGCGGCTGGTTTCGCCGCTTCCTGGACGCCGTCGAATGGCT
>JBCCZC010000283.1:0-7468 GCA_039188505.1 Pseudomonadota bacterium | reverse complement strand
TGGTGCGTTGGCGGCACGCTGAGGTTGGCGTGCAGCACCTCCTCGTTCACCTCCCAGCCGCGGGGCGGCTGGGGCGCGATGATCACGTTGCCGAAGCGCAGGTGGGGAAAGACGAACTCATCCACCACCGTCATCACCGCGCCGGGCACCGCCCCCCAGCCCCGGAGGCCCTCGATCCCCTGGTTCTGGAGCGCGCGGGTCAGGTCCGCCAGGACCGCCGCATCGCCCTGTCCGCCGATCCGATCCGTATAGGCATCGCGAAGCTGGTCCAGCAGCGCTTCGGCCCGCTCGTGGTAGCGCGCCGGCGCCCCTTCGATCACGTAGGCCATATCGTGCAACGCCGCGCCGACGATCTCGTTCGCGGCATCGAGATCCTGCGCTACCAGCGCTTCGTCGACCCGGTGCTCAAGGGCGGCCAGGGGGCCGTCGATCAGCTCTGCGCGGGTCCACTCGGGGAGCGTTCCCAGCCATGCGCGGTACGGGCCGCTCGGATGGCCCAGCCCGGCTTCCTGAAGCGCGACGAGGGCAGCATTGTTCTCCGGGAGGTTCACGGCCTCCTGCTGGATCTGCTCCAGGAGCGCCTCGGGCGACTCGGGCAGTTCGCCCACCTCATACCCCTCCGCCCGCAGGCGCTGGAGGATCTCGAACAGGCTCTGCGGAACATCGAGATTGTCCGCGCCGATGTTGTGCCGACCCGGCGGGTGGTTGTAGTACACGATGGCGAGCCGTTTCTCGGCATTCTCGGCCTGCTGCAGCGCCGTCCAGCGCGCGATCCGTCGGCTCGCGCTCGCCACTTCTTCGGGGACCGGCGCGGTGACGCGAACCTCGATGCCGGAGACCGGATCGATTCGCGGCGGTTCGCTCAGGGCGAGCACGAAGGGCTGGCTCGTGCCCGAGAGTTCGGGCATCGCGACGCGGTAGTAGACGCTGTCGGTCGGGAGGCCCTCGGAACCGCGCTGCCAGCGTCGTCGATCCGACTCGTTCAGTCGAATGCCCTTGAGCACCGGCACGTCCAGCGCCATCAGCGCCGCCGTGGCGCGGTCTCGATCACTGCCCCCGACGGCAAAGTCCTGCAGCATGACCACCGCCGCCGGTGGTTCCGACCTGATCTGCTCGAGGGCCTCCGCGCTGGGCGAACCCCAATCGGCGAAGACGGATCGGCAGGCCAGATCGTGCGCCAGCAGAGCCTCGCAGAGCGCCTCGTGCAGATCGACGTTGCCGGCCAGATCGCCGGTCTCGTAGTCGAAGAGGACGACCAGCGGCGCGTCGTTCGGCCCGAGCCTTTCCCCGGACCTGATCGGTCGCAGCGGGTGTGGCTCCGGGATACCCTGCGGCTGGTCCTGGGAGGCAAAGGCGAACAGGTTCGCGAGATTGTCGACACCCCGCCCCTGCCAGTACGCATTGGCCGTGTCCCAGACCGAGGACCCGGCGACGAAGCGCTGCTTCGACTGCTCCACCAGGGTGCTCGCGGAGCTCACCGCGAAGAGCCGTTTGCTGGCGGGCACGGCCTCGACCAGCCGACCCACGCGTGCGGCATCTTCGCCGAAGACACCGGCGATCAGGACCGCGTCGGCGTCGGCCAGGAGTCGACTGATCGTGCGATCGTCCAGCCCCGCAAGCTGTCGCGGTGTTCTGAGTATGACCTGATGGTCCGGAAAGCGCTTCTCGAACTGCTCCGATGCCTCCGCGGCCACGGCCGAATTGCGCTCGGAGACCACCCCGAACAGGTTGGCAGCGCAGGCGTTGCCGACCGGCAGCACGGCCAGCAGGCCGAGGACGATCAGCCGCCCTGCTCTCATGCGAGGCGGACCTGTGCTGGCAGGATGATGCATCCAAACGGAGTGGCGAATCGTTGGCTCTTTGGCAATGCCGGCGTCCCTGTTCGAATGGTCGAGAGCGTTTCTGATCGAGCGATCGGACGCTAGCGTGTCTTTAAAGCGGCCCCGACACAAGTCAGCTCTTGCCGCGGCCGTCGTCCGCCCGATGGCGATCACTCCGAGAGCCGGATGGCTGGTGGTGGTCAAGGGCGCTTGGTCGAACACATCGGACCGGCCGAAGCGCCACGATCGATCGAAGATCATTCGGTCCACGGCTTGGGCGCGGGGCGTTCGAAGCGGCGCTCGACGAAGCGCTGGCCTGAGCGATCGCACGCCAACCAGACGCCGGATTCATCGATCGCCGTCCCGTCGCGATCTCGTTTCCTACCGAGCCTCCAGCCTTGAGATCTGCCCGGGCGACGGCATGGCTGTCTACCCCTGCATTCCGAGCGCTACTCGAGGACGAAGTCCACCGCCAGCGTCTCTACGCCCCTCACGATCTCGAGCGCCAGCCGGTCGCCGCAGTCCAGTTCGCGGAGCAATCGCAGGAACAGGTCGTCCGGGTCTTCGGCCGAGCGCCTCGGAACCTCGAGCGCCGTACCGTTGAGCTTCGTCACGACGTCGCCGACTCGGATCCCGAGCTGTTCGGCGCGGCCGCCGGCGAGCACCTCTTCGACGATGACGGCCCACTCGCGCCCCGAGGAATCCTCGGCGTCGTCGAAGACGATTCCGAGGCCCGACGGGCAGCGCGGCGCGGTCGAAGAGGCGGGATCGAAGCTCCAGTCAGGGAGCTTCTCGAGCCGACTCTGGAGTCCGGCAAGGGCCTGGGGATCGGCCTCGCCAGCGCGCATCGGCACGATGGCGATCGCCGAGCGTTCCAGCACTGCGGCAACGTCGCTCTGATCCGAAGCAGCCGTGTGGTCCACCTCCAGATCGAATCGCCAGGTCTGGCTGCCGTCGGCCGTCTCCGCCACCTTTCGGGCCCGACCGCCGACCAGGCCTCGCGCTCTCTCAACGACCTCGACGCCGGAAACCTCCGATGGGTGAACGCGCGGCAGGCTGACCGTCAGATACTGCGAGCGCTCCAGCGAGCGCACGATCTCGCTCTGCGCCAGCCGTACCACCCAGTCGACGGCGGTCGCCACGGCGTCGGGGTTGCCGTCATCGAGGCCGGATACGGCCATCGCGGGCAGGCCGAAGTAGGCAGCCGCGCGGGCAGCGCCGATCGTGCCGGAGCCGAACCAATCGTCGCCCAGGTTCTCCCCGCCGTTGATGCCAGAGATGACCAGATCGGGCAGCCGGTCCCGAAGCGGTCCCGCCAGGCCGAAGAGCACGCAGTCGGCGGGGTAACCCTGGACCGCAAAGGCTTCGACGCCCTCCCCAAGCTCGCGCCGCTGAACGTGAATCTCACCCGCGCGAATGGCGGCCATCATGTTGGTGGTGCCGCTGCGATCCTGATCCGCGGCGAAGACCCAGGTCTCGGCGACCTGGGAGAAGGCCCGGGCCAACGCGTGGATCTTCGGGTCGTCTATGCCGTTGTCGTTCGTAATCAGCACCCGGTTGGGCCAGGTGGTCGGCTGTTCCTGGGCTGTCGCCGCGGCGCTGGCCGTCAGCAGCAGGACCATTGCGATTGCTGAGTCGCGGGGTGAATTCAAGTTCATTTCGGCGCCTCCATCGGATCGTTGACAAACGCCCTGATGGTGGTTGCCGAACGTCTCAAGGCGCAATCGCCCAACCGGGTGAATCGGCATGCCTGCGGCCGGAAAGCGTGTCACCCATCAGTGTGATTCTCGCTAGCCGATCAGGCCCCGTGGCTGGGTGGCAGACATCAGCTCGAAGCGTGAGCTGACCCCGCTCTTCTCGAAGACCGACCTGAGGTGCGTCTTGACCGTATTGAGTGAGATGTTGAGCTGCTCCGCGATCTCTCGATTGCTCCGTCCCCGCAGGACCAGGCTGGCGACCTCCGCCTCGCGCTCACTGAGGCCCCAAGACTCCGGAATCTGCGCGCCATGGGGCTGCACCCGGTGCTGGATGAGCGTCCACGCGGCCATCAGGCTGAAGACGCAGTAGAGCACCGGATAGAAGCGCAGCAGCCCATCGTCCACCCAGAACAGATCGAAAGCGATGCCGGGGATCGCGACCAGGAAGACGGCAAAGGTCCGGTGGGCCAGCACGCGGTGGGGTCCGACGAGGCGCCAGCGGCTGACACCGACGAAGGTGACGTAGGCGAACAGGCCTGCGGAGAAGACGTCCTCGAAGACGTCGCCGCGTTCGTCCCAGGCACCGCCGAGCCCGTATTCGGTGAGGTGCTGGAGCGCTGCGACGAGCAGCACGGCCGCGATCAAGGCCGTTTCGCGGCGCGGCGCAGCGACCCCAAAGAGCCGGTGCACCAGGATCGGCATCGACAGCATCAGCCCGTAGCGCCCGACCATGCTCTCGAGATACTCGGTGATCAGTCTCGGCCAGTCCGCTGTTGGCTGCGGCAGCACCTCGAGCAGGCTCCGGAACAGCGCCGCCATCACCATGATGCTGAGCGCGGCATAGAAGACGAGGAAGGCCCCCGCGAGCGGGCTCCGGTCCAGCCGAAACCACAGCACGACCACGCCGAGGCAGGCGAGCCCGACGGAGAAGCAAACGAAGAAGTAGACCAGCAGTTCCATGGGCGTATCAGCAACCTAGACGACGCCGCGGACACCAGCAACTGCCCGAGACATCTGGACGCTCACGATCGATTGCCACGCTGATCAACCATCCCAGCAGTCCGTCGTTGGAGGTCATGCGTCGATCCCCGGGCGCCGGACTCGGTTGGCGTAGCTTAGCGATTTCAACGCGGCCGTCGTGGCTTGGGCAAGCGTGACGAATTCTGCGCGAACACGCCATCTCCGAATCCATTAGTAGTCAAGGCGATGGTGGCGCGCTAGGCTTCGTCCACGATCTCCGAATGGCATAGGAGGTACCGCATGGCAGACCCACTGAACCTGGCTCCCGTCGAACTCGAACTCATGCAGACGCTCTGGCGCCTCGGCACCGGCACCGCCCGCGAGGTCCTCGATGCGCTGCCGCCCGAGCGCCAGGTGGCCTACACGACGGTCCAGACGCAGCTCAATATCCTTCGTCGCAAGGGATTCCTCGACGCCGAGCGGGAAGGCAAGGCACACCGCTACCGTCCGCTCGTGTCGCTCGACGCGGTCCGCAGCAGCGCGCTGGGCCGGCTCGTCGATTCGCTCTTCGATCGCTCCGGCCGCACCGTCGCGCAGCAGCTCGTCCGCACCGGGGCGCTCTCGGCGGAGGACGTCGACGAATTACGGGAACTCGTCGATCGCCTCGACGAGGAGACGGGGGATCAATCATGAACCTCATGGAGACCATCGCGCCCATTGCGCTCACTCTCGCCGCGATCCACCTCATGACCGCCGCGGTGCTCGTTCCGCCACTGCTCCTTTGGCTACGACACGATCAGCGCACCAGCGCGGCCACGCGGCATTGGTTCTGTCGGGTCGCCGTGCTGGTGCTCCTGGCGCTGCTGGCCGTCCCGCTGGTGCCGCGCCCTGATCCGTGGCCAGGCACCGCGACGGTCAATGCCCCCACGGTCGCACCCATGGAAGCGCCGGCCGGGGATCCGGCAACGGCGCGAACGATCCCGGCAACCGTTGCGGCAGCGGCTGCCCCCGGCGAGGCTGCGGATTCGACCGGAGTCGAAAGTGCCGCACCGCGGCCGGCGGCGTCACGAGGCTTCGATCGTTGGCTGCTGATGAGCGCCTTCCTGACCTGGGCAATCGTCGCGCTGGCCTTGCTGGCTCGGCTGGTCCTGGCCCTCCACGGGAACGCCCGGCTGCGACGAGCCGCTACGCCGCTGAGAGAACCCGAAAACGCGGTCGCGCTGGCACCCGTTTGCCGGATCCTCGAGCACCCCGACATCGACAGCCCACTCGTGCTTGGCATCTTCCGGCCAGTCATCGTGCTGCCACAGGGCTTCGTCGATCGCGCCTCGGCGCCCGAGCTGGCCGCGGTGCTTCGCCACGAGGAGGCTCACGTCCGGCGACACGACGCCCTCGAGGAACTGCTGGCCCGGGTGCTGGCCGCACTGTGCTGGTTCAACCCGATGCTGGTGGCACTGAACCGGGCCCGAACGACCGAGCGAGAAGCAGCCTGCGATGACGCGGCTGCGCACGAGGGCATCGCGCGAGGCGCCTACGCCCGGCTCCTGCTCGACCTCGCGACCGGACGGCGCGCCAACCTGGTTGCCATCACCATGGCCGGCGCGGTCCGGCGCGAGCTGGAGGCGCGCATCGCAGCGCTGTACGCGACGCGGCCGCGCGATCTGCCCGGCAAGCGCCCGCGACGCGTCGCGCTCGCCCTTGCGATCCTCGGAGCCGGTTTGCTGGCCGCGGCGCTGCCCAGAGTCGTACTCCTCCCGGCGGCAGCGGCGGAAATGACGCCGACCGAATCAGCCACTCAGGGTCACACCGCGTGGTCCCGGGACCTGACGCGCGCCGTGATGATCAGCGACGCGGCGCGCGTCGACGAGATTCTGGCCAAGCGACCGGCGGATGCCGGCCCTGAAGCCCTCCAGTCGGCCCTGGTCGCCGCCAGCCGCCTGCCCGATCCAACAGGCTTCGAGCGACTGATTGACGCCGGTGCCGACTGGCGAGGCATCGATGGCGGCGGGGCCTTTCTGATGTCCGTCGCCGCAGCGTCGTCGGCGCCGGTGCTTGCCGAGCTGCTCGCCCTTGGGGCCGATCCCGACGGCGCGCCGGAGCACTTCACCCCGCCGCTGATCGCCGCGGCGCGTAATCCCGATCAACGGGCGCTCGAACTCCTGCTGGCCACCGGGGCGGAACTGGAAACCCGGTTCCGAAGCATGACCCCGCTGATCGCGACGATGTCCTTCGGGCCTAACCGCGCGATGCTGGCCAACCTGGAGTGGCTCATCGCCGCTGGCGCGGACGTGAACCGGGTCGTCGATTCCGACCCGAACCGGCCGACTGAGCTTGCCGATACCACCGCGCTGCACCACGCGGTCGCCATGGGCCGACCACGCTTCGCAGCGCGTCTGCTGGATGCCGGCGCCGATCCCAACCACCTCGCGACACGCCACCTGCCTGACGGGACCATGCTGAGCATCGCGCCGCTGACGGAGGCGAACCGGCAGGCCCGAGCAACAGGCTCAAACGCGATGGCCGAACTCCTGCGACGCTACGGCGCCGTTTCCCGGGGTGACACCGCCGAGGTGATCGAGGCGGCGCTCGCTCGCCATGCGCTGCGGAACGAGGACCAGTTCCGGGAACTGACGAGCGAGGAAACCCGACACGTCCTGGACGTGGTCTCGGGCGCTATTCCCGGGCTCCCGTCGGAAATCACCTTCGCGCAAAAGCCCGTGATGATCACGCGCCAGGAAGACGGCCGCTGGACCTTGACCGAGCCGCTTGCGGCCTGGCCCGAGAGCACGCACCGCCGCCGTTCCCACCTCGTGGCCTGCGAGCTCCCGGCCGGGAGCGAGTCCGACTGGTCCTGCCGCAGCGCGAAGGAGCGCTACCGGCAGCGCCTGGACGTGGGCCAGCGCTGGTTCACCGTTTCCGGCGAACTGGACGAAGCGCGGGTGCGGGAACTGGTGGACTTCGCGCGAAGCGCTGCTCCGGGTTGCCCGGCCG
>JBCCZC010000282.1:0-7476 GCA_039188505.1 Pseudomonadota bacterium | reverse complement strand
GCGACGGGCAGCTCGATCGCGAGCGGCTTCACGTCCAGGTCCCGCTCCCAGCGCGAGGGCAGGGCACGCCCCTGTGCCGCCGCGAGCCCCTCGATGCTCCGTCGCGCGGCCATCCGCGACCGCGCCACGACGCTCAGGCTCGGACGCAGACGCACGGCGAGTTCGGGGCGATCGGCGAATTCGACAAATTCCCGGAGGGCGACGACCTGCGGTGGCGAGTCCGGGTCCGATCCCAGGTAGCCTCCCAGAGCGGTCAGGAAATCGGGAGCAGCGGCGAGACCGCAGGCGTAGACGCGCACGACCGTATCGCCGTCGACACCCGCGGACGCCGACGATGCTGGGGAACGGGTCAGCGTGGCGGCCGTGGCGAAGGCGCCATCGGGTTCGACGCGAACCTTGAGACCGGTCTGTGGCGATCCGTGCGCAACGAGATTGACGACTCCCCAGGGGCCACCGTCGGCGAGCTCGGCGCGGACCGCCTCTAGGGATTCGACCACGCGGACCTCGGGCGTGGCGAAGGCCGGAAGCGTCTGGAAAACCTCGGTGGCGATGACGAGATCCGGGTCGAGGATGAAGGTGATGTTCTGCCTTATGTTCACCAGCGCAGGCGTTGCAGCGAGCGCAGGCGCGAGCCGGATCGGGGCGGTGTCGAAGACGATCTCCATGCGGTCCAGGTCGCGTGCGGATTCCGCGTCCTGGGCCAGACCGGCGTGGGCGAGTCCCAGGGCCAGGGCGGTGGTGAGAATGAGTAGCGTGCGTTTCATGCGGATCTCCCGTTCATGCCGGAGCGGCACGGCATCGAGGATCGGCTTGAGCGTCGGCGGCGGCCATTGTCGCGGCCGGGAAAAAAGCTGGAATTTATCGGGTCGGGTGTGCTTCGAGGTGCATTTCCTGCACCGCAGCGTCCCGCAGGAGACCCAGGCCGGGTTCGGAATCGGCGGCAGAAATTTCGAACAATTCGCCCCAGACGAAGCGGTTATCCGCGCCGACGAGGCTGACGGACACCATGTAGCCATCGGCGAGCGGCCGGATCGTGCCGTCGAGAATGTGGGTCGCGCCCAGGGATCGCCCGATCTCGTCGGCGGCGACGTCGTCGTCGATCGCAAGCACCGACCGGCGCGCGATGACGGCAACCCGCGCTTCATCCTGCATGCCGACCGCACGAATCAGATCGTCGAGGATGATCTGCTGAAGTCGAGCGGAATGATCGGTGGCCGCGAGATCGTCGAATGGCAGGATCGCCACAACGCGCTCGGGCGCCGGTCGGTCGGGCCACGGCGTGGTGGTCCGCAGGACGACAGCGATCAGGAGAACCAGCGCCCCGCCGCCGATGACACCCCAGCGGGCTGCTGCTCCGCGGCGCCGGGGCTCCGGATCAGGAACAACGAAGCGAAAGCCTTTCTTGGGGACGGTATGCAGATACACGGGCGCGGCCGCTGATTCGCCCAGCGCGGCGCGGATCTGCTTCACGCAGGAATTGATGCCGGTGTCGAAGTCGACGACGACGTTCCCCGGCCAGAGCAGGGCGCGCAGCTCGTCCCGTGTGACCACCTTCCCCCGCCGACTCAGCAGGAGCTCGAGCACGGCGCCGGTCTGCGGTCGCAGGTGATGCGATTCCGAACCTCGCGTGAGCCGCCCGAGATCGGGATCGAAGCGCCAGCCGTCGAAGTGCAGACTGCTCATGATTCGCCGACGAACGCCGCCATGCTGCGAATCCGTGCGGACCGCTCGGAATCCGACTCGCGGGTGAGTACCGTTTCCCAGCGCTGCGTCCCCGCGGGACAGGCGATCACCGTCTCGGTCACCGCGCCGCGGTAGGTGCGCGACCAGCGGCAGCGAGCTTGGCCGTCCCCGGCCTCCCGGGCCGCATCGAGGAGCACCGGGACACCGAGCGCCAGCAGGCCGCGGAGCTCCGAGGTCAGCATGCGCTCGGCATCGGGGACGGCGAGCACTCGCGCAGAAAGCCCGCTGTCTGCAACCATTGCATCGACAACCGGTTCGCGCAGCAGTCCGTCTGCCAGCAGCTGTTCGGGGGCGGCGATCGGCGCGTCGAGCCAGGCGCGACGGGCCTCCAAGCGCACGGGATCCTGCCCCTCCGCGATCAACCAGTACGCAGAACCCGTCGCGGTGAGCCAGGTCTTCGCCGCCACGTCGAGCAGCTCGTGGCGCTCTCCGAAGCGTTCTCGCAGCGCCCTTAGACCGGCGCTCACGGCATTGTCGAGGAAGTAGCGTCGGCTTTTTCCCGGACCGTAGTCGATGCTCAGAAGCCGATCGCTGTCGGGCAGCCGGGTCGCGGACTCCACCGGATACCGAGGATCGGCGAAGACCAGCTCCGGTCCCTCGTCGCCGACCCGGAAGACGCCCGCAAGACCGCCGGTGGCGGCCGATCGGGCGCTGAGCCAGGGGGAGTCGTCTGGCCCCAGCCCGAGCAGCGACGCCGCCTCGAGCCCCGCGAGCGGGATCGTTTCCCCGGCTCGCACGAGCTGCCTCCCGTCCGGCGTCAGGGTGGCGACGACGGTTCCGCCCGGTGCCCGGAGGGGCGCGGCAAGCGCCGTTTCCTCCTTTGCTGGCGCCCAGTTCGCCGCCTCGCCGCTCGCCAGGCGAAGGACGAGACGGCCTTCGGACCAGTGCGTCGGACAGGCGCCCTCGGGTAGCTCGAAGCGATCGGTGCCGGGCCAGCTGCGCCGGTCGAGATCGCCCCAGTTGTCGATGACGACCGGCAGTTCGCGATTCACGCTGGCATGGTCGGAAAGCCGGCTCGTTCCGGGGCGCAGGGCCCCGCGATAGGGGCGCAGCTGGCTCTCGTAGGCGCGCGTGGCGGCGGGGATTGCGATCCGCAGCACGAGCGCATCGGCGCATGGCCCCTCCGGAACGAACGCCGCAAGCAGCTCGTCGGGCCGGCGCCAGCTCACGAGGAAGCGCCCCCGGCCGTCGACGCCGTGGACCGCGCGGAAGGCCGGTTCGCCCGCGGGACCGAGGAGCGCGAGGATGCTGAGGGATCCGGGGTGGTAGCTGAGCGCGACGGTCCGACCGTCCGGGCCCAGGGCCAGCGCCCGGGTTTCCGTGGCGAGCTCGTCCGCGAGGTCGGCGGTGGATCCTGTCGCGCTCCTGAGCAGTCCGAGGAGCAGCACGAGGGCTGGCGCAAGATGTCTCATCGACCACGATGGTAACGCTCCCGAAAGGGAAAGCCGATGGTGTCCTGTGCCTTCCGGTCGCCCGGTCGGGCGTCGGATCAGGACAAGACCCCCGAGCCGGCCCGGCTTCGGAGCTGCCGGTCCGGCCCCCTGGTCAGCATCGGACCGGCAGCAGCCATGAGCGGCTCGGCGCATAGATGATGGATCCCGCCGTAGCTCCTGTGCGTGGTACCGCTGCGCGGCGGCGCGGCGGCCGCCAGGCTCAACCCACCGAGCACGAGGCATCCGATGCGACCATCGGCAGGATCGAGCGGCAGATTGTTTCCGACATCGACGAGCCGGTCAGCGCTGAATTCGGGATCGCGGAATCGCGACTTCAGGCACCCCCACCCGGTGCCGTTCCATGCGATACTCCGGCTCCATTTTTTCGATGCGTGGGCTTGCCCGATGAAACTCATACCGATTGTTGCCGGCGTCGCGCTGGCGTTTTCCGCTGCCGCCAAGGACGCCGGCGCCGAGGATCCGTACCTCTGGCTCGAGGACGTGACGGGCGAAAAGGCGCTGGAATGGGTCGAGACCTTCAACTCCGGCTCGCTGGGGTACCTGCAGGGGCTCGATACCTACGAGCCGCTCTTCGACCGTAACCTCGAGATCTACAACTCGGACGAACGTATCGCCTATCCGGGGCAGCGCGCGGACCACGTCTACAACTTCTGGCGGGACGAGAACAACAAGAAGGGGCTGTGGCGTCGGGTCGCGACGGCCGACTACCTCGCCGGCGGCGAGATTGCCTGGGAAGTGATCCTCGATGTCGACGCGCTGGCGGAAGCCGAGGACGAGAATTGGGTCTGGAAGGGCTCGAACTGCCTGCGTCCCGAATACACCCGCTGCCTGCTGTCGCTCTCGCGCGGCGGCGCCGATGCGACGGTGGTGCGCGAATTCGACGTCGAGAAGAAAGCGTTCGTCGACGGCGGCTTCTACCTGCCCGAGGCCAAGAGCGCCCTCGGCTGGATCGACATGGATACGGTGTATGTCGGTACCGACTTCGGCGAGGGTACGTTGACCGATTCGGGCTACCCGATGATTGCCAAGCGCTGGGAGCGGGGGGCGCCGCTGGCCGAGGCCGAGACGATCTTCGAGGGCGTGAAGACCGACATCTGGAACAGCGCGTACCGGATGTGGGACGGCGACAACAGCTACGACATGGTGCGTCAGGCGCCGAGCTTCTTCACCTCGCGCTTCTATCTCCTCCGGGACGGCAAGCAGATTCTCATCGACGTCCCGGAAGACGCCCGGCCCCAGGGAATGCTGCACGGGCAGCTGCTCGTCGAGCTGAAATCCTCCTGGGAGGTCGGCGGCAAGACCTACGGCCAGGGGGCGCTGCTGTCGATCGACTTCGAGTCGTTCCTCGAGGGCGACCGCGATTTCCAGGTGCTGGTCGAGCCGACCGAAACGTCCTCGATCAACGGCGTGCTGTCGACGAAGACGTTCCTCATCGTCAATCACCTGGACAACGTGACCAACACGCTCGAGCGCTTCACGCTGGAGGACGGCCGCTGGGTGGGCGAGAAGATCGATGCGCAGGATCTCGGCTCGATTTCCATCGTCTCGGCGTCGGATGCGAGCGATACGTTCTTCTTCACCTACGAGGGCTTCCTGTCGCCGGACACGCTGTTCGCAGCGACGAAAGGCGGCGAGCAGATCAAGCCGATCAAGTCGCTGCCGGCCTTCTTCGATGCCGAGGGCATGGCGGTTGCCCAGCATTTCGCCACCAGTGCCGACGGCACGCGCGTCCCCTATTTCGTGGTCATGCCGGCGGGCTTCGAAGCCGACGGCAGCACGCCGACGCTGCTCTACGGCTACGGCGGTTTCGAGGTGAGCCTCAAGCCGTCCTACAGCGCGACCGTCGGTCACAGCTGGCTGAAGCGCGGCGGTGTCTACGTCGTGGCCAACATCCGCGGCGGTGGTGAATTCGGCCCCCGCTGGCACCAGGCGGCGCTGAAGGAGAACCGGCAGCGCGCCTACGACGACTTCATCGCCGTGGCTGAGGACCTGGTCCAGCGCGGCATCACCTCGCCCGATCGCCTGGGTATCCGCGGCGGTTCCAACGGCGGTCTGCTGATGGGCGCTATGCTCACCCAGCGCCCGGACCTCTTCGGCGCCATCGTCTGCCAGGTCCCGCTCCTCGACATGAAGCGCTTCAACCAGCTGCTGGCGGGCGCCTCCTGGATGGGCGAGTACGGTGATCCCGACACCGACGACTGGTCCTACATCAGCAAGTACTCGCCCTACCAGAACCTCGAGACCGGGGCGGACTACCCGAAGGTCTTCTTCACGACGTCCACGCGCGACGACCGCGTGCACCCGGGGCACGCCCGGAAGATGGTCGCGAAGATGACCGATATGGGCTACGACCTGTTCTACTACGAGAACACCGAGGGCGGGCATGCCGGCGCGTCCGACAACGAACAGCAGGCCAAGGTCCAGGCGCTGATCTACAGCTACCTCTGGGACCAGCTGCAGGAAGGGCCGGCCGAGCAGACCGCGGCACCCTGAAGCGAACGTGATCCTGGGCCCGCCTCCGCCCTGCGGGGGCGGGCCTTTCCGTTTCAGCCTGATCGGCCGCCGAGGCCGAGCCGGGCCGTGGTGCCTTGCGCCGTTGAGGCGAGGTCAAAGCGCCAGCCATAGCGGTCGCAGAGGCGCTCGACGATCGACAACCCGAGCCCGAGCCCCGGACTCTGCTCGCCCTTGACCGTCGGCTTCATGACATCGTCCCGGATCGCCGCGTCGATGCCGGCGCCGCTGTCGATCACCAGCAGGTCGCCGCCGTCCTGTTCGATCCTGATCTCGCCCCGCTCGGTATAGCGGAAGGCGTTGGAGAGGAGATTGGCGATCAGGACCTGGAGCGCAGCGGCGTCGCCGGCAACGCGCCACTCCGGTTCGATCTCCACCTTCAGCTCGATGTCCTTGCCCTCGAGCAGGGATGCGTGGTTCACGATGGTCCGCTCGACGATCGGCAGCACGGGCGTGCGTTCCTCGGAGTGCGCGAGATCGTCCTCCCGGGCGAGCGCCAGCAGGGCGTCGACCGACAGGTGCATCGCCATCGCAGCCGATCGGATGCGCGCAACGAGCGAGTCGACCTGCGCCGGATCCGTGGTTTTCCCGAGCATCGTGACGCTGCTCTCGATGACCGCGAGCGGCGTGCGCAGCTCGTGGCTCGCGTCCTGGGTGAAGCGCTGCTCCCGGTCCACGAAGCGATGGATGCGGCGAAAGGCGTCGCGCAGGACATCCGCGAGCCGACCGACCTCGTCTGGCGGGTAGCGAGCGGCCCATTCCCGTGGCAGGTCGTCGGGCTCGAGGGCGTCGACCTCACCGGCCAGCGACCGGAGTGGTCCGGTCACGCGATGCGCGAGATAGAGGCCGGTGACGCCAGCGATCAGGATGACCATGAGGATGGCGACCCCGAGGAATGCGGTGATCTCGGTGAGGACGGGCCGGACCACGAGGTAGTCCTCCACCTGAAGGACGATCCAGCGCGGTTCTCCGCCGGCGGGCTCGACGCGGCGCAGGTGGTAGTGCTTGCCGTCGGTACCGAACACCTCACGCCGCTGCGGCTCGGCTTCGAGGGGCACGCGCAGGAAGCCGGGGAGTTCTCCGTCGCGGTAGTACGTGGCAAAGGGAAGGCTCGGCCTGGGTGATTCGTCGCCCCGCTCGATCGCTTCCTCCAGCTGCGACAGCTCGAGAGTGAGCAGCCGATAGAAGATGTTGTCCTCGGTCGTGTACGCGAACAGGACCGCGAGCAGGCCGCCGAAGACGCCGGCGAGGACCGCCATGCCGAGGAAGGCGACGGCAATCCGTCGCCGCAGGCTGCGGCGCGTCATCGGCCGACCTCTAGCCGGAAGCCGACCCCGTGCAGCGTCTTCAGCATGGGGCTGTCGAAGGGCCGATCCAGGGCCTGGCGTAGGCTGTAGATGTGCGTCGCGAGGGCATCGCTGGTCGGTGGATCATCTCCCCAGATCCGGTCCGTGAGTTCCGACCGCGTCATGACGGCCGGATGCGCTTCGGCCAGCGCCACCAAAATATCGAAGGGGGTGTGATTGAGCGCGAGCGGCTGGCCGGCCCGGGTCGCGGTCCGGAGTCGCCGGTCGATGGCGAGGTCGCCGATGGCCAGCACGTCGTCGCGGTGCAGCTGGTGGCGCCGCCCGAGGGCGTGGCAGCGCAGGAGCAGCTCCTCGAGCGCGAACGGCTTGGTCAGGTAGTCATCAGCACCCGCTTCGAAGCCGACGATCTTGTCGTCCAGCGTGTCCCGCGCGGTGAGCATGAGGATCGGCAGGTGGCGCTC
>JBCCZC010000281.1:0-7516 GCA_039188505.1 Pseudomonadota bacterium | reverse complement strand
CGGACCCCGCCACGGTGACCGTTGCGTTGATGACCTCGATGACCACGAGATCGCGTTCCAGCATGCCCGGATCCTCGGCGAGCACGCGGCGCTGTCGGTTCAGCTCAGGCGTCGGGTCGTCCGGGGCGAAGATCAGCAGGACCCGCTGAGACCAGGTCAGCGCGTCGAGAAGCGCCTCGCCCGCGCAGGCCTGGGCAGCCACCAGCAGGACGACGGCCAGCAGTTTGGAAACGGTCAGCGATTTGCCCTTGCCTGACGCCATGGAACCCTGTTTGTCGCGGAGAAAAACGGTAGATTGACTGTCCAATCGTCAAACTTCTGCCGAGGGAGGGTCACGGATGGCCGCTGGAGGACGAACACTGCTGCTCGTCATTGCGATGCTGGCAATCGGCGGCATCGGGGGTTATGTCATCGGAACGGGCGCAGCGGATGCGCCGCCTGCCCCCCTGACGCCCGCCATAGAGGCACCGACCACCTCCGTTGAACCGGAAGCCGAGCCGGTGCCCACGCCCGCTCTCGAGGTCGGTCCGGCGCCGGCGGGGGACGCCGCGGAGGCACTCACGGTGCTGTCGCTGCTTGAGCTCCCCACCGATTTCGAGCAGACCGCTGCGCTCTATCGGCTGCTCGAGGCATCCGATGGCGTCGCCCTTCGCCGCCATATCGAAGACGCCAAGCTGATCCCCACGGCGGGCGACCGCCGCGCCGCGATGAGCATCATCTTCCTGCGGCTCAGCGAGCTGGAACCGGACAACGTGATTGCGGTCCTCGACCATCAGCGCGTCGAGGAGCGCGGCACGGTCTTTTTCACGATCTTCAATAGCTGGGCCAAAGTGGATCTCGATGCCACCCTGGCCCGGCTGGACTCGGTCCCGATCGGTGGCGATCGACAGTCGGCTGCCAACGGCATCTATCAGGCCTACACGGACGACCCGGAGGCTCTGGCGCAGATCTCCGCGCGCCTCCAGGGCGCAAGCGCCATGGCCCAGTGGGGCAACAACGCGAGCCTTGCCGCGAAGGCCCGTCTCGATCCCCTGGGCGCCCTTGAGGAAGCGCTCTCGCTGTCTCGCCCACAGGAGCGGATGATGGCCCTCGGGCAGATCGCCGGCGTCTGGGCTCAGCAGGCCCCGCGCGAGGCGCTGCGCAACGCGGACCTGATCCCGGACCCGGGCCTGCGGCGCAACTTCCGCCGCTCCGTCCTCATGACCGTGGCCAACCAATCGCCCGAGCGGGCGCTGGACCTGATCGACGAGGCTGTCGGCCTGGACGAGCAGCGACAGCTGCTCCAGATGTCACTGCAGCGAATCGCCCAGAGTGACGCTCGCCGGGCGCTCGAGCGAGCGCGTGAGATGGCGGACCCGGGGCTTCGCAGGATGGCACTGGAAGCGGTGTTCACGGGCTGGGCGAATCAGGATCCGGCAGGCGCGGCCGACGCGCTGCTGACGATCGACGACGAAGGCCTGGTGCGCCAGATCGCACAGAACATGCTGTACAGCTACGCCAGGATGGAGCCGCGAGCGGCGCTGGCGTGGGTGGAGCGCCTCGAGGATGGCCGCGGCGAACTCTGGGAAGCCGCGATCAACGCGATCGCCCAGTCCGAACCCGAGCTGGCGCTCGTCGCCGTGGCCGAGCTGCCGCCGTCCCCGCGTCAGGCCCAGCTCATGCAGCGGGTGATCTCGGGCATCGCCACCCAGGATCCGGGCCTCGCGATTTCCCTCATCGACCAGCTTCCTGCGGGGATGCACCGGGAAAACGCGCTGCGGCAGATCGCATCGAGCTGGTCGCGCCTCGAGCCCGACGCGGCGCTACAGTGGCTGGCCCAGCAGGACGCGCGGCGGCAGGCCAATCTCGCGGGGCACATGGCGCACAGCATCTATGACCTGGATCCCGAGCTGGCCCGTCGCTTCACGAGCCGCCTGGACCGGGTGGCGCAGGAGCAGTGGATCGGCACGCTGCTGAATCAGCTGCTCCACCGGGATCCCGAGGCCGCGGCCCACTGGATCCTCGATTACGCGGACGCCTCGGCCTTCGGCAGCTGGGCCGGCCAGGTAGCCGCACGGCTGGTCCGGATCGACCCGGGCGCGGCGCTGGATCTGATCGGCGCGGTCGACGACGTCCAGCAGCGCCGGCAGGCGACCTCGCGGTTCCTGATGGGCTGGGCCGATCTCGATCCGGGCGCGGCGGCGCGGTGGTTGGAGCAGAGCGGCCGGAGCGCTGTAGGATCGGATCCATCGCTCTTCGGCGTCGTTGCGGACCGCTGGTACAACGTAGACCCGGACGCAGCCACCGCCTGGGCGCGCTCCCTCGATACGAGGAGTCATCGCGACCGGGCGCTCGGGTCGATCGCCAGCAGCGACTATCTTGAGCCGACGGCAGCCGCCCAGCTCATCAACGAGATCGTTGACGACAACCTGCGAAGCTCCACGGCGTCGAATCGGGTCTATCAGCTCGGACGCTTTGATCCGGACGCCGCCCAGACGTTCCTGGACATGGTCGACATCGACGACCAGCAGCGTGAACACCTCCGCAATGCGGTCGCCGACATGGGGGGCGGAGGCTGACCCGGCCGAGGTGCCGCTGCCCCTGTTTCGACGCGCGCAAGTAGGTTAGATTCGGGCTTCTCCCGGAGGCACGCACAAGGGCCCGTCGATGATGATCCGCGCAACGCTGTTCACGTTTCTTCTGACCGCCAGCGCGGTCTCGGCGCAGGACGCCACATCCGTCCGGCTGGGCAATGATCCCTGGCCACCGTTCGTGCTCGCCGGCGACGCGCAGGGAACCGCGGAACAGCTTGTTTGTGAGGCGCTCCGCCGCGGGGCGGTCGAGTGCGTCATCGAGATCCGGGAGTGGGCGGACGTGCTCGATCGAGTCGCTGGCGGGCAGCTCGACGGCATCGCCGCGGTTTGGCGAACGCCCGAGCGTGATGAAGCCATGGTCTTTTCCGATCCCTACATGACGAACCGGATCGTCGCCGTCACACGGGCCGCCGACGGCCTGGACATCGACGCCGCTGGTGACCTGGCGGGGCTCCGCGTCGCGCTTGCCGGGGGCTACGCCTACGGCGAGGCCATCGACGGCGTGCGGAATGACTTCACCGCTCTCGAAGTGCCGGACGCGGAGGCGGCCATCGCCGCGGTTCACGATGGCCGGGCGGACGTCGCGCTCGCCGACGAGCTCGTGGCGCAGGATCTCGTCGGACCGGAGGATGATCGCGGCCTCGTGACCGGGCGGGACGTCCTTGCGCAGCGGCAGCTCTATTTCGCGCTATCCCGGGATGTTCCCCGCGCGGCCGAGATCGTGACGAGCTTCAACCAGCACTACGCTCTGATGGTCCAGGACGGTACGGTCAACGAAATCCTCGACGTGGACTGGCTCGCGACCGACCTCGGTGGCGACGGCGTGATGGACTTCGTCCTGCGAAGCGCCGCCAGCGTCGACGACCTGGCCTACGTGGCGGACAACGAGCGCATGTATGCCCTGGACAGCGACGACTACGATGACATGAAGCATTTCAAGCTGGGTGAGTCCAGCGCGAATTATCACGTCGCCGGAGCCGAGTACAACTCCATGAACGACGCGATCAAGAAGGGCTTCAACTCCACGCGTTGCATCATCAACTGCCCGCGCGAGATCAAGCTGCGCTGAGCCCGACCGTTCGGCCTCGACAGCCGTGCCGCGACCCCTTATTTTAGGGAAATCTAAAATAAAAGAGGACTCCCATGGCGACACTGCTTATCTCTGGAAGCGACGGGACCAATGATCCGACGATGGCCTCGCTCCCGTTCATGGCCGCCGGAGCCGCGAAGGCGCAGGGCCACGATGTGGTGATCTGGCTGTGGAACGAAGCCGTCACGCTCGCGCGTCGGGGCACCGCCGAGCACATCCAGGGCGTCAATCTGAAGCTTCTCGGCGACGTGCTCGCCGACGTGGTGACCGCCGGCATTCCGATCTGGGTGTGCAGTGCTTGCGCAGTCGCCCGCAACGTGGCCCTGGAGGACCTGGTGACGGGCGCGGTGATCAAGGAAATGCCCGACTACATCGAGGCCGTCACCGAGCGCGACCGGCTGATTCCCTACTGAGCCGGGGGACGCCCCAGCAGCGACTGACCGAGCTGCTGGCGCAGGCGCTGGATCTTCTCGGGCGTGAGCTCGCCGAACAGGCCGCGGGCGGCCTCGGGGACGTGGGCCCAGGGGTCGCCGTTGACCTGGAAGATGTAATGGTCGAAGAGAACGCGCCAGGCCTCGCGCTCCCGCGCGGGCATGTCGCGCAGGGACAGCAAGGCGTGGAACAGGGTCAGCAGCGGCGTGAACAGATACTCGGGCCCGTCACGCCACCAGAAGTTCACCATCGCGCCGACGGGATCCAGGGCTTCGACATGGTGCCACCAGAGGCTTGGCAGGTAGAGGGCGTCGCCCGGTTCCAGCACCGCCACCTGGGCTGCGTCGATCGCGTCAGCGAAGCGCGGGTGTCGGTCGAGATCCGGCTCGAGGAAGTCGACGAGGCTGATCGCCTGACCCGCCAGGGTGAAGTCCAGGGGGCCGACATAGAGGTTCGGCAGCTGCTCGATGGGCAGGACGATGAAGCGTCGCCGCCCGCCAATGACGCAGGCGATGTTCTGCGGCAGGTCGAAATGGGCCGCGGTGCGCGTGCGGTTGCCCAGCCAGACCGACGCAAGCTGTTCGACGCCCTCGTCCAGCAGGCCGTGCCTGATCTCGCCGGGGAGCGCCGGCAGGTGGCTCGGGACGGGAATCGCGCCGGCGTAGAAATACGGAGGCTCGCTGCTCGCTTCGTGCTCGTGCATCAGGTCGAGGAACCGCGGTAAAGGCACGTCGCGACGCTCGAAGTTGAAGCTGCGCAGGTCGGCACCGTAGAAGAACCTTCCGCGGATCTCCGGGGCGCCGAAGAAGGCCTGGACCGGCCGGCCGGCGTCGAAGCGCCGCAGGTAGTCGGTGAGCGCCCGGGACGATTCCCGCGCCGCCTGTGCCGCCGGCCTGTGGCTGACCAGCCCGCGCAGGATGGCCGGTTCGTTCCAGGGCTGGATGGCGTCGCGAAACAGCGCGGCGTCCACGTTCTCCCAGACCCGCACCGGCGTCTTGCGGTCCCAGTCGATCGTGGGCATCAGGCGTCCAGCGGATCCGCTGCGTCGGAGTGCAGCGACTGGCCGGGCGTGAAGTACATGAACTTCGCGCCGCCCGGGGCCGCCGGCTTGTGCCAGATGCCCCGGGGAACGACGAAGACGCTGCCGGCTGGAATCACGTGGTGTTCCTCGCCCTCGTCGAGCCTGAGCGTGATCTCGAATTCACCCTCGAGGATATGGAAGAACTCGTCGGTATCCGGATGCATCTCCCAGACCGGGGACACCCCCTGGATATGGCAGGCGCCGACGTTTCGGCCGTTCATCGTGGCGACGTCGAGAAAGGTCCCCATGGGTTCGGCGGCGAGGGCCTTGTCGAGGTGGGTGATCTTCATGGGTTCAACCGGCAACGGCGGGATAGTACGTCGTCGTTGCGGGGCCGACCGGCAGACCCAGACCAAATACCCACAGCAGGAATAGCGCGACCCAGGACACCCAGAAGCAGATTGAATAGGGCAGCATGGTCGCGATCAGCGTGCCGATGCCGAGGTTCCGGTCGTAGCGGGTGGCAAATGCGAGAATCAGGCCGAAGTAGCTCATCATTGGCGTGATGATGTTGGTCGTGGAATCGCCGATCCGGTAGGCGGCCTGGATCACTTCGGGGCTGTAGCCGATGAGCATCAGCATCGGCACGAAGATCGGGGCGGTCACTGCCCACTGCGCCGAGGCGCTGCCCAGCATCAGGTTGATGAAGCTGCACATCGCGATGAAGGGGATGAACACGAGGGGGCCGGTCAGGCCGATCGCCTGCAGCCCCTTCGCGCCGGTCACCGCGATGATCGCGCCGAGGTTGGTCCAGCCGAAGAACGCCACGAACTGGGCGGCGAAGAAGACCAGCACGATGTAGAGGCCCAGCGAGCCCATCGTGTCGGACATGGCCTTGATGAGATCGCGGTCGTTGCTGATGGTCCCGACGATCTTGCCGTAGACCACGCCGGGAATCAGGAAGAAGACGAAGATCAGGGCGACGATCCCCTGGAGGAAGGGGGAGCGCAGGACGGCACCCGTCTCGGGGTTGCGCAGTACCCCGTTCTCGGGGACGACCGTCAGCGCGAGCAGGCCCGCAACGATGAGGGCCGCGATCAGCGCCCACTTCAGCCCCTTCTTCTCGGTATCGTTCAGGGGGTGGATCTTGGCGTCGGAGATCGCGCCTTCCTGCGCTATCGACTCGTCGTAGGTGCCGAGCTTGGGCTCGACGATGAAGATCGTTACCAGCGACCCGATGGATGTGATCAGAAACGTCGAAACGATCATGAAGTACCAGTTCACCGCGGCGTGCACCGTGTACTCCGGATCGATGAGCTGTGAGGCGGCCTCCGTGATCCCGGACAGCAGGGGATCGACCGTGCCGATCAGCAGGTTGGCGCTGTAGCCGCCGGAAACGCCGGCGAAGGCGGCCGCCATCCCGGCCAGCGGGTGACGCCCGAGCGAGTAGAAAATCACCCCGGCGAGCGGCACGAGGACGACGTAGCCCATCTCCGAGGCGGTATTCGAGAGCACGCCGGCAAACACCACGGCGACCGTCACCAGGTGACGCGGTGCGCGCATCACGACGGTCTGGACGACCGCGGCGAGGAGTCCCGACCGGTCGGCGACGCCGACGCCCAGCAGGGCGACGAGTACCGTGCCGAGGGGGACGAAGCCGGTGAAGTTGGTCACCAGATTCGAGACGATCCGTCGAAGTCCGTCGCCGTTCAGGAGACTGACGGCGTCGATGGTCGCTCCCGGCGCGGCCGTCGGGCGCACGTCCTCGACAGCGACGCCGAGCCAGCCGGCGACGCCGCTGGCAAGGATCACGAGTCCGCAGAGGATCGCGAACAGGGTGACTGGGTGCGGCAGGAGATTGCCGAGCCATTCGACGGCGTCCAGGAAGCGGCGAAACCAGCCGCGTTCGGCGGTCGTTGCGAGTTCGGTCATGGTGTGCTCGTAGCGATCGGGATGCCGCGATCATAGCGGCCGGAGGGCCTCTGTCCCAGCGCAGTCAGAGCGCGTTCGCGCCCGATGTGTGGCTGGTGCCGGTGCGGACGTCGGGCCAACGCCACGCTAGAGTGGGTCGGGTGTGGTGTCGTCGTGGAAGTCACGGGGGGAGCTTCATGCAAACACGTCGATTCGAACTCATGGGTGTCCTGCTCTTGGCGTCGAGCGGATGCGTCGAGGCCGAGGAGCCGGGGCCGCTGGCCGGCTTCGAGGCCTTCGTCGGCGAGGCTTGGCACCTTGAGGGTAGCCACCAGGCGCTCAGCTGGGGCCCCGGGCGGCGGTCCGTAACCGCGAAGAGCTGGTTCGTGATCGACGGGCAGGAGAAGGAGGTCTCGACCGGGCTCTGGTACTGGGATCCGGCTAGGGAGGTCATCCGCGGCGTTTTCGTCGCCACAGACATGCCGGTCG
>JBCCZC010000280.1:0-7565 GCA_039188505.1 Pseudomonadota bacterium | reverse complement strand
GACTACCTGGTTGCGCGCGACAATGTAATTTTTGAAAGCGGACTTTTTATCGGCAGCCTTGGTAGGTTGCGGGCTTTCGTATTGAAACCCGCCGATGACACCATGAGAATCCCGTCTGATCTGGCAGGCGTTACAGTTGCAACTTTCGAGCACGAGGCCGACAATTTGGCGGTATCACTTGGGCCCGCTTGCCAACGGATTAAGAAAGAAATTGAAGATAATCTAGTTCTTTAGTGCGATGGCGCTTGCCAGCCCTTTGCATGTGCCAATTATGCAGACTGATTGCCCGGGCACTCCGTGGAAGTGCGTGCCCGTAAGTATTGGCGGAGAAGCTGAAACGGGAAGTGTCGTGGAGCACAGCAGTTCTAATGACTACCTATGTCCCTGACGCTCGAAGTCTCCGAATGAGCCTTGCAGATAGATTCGGTTCCCGACACGCGCAAATGTCGTGGTCGCGATGGGCTCGAAAGATCGGCGGAAGTGGCCAGACGGCAGGGGCAGCAGCACCTCGCTCCGGTTGCCGCGGACCAGGCGGAGGCGCCCGTCTTCGAAGGTGACTTCGACCGATCCGTTCGCCGGGCCAAAGCGGGCGGCGGTGCGGTGGTAGGTGCCGGCAAGCGCCGCCAGTTCCGCGGCCGGGCGCGGTCGTGGGGCCTCGAAGTTCTCGCTGCTGTCTCCAGCGAGGTACGCCTCGACCTTGCCGCGCATCGCGCGGAGCGTGCGATTCTGGAAGGCGTTGATGACGAGGAAATAGCCCTTGCCCAGGGTCGGACTGTAGCCGAAGTGCGAGAGGTAGCCGTCGGCGTCGCCGCCGTGGCCGTGCCAGACGAGCCGCTCGTTGATGCGGGCGTAGTTGCCCAGGCCGTAGCCGAAGGTCAGGCCCGCGCGGGCGGCGGCGGTCGTCGTCGGTCGCTCCATGCGCTCGATCTCGGCTTCGCTGAAGATCGCCTGCCCGTCCAGGGTGCCTCGCCCCAGCAGCATGCGCACGAAGCGGCCAATCTCCGGAAGCCGGACGTTGATCGAGCCGAAGGGACGGTAGAGCTGGTGCCAGTATTTGATGGGAGTTCGGCCGTCCGTGTCGTAGCCGGTCATGAGGCCGGCCGTCACCTCGTCTGTGCGCCGGAAGGTCGCGGAGCCCATGCCGAGGGGCTCGAAGACGGTGGACTCGACCCAGGCTTCGAAGTCCTCCCCGCTCTGGACCTCGAAGACGTGGGCCGCAACGCCCGCACCGCTGTTGGAGTAAACGGACTGGATGCCCGGGGGCCAGGCCAGCACGCGGGATGACGGCTCGACCGCCAGGGCTTCGGTCAGGCTGACCGGGTCGTTGAAGTCCCATTCCGCCTTCGCCATGTCCCTCAGTCCCGCCGTGTGTTCGAGCAGCATCGCGAGCGTCACCGGCCGGTCGGGATGCCAGCGATTGTCGAACAGGTTCGGGGCCAGGTCGGGCGCGATCGGCGCATCGAGGTCCACCGTGCCCTCGCGCTCTGCGGCAATGAAACCCAGCCCCGTGAAGGCCTTGGTGATCGACCCGATGCGCACGTAGTCGTTGCGCTCGACCGGTCGGGCACTGTTCCAATCCGCGAGACCGCCGACGAGCACCTGGTCCACGGCTTCGAGATCGACGAGGACGAGGCCGAAGCCGGCGACGCCGTTCGCATCGCGCAGCGCTTCGAGCTCACCCCGGAGATCGGCACGCTCGTCCGCCGCCGCAGAGGCGGCGAGCAAACCGAGGGCGAGCAGCATGGATCGCAAAGGGTTCAGTACAGCGCGTAGGCGAAGACCAGGAGGCCGGACAGGGCGAGCCACATGAGGATCATCAGCGGGACCCCGACCTTGACGAAGTCGTTGAACTTGTAGCCGCCGGCATTCATGACGAGCAGGTTGGTCTGGTAGGCCATGGGTGTCGCGAAACTCAAGTTCGCGCCGAAGAGCACCGCGAGCACGAAGGGCTCGGCGGGCAGGCCAAGGCGCGTGGCGATCTGGATGGCGATCGGTGTGCCGATCACGGCCGCCGCGTTGTTCGAGACCACGTTGGTCATGAGCCCCATGAGCAGCATGAGCCCGGCCAGCACGACCGTTGGCGAGGTTCCGAAGGTCGCCTTCAGGAACAGCTGGGCCACGAAGTCGGCGCCGCCGGTGGAGGACAGCGCGAGGCCGAGCGCGAGGCTCGAAACGACGATGAGGATCACCTGGGCGGACAGCGCCTGGGTGGCCTCCTTCCAGTCGAGACAGCCGGTCAGGATCAGCAGCATCACGCCGGCGACGGCGCTGATCTCGATGGGCAGGACGCCGGTGGCCGCCATGCCGACGACGGCGATGAGCGTCAGGAGTGCGAGCGGCGCCTTCTTGGTGTGCGGCAGCTCGACGCTGCCGTCGAGGATCAGGAAGTCGCCCGTCGACTTTGCGCGGACCAGATCCCCGGCGGTGGATTGGACCAGCAGCACGTCGCCGTGCTGCAGCACGGCGCTGTCGAGACCGCGGCCGCGGCGAGTGATCATCGGGCCCTGGCCGCGGTGCAGCGCGAGGAAGCGCATCCCGTAGCGGCTCTGCAGGCGGGCCTCGACGACGCGGGTCCCGACCAGGCTCGAACCGGCGGTCACGGCGACTTCCGCGAGCTTCTGCCCGGTGGTCGAGAGCGGATGCTCCTCATCGACGGGGCTGTCGCCGGAATACAGTACGCCGCCGGTCAGCTTCGAATACTCGCGGAGCCGGTCGGGCGTGTCCGAGGTGGTCAGGCGGTCCCCCGGACGCAGGCTCACGTCGGGCAGCGGCGTGATGAAGACGCCCTGCCCGCGCTGGATCTTCTCGACCCGCAGCTGACCCTCCGTGCGCTCGATGGCCTCGGCAAGTGACTCGCCGACGACGATGCTGTTGTCGTCCAGGACGATCTGGGCCGTGAAGACGCGGGATGACGTATCCGTCAGCGGCGGCTGGCGCTCGGGCAGCAGGCGCGGCGCGATGAGCCACAGGTACAGGATCGCCACGATACCAGCGAGCATCGCCGGAAGGATGAAGTCGAACATGGCGAAGGGGGCCACGCCGAGATCCTCGGCGACGCTGACCACCAGCAGGTTCGTCGAGGTACCGATCGTCGTGCACATGCCACCGACGAGACTGGCCAGCCCCATCGGTAGCAACGTTCCGGCCGGTGACGCGTTGGTCTTCACCGCCACACCGATCAGGATCGGCAGCATGAGGACGACGATCGGCGTGTTGTTGATGAAGGCGCTCAGGAAAGCGGTGACGAACAGCGTGGCAAGCAGCGACAGCAGCGGCCCGCGTTTCCAGAGGCGGGCCAGATAGCGGCCCACGGGCTCCAGGGCGCCGGTCCGGACCAGGGCCCTTCCGATGATCATCAGGGCGCAGACGGCAACCAGCGCCTTGTGGCCGAAGCCGTAGTAGAACTCCGGCACCGCGAGGCCCGGATACGGGAACAGGGTGAAACCCACGGTCAGCAGCACGAGAATGCACAGGCTCGAGGTCTCGAGGGGAATGCGCTCCCGGGTGAACAGGAACAGCGCCAGGCCGGTCAGCAGCAGGACCGCAATGGCATGGGGTTCGGGCGCGGTGACGTCCATCGGCCGCATCATAGATTAGTAGGCATCGGGGAGCACCTACCTGCGTGCACCCGTGTTGATGCAGCGCCAGAGGCGCTGCACAACACTTCAAGCGCCGCCAGAAAGCCGACTCCTTCCCGGCTACCTGAAACTCGCAGCTGGCGACATTGATATGCCCGCTCAAGCCGTGCCGGCAGCCTGTCGGACCCGTGGGACGTAGCGTGCCATCGACCTGGTGCGACAGCAGGAGCTGATCACGTGAGGACAATTGCGGCACGAGGGATCGGCTGTTGAAGCCGGACCAGGCCTCGGCACCGTGGATTCAGCCGGATTCGGCTGCCTGGTCAGGCCGGCCGTGGGGTCTCCTGGCCGCCAATCTGGAATTCGCCGCTGGCGTTGCGGACACGCTCGTTGAGGAAGCGCTCCATGGGCATGGCGAGCCCGACCGCGTGGCCCTGGGCGAAGTTGACGCCGATCTCGCGCAGCGTCTCGGAGATGGCCGGTGTCTCGACGTACTCGGCGATGGTCTGCTTGCCCATCACCTGCCCCACCTCGTTGATCGAGCGCACCATGGCCCGATCGACCGGGTTCTCGACGATGTCCCGCACGAAGGTGCCGTCGATCTTCAGGTAGTCCACTTGCAGGGAGCGGAGGTAGCCGAAGGAGGACAGGCCGGAGCCGAAATCGTCGAGGGCGAAGCGGCACCCGAGGGTCCGGACCTCATCGATGAACTCCATGGCGTGACCCAGATCGCCCACCGCCGCGGTTTCCGTGATCTCGAAGCAGAGCTTGACGGGCGGCACCGCGGAGGCCGTCAGCTCCCCGCGAAGCCACTCGAGGAAGCTCGCGTCGCCCAGCGAGGCGCCGGAGAGGTTGATCGAGCAGGAATCCATGCGGTGGATCACGTCGGCGTTGCGCGCCAGCCGGCGAATCGTGCTCCGGACGACCCAGCGATCGAGCTTGGGCATCAGCTTGAAGCGCTCCGCGGCCGGGATGAACGTGCCGGGACCCAGAATGCGGCCGTCCTCCTCGCGCATGCGAATCAGAACTTCGAAGCGAACGCGATCGGTATGCTGGGTCTTGAGCGGGGCGATCTCCATGCAGTAGAGCTCGAAGCGGTCGCTCTCGAGGGCATCGTTGATCTTCACAGCCCACTGCATCGCGGCCGAGTGCCGGGAGGGCTCCTCGCCGTTGGCGCTGGCGACAACGACCCGGTTGCCGCCGACGTCCTTCGCGTCGAAGCAGGCCGCATCCGCATCGGCGAGGATGCGGGTGAAGGACTCCGTGTCCCGTCCGATCATCGCCACGCCGCAGCTGGCCGTGAAGGAGAAGATGTGCCGCCGCCAGACGAAGCGGAATTCCTCGATGAGCGCGCGCAGGCGGCTGGCCCTGTCCCGGGCGTCCTCGATGTCGCAGTCGCCGAAAACGATACCGAACTCGTCGCCGCCGAGGCGCGAGATATGATCGCCCGACTGGAGATTGCTCCGGAGCACGTGCGAGATCTGCTTGAGCAGTTCGTCACCCGCCGTGTGACCGCAGGTGTCGTTCACCACCTTGAAATTGTCGAGGTCGAAGTAGCAGACCGCGGCGGGCTTGCCGCTGCGCTGCGTTTCGGCCAGGACCCGCTTGAGGTGGTCCTCGAACGCATTCCGATTGGGCAACCGGGTCAGATTGTCGTGGTTCGCCCGGTAGCTCAGCTGATCGGCGTAGTAGCGACTCTGGTGCGCGGCTGCCGACACCATGAGCGGAAGGATGCCCATGATCGAGAAGAACAGCAGCAGGATGACGCTCTCGAGCGCCGTCTCGGGAACCGCGAAGCCCGCGTAACCCTGGCCGATGAAGGTCACGATCGTCAGCGTAATAATCATGACGGCGAGCGTCGTGAACAGGTGGTCGAAGCGAAGCGCGCTCCAACCGAGGAAGGTCAGCGGCAGAAACGTCACCGCGAGCGCGTAGGCCGGGCTCTGCTCGCTGAGCCAGACCCACAGGAACGCCGACGCCAGCACACCGCCGAGCCAGGCCAGCTTCTCGCCGAGCCGGTGATAGGCCTCGTCTTCCGCGAGCAGCCCTGGATTCTGGAGCACCCGGCCGATCGAAAGTAGCGCCGGCGCGCAGATCACAACGCCGAAGATGTCACCAAGCGCCCACTGGGCCCAGGTCGTCGCTCCGGCACCCTCCACCAGAAGTCCGGCATGGGCAAGACCGAGCACGCCAATGGTCGCCGCGATGACCGCCACGATGATGCCGCCGCTGAAGAGGATGAGCCCGCTCTTGAGGCGGATCATGACCAGATTCTGGGGATAGAAATGCCGCAGTACGGTGACGGCGGCGACCACACTGACCACGTTCGCCACCATGGCGTAGACGTAGAAGATCGGGTCGAGCGGTACGCTGAAGGCCTGGCCGATGACAATGCCGAGGGCGACCGTCGGCCAGGCGCGGATGCCGCCGAGCAGCAGGCAGGCCATGCCGACGCCCGCGGGCGGCCAGATCGGCGTGATCGAGGAGCCATTCTCGTCGATGAGGAGGTTGGCGAGCACGACGGCGCCAGCGTACAGCAGCATGAAGCTGCCGTGGAACGTCACCGACCGCCAGTTGAAACTCATGTGCTGGCCCCACCACAGACAAAATGCGGGTCCCGAAATTGGCAACCCGCAGACTCATCAGTATAGCCAATATCGGGCAATCGTCACGCGACCGGTTGCTTTGCGTCGCCGTCCGCCGAGCGGCGCGGGTCTAGGGATCCACACTGGACCCATGGCACCTGAACAGCAGACCGGCGGGTGTAGTATCCTCACCGCGTGCTGTTCGCTCACGACAAGACGCAGATGCCCTCGCCCGAGGACGCACTTCCGGGCCGCGACGACCCAATGCCGCTGGCCACGGCCCACTTCGTCTCCGGCAATGCCGTCACACCGCCCTTCCCGGATGGCCTGGAGCTCGCCGTTTTCGGCATGGGATGTTTCTGGGGCGCCGAGCGGCGCTTCTGGGGCGTTGCCGGCGTCTTCAGCACCCAGGTCGGCTATGCCGGCGGCTACACGCCCAATCCGATCTACCAGGAAGTCTGCACGGGCCTGACCGGCCATGCAGAAGTTGTCCGCGTGGTTCACGATCCGCGGCGAATCGGATTCCGTGAGCTCCTGCGCGTCTTCTGGGAATCCCACGACCCCACCCAGGGCATGCAGCAGGGATCCGACGTCGGCACCCAGTATCGCTCGTGCATCTTCACTACGAGCCAGGAGCAGGTCTCGCTGGCCCACGATACGGCCGAGCTGTTCCAGCAGGAACTCTCCGACCGGAGCCTCGGCGACCTGACGACGCAGATCGCACCGCTGGCCCGGTTCTACTACGCCGAGGAGTACCACCAGCAGTACCTCGCCCGGAATCCGACGGGCTACTGCGGGCTGGTCGAAACTGGGGTACGCCTCCCGGCCTGACCCCAAAAGCCGGCCTGCCGGACCGCTCACGTCGAACCGCAAGGCTACTCGCACACGGCGCCGCGAGAATTCCGGAAACGCGCGCGGCACTCGGGCTATACTTGCCGGCTTCCTGCGATTCGGCATGTGCTTTGGCAATTCCTCCCGACCGTCTGAACATCCGCTTCACCGCGCCCGAGAGTGCGGCGCCGACGGCGTTCGCGCGACTCCTTTTCGGTGAGGCGCCCAAGCGTCCGCACGATTTCCGCGTGCCGCTGCGGCAGCTCGGGAAGGCTCCGCGGGCGGAACTCTGGACCTGTCCGGGGCCGCACGATTTCCACGAGGGTGACGGCCTGCAGATCGCGCGGAGTCGCGACCATTGCCTCGTTTACGCCAGCGTCGCCGAGGCGGGTACGGGCCTGCGGAACCTCAGCCGTGAGCTGTACGATGCGATGCTCACCGGCGAGCGCCTGCAGGATTACCCGCACATCGTGAAAGCCTGGAACTATATTGCCGAGATCAACGAGGGCGAAGCGGACGACGAACGCTACAAGCAGTTCTGCCTCGGGCGCGGCGAGGTCTACGATGCCCT
>JBCCZC010000279.1:0-7568 GCA_039188505.1 Pseudomonadota bacterium | reverse complement strand
CGGCGCCAGCGGGGACATCGACGTCATCGCAGCGGCGGTCGAGGGGAGCGCGGCCTGCGTACAGGTGTTCTTCTTCCGCCAGGGCCGGAGCCTTGGCAACCGCGCCTTCTATCCTCGCAACACCGGCCAGCGAGACGTGGGGGAGGTGCTCGCAGCGTTCGTCAAGCAGCACTATCTCGATCACGAGATTCCGCCGCAGATCCTGCTCGGGGCGCCGATCGAGGACCGGGATCTCCTGGCTGAGGTGTTCTCCAGCAAGGCGGGTCGGAAGGTGCGCCTCGTGGAGGCCCCGCGCGGAGAGCGCGCCAAGTGGCTGCAGATGGCCCAGCGCAACGCGGCGGAGGCGCTCAAGGCTCGCCTGGCGGGCCATGCAGGCATGCGCCAGCGGCTCGGCGATCTGCAGCAGCTGCTGGAACTCGAGGAGACGCCGGAACGTCTCGAGTGCTTCGACATCAGTCACACGCAGGGCGAGGCGACGGTCGCGTCCTGTGTGGTGTTCGACGAGAGTGGCCCCGTCAAATCCGACTACCGTCGCTTCAATATCCGCGGTATCGAAGGCGGTGACGACTACGCTGCCCTGCGCCAGGCCCTCGAGCGTCGCTACCGTCGGCTGAAGTCGGGCGAGGGGCGGATTCCCGACGTCCTGCTGATCGACGGTGGTAAGGGGCAGATGCGCCAGGCCCTCGAGGTGCTCGACGAATTCCAGATCGACGGCACCCTCGTCGTCGGGGTCTCGAAGGGCCCGGATCGCCGCGACGGCGAGGAGGTCCTGGTGGTCGGTCGCAGGCAGCGGAGCCTGCGACCCGGCCCCGGATCCGCGGCGCTGCGGCTCGTGCAGTGGGTCCGAGACGAGGCGCATCGCTTCGCCATCACGGGTCATCGTGCGCGGCGGGGAAAGGCGCGACAGCGGTCGCGCCTCGAGGACATTCCCGGGATCGGTCCGCGCCGGCGTCGAGCCCTGCTGACGCACTTCGGCGGCCTCCATGGCCTGAAGGCCGCCGGTGTCGAGGAACTGGCGGTCGTCGACGGCATCAGCAACGAACTGGCCCAGCGGATCTACGACTCACTGCATGGCAGTCATTGAAGGCGGGGCGGGGAGCGTGCAGACTCTCTCCGCGCCCGATGACAGGACGGCATGGAACTCAACTCTGCAAATATCCTGACGCTCGCCCGGATCGTGATGATTCCGATCCTGGTGGGCGTCTTCTATCTCGAAGTGAGCTGGGCGAACTGGGCCAGCGCCATCATTTTCTCGCTGGCGGCGATCACCGACTGGCTTGACGGGTACGTGGCGCGGCGCTTCAACCAGACCTCGCGCTTCGGCGCATTCCTGGATCCGGTAGCCGATAAGCTCATGGTCGGGGTCACCCTCGTGCTGCTGACGCAGCAGCATCCGACCGCCTGGTTCGCGATCCCGGCGGCGATCATCATCGGCCGCGAGATCACCATTTCCGCACTGCGCGAGTGGATGGCGGAGATCGGCGAGAGCAAGACGGTCAAGGTCCACGCGATCGGGAAGGTCAAAACGACCTTCCAGATGATCGCGTTGATCCTCCTGCTCATCAACGAGCCCGTCTTTGGCCTGCCGATCTTTGCGCTCGGGCACGGGTCCCTCTGGTTCGCGGCGGTGCTGACCATTTGGTCGATGGTCATCTACCTGCGCGCAGCCTGGCCAGCCATCACGCATCCAATGCAGAAGCCGCCGGAGCCCTGAGAGGGCGGGCCGTAGCTGCCAAGCAGAGCAATAGGATCGGCCAAGGAAAGCGGCGAAATAATCAGGCTAGAATCGATCGACCGGGCCTCGCCCCGGCCATGGAACTCGAGGGGAACGAGACATGCTGACTGGACGCCTGCGCGTGCCTGCGCCACAGAACGAACCGGTACTCGATTACGCCAAGGGCAGCCCCGAGCGGCAGGCCCTCGACGCGAGCATCGCGGAGCTCAGCAACGCCGCAACGGAGGTCCCGGGCGTCATCGGCGGGGATCGCGTCCATACCGGCAAGACGACGACCATGGTCATGCCCCATGCCCATGCCCAGGAGCTGGGGACCGTGCATCGCTGCGGTGCGAGCGAGGTGGCAGCGGCTGCGGACGCCGCGGCGGCGGCCTGGCCGGCCTGGAGCGCCATGGCGTGGCAGGATCGGGTGGCGATCTTCCTCAAGGCGGCGGATCTGCTCGCCGGACCGTGGCGAAGCCGCCTGAATGCGGCGACGATGCTGGGCCAGAGCAAGACCGCCCACCAGGCCGAGATCGATTCGGCCTGCGAACTCATCGACTTCCTGCGCTTCAATGCGCATTTCGCCGAGCAGATCATGGCCGAGCAGCCGGCGTCCTCGCCGGGCGTCTGGAACATGCTCGATCACCGGCCGCTCGAAGGCTTCGTCTTCGCGGTGACACCCTTCAATTTCACGGCCATCGCCGGAAATCTACCCACCGCGCCCGCGATGATGGGCAACACCGTCATCTGGAAGCCCTCGAGCACCCAATGCCTGTCCGCGTGGCTCACGATGCAGCTGCTCGAGGAGGCGGGCCTGCCGCCCCGCGTCATCAACTTCGTGCCCGGCTCCGGCGGCGACATCGGGGACCCGGCGTCCGCCCACCCGGACCTCGCAGGACTGCACTTCACCGGCTCGACCCGGACCTTCCGGGCCCTGTGGACGCGGATCGGCGACCATATCGACGGCTATCGCGGCTATCCGCGCATCGTCGGCGAGACCGGCGGCAAGGATTTCGTGGTCATGCATCCGACGGCCGACGTCGATGCGGTGGTGACCGGGCTGGTTCGCGGCGCCTTCGAGTACCAGGGGCAGAAGTGCTCGGCCGCGAGCCGTGCTTTCATCCCGGAGTCGAAGGCCGATGTCGTTCTCGACAAGCTCATCAAGCTGGTCCAGACCATTCGCGTTGGGGACGTTCGGGAGTACGCGAACTTCATGGGCGCCGTCATCGATGCCAACGCCTTCCGCAAGATCTCGACCTACATCGAGCACGCTCGGACGAGCGACGACCACGAGGTCCTCGTGGGTGGCCGCGCCAGCGACACCGAGGGGTGGTTCGTCGAGCCGACGGTCGTCCGGGCGGCAAGCCCGACGGCGCGACTCATGGTCGAGGAGATCTTCGGGCCGATCCTGAGCGTGCACGTCTACCCCGACAACGCGCTCGAGGAGACGCTCGATGCGGTCGACGCCGCATCGCCCTACGCACTCACCGGCGCGGTCTTCGCCCGTGACCGCGCCGCGATCGCCCACATGACCGAGCGCCTGCGCTTTGCCGCGGGCAACTTCTACATCAACGACAAGCCGACCGGCGCCGTCGTCGGGCAGCAGCCCTTCGGTGGCGCGCGCGCCTCGGGCACGAACGACAAGGCCGGCTCGGCGCTCAACCTGCTGCGCTGGACGTCACCGCGGACCGTGAAGGAGACTTTCGATCCGCCGACCGACTACCGCTATCCCTACATGAGCTGATCCTGGAGGATCCTGCATGGACTTCGAGCTGACCCCTCGCTCCCGCGAGTACACCGAGCGTGTCCGCGAGTTTCTCGAAACCCACCTGTTCCCGATCGAGGCCGGGCTGCTGAAGGGCTTCCGGGAGGCCGACAATCCCTGGTTCGTGCCGCCCGAGACGGAGGCGCTCAAGGCCAAGGCCCGGGAGGCGGGGCTTTGGAACCTGTTCCTCCCGGACCCGGATCTGTCACCGGGTCTGTCGGTGGCGGAGTACGCCCCGATCGCCGAGCAGACCGGGCGATCGGTCCTGGCGCCGGAGCTCTTCAACTGCAACGCGCCCGACACGGGCAACATGGAGGTGCTCTGGAAGTACGGAACGGACGCGCAGCGGGAAGCCTGGATGAAGCCCCTGCTGGCGGGGGAGATCCGTTCCGCCTTCTGCATGACCGAGCCGGAGGTGGCCTCGTCGGATGCCACCAATATGGCGGCGACAGCGGTCGTGGAGGGCGATGAAGTCGTCATCAACGGCCGCAAGTGGTGGTCGACGGGGATTGGTCATCCGAACTGCCGGATCATCATCTTCATGGGGCTGACCGATGCCGACGGCGCGCGTCACCGCCAGCACTCGATGGTGCTTGTGCCGGTAAATACGCCCGGGGTGAAGATCGAGCGCATGCTGTCCGTCTTCGGCGAGACCGACCCACCCTATGGCCACGGCGAAGTGAGTTTCACCGACGTGCGCGTTCCGGCAGAGAACTTGATCGCCGGGCCCGGGCGGGGCTTCGAGATCGCCCAGGGGCGGCTGGGACCCGGCCGGATCCACCACTGCATGCGCCTGGTCGGCGCCGCGGAACGGGCGCTGGAGCTGATGTGCAAGCGGGGCGTGGACCGCGTCGCCTTTGGCAAGCCCCTGGCGCGGCTCGGCGGCAACATGGAGCGCATCGCCGAGGCCCGCATGGCGATCGATCAGGCCCGCCTGCTGACCATGAAGGCGGCCTGGATGATCGATCGGGTCGGCGCGAAGGCCGCCATGAGCGAGATCTCGCAGATCAAGGTCGTCGCACCGCGGGTGGCGTGCGACGTCATCGACATGGCCATGCAGATGCACGGCGGTGCCGGTCTCAACCACGATCTGCCGCTCGCCGGTCTGTATGTCGGCGCGCGCAGCCTGCGGCTGGCCGACGGCCCGGACGAGGTTCACCGCCACCTCATCGCGAAGATGGAGCTCGGCCGCCACGGCTCGGCGAGCCCCCGCGCATGAGCAAACGGCCGGAGGACCTGCTCGACCTCGACCGCATCGACGCGAAACTCAAGGAGGCCATTCCCGGCCTTGCCGGGTCGCCGCAGGCGACGCTGCTCGCCGGTGGCGCCTCGAACGTGACCTTTGCGCTCGATTACGAGGATCGCTCGCTGATTCTTCGGCGGGCACCACCGGGGACCAAGGCGAAGGGCGCGCACGACATGATTCGCGAGTCGCGGATCATCGCCGGGCTCAGGAGCCAGTTCCCGCTGGTTCCCGAGGTGTACCTGCAGGTCGACGATCCCGAGGTCATGGATACCCCGTTCTTCGTCATGGAGCGCCTGGAGGGACAGATCCTCCGCGGCGATGCGGGTCCGGAGTCCGGCATCACGCCGGAGATCGCGGATCGTCTGTGCGAGGAACTCGTGCAGACGTGGGCGAGGCTCCACGCCGTCGACGTCAGCGTCGACGAGCTGTCCTGGCTCGATCGCGGCGAGGGCTACGTCGAACGGCAGATCGGCGGCTGGGCCCACCGCTACCGGAAGGCCATCACCCCCGATGTGGGTGACTTTGAGACCGTCATCGCCTGGCTCGAGGCAAATCGACCGGCCGACGCCGGGCGGTGCCTCATCCACAACGACTACCGCTTCGACAACCTCGTGCTCGACGCCGCCGATCCCGCGGTGATTCGGGGCGTCCTCGACTGGGAGCTAGCCACGGTCGGCTGCCCGCTGATGGACGTGGGCGGCGCGCTGGCCTATTGGGTCCAGGCCGATGACGAGAAGGGCTTCCACATGCTCCGGCTGCAGCCGACGCATCTGCCGGGGATGTGGACCCGGTCGCGACTCGTCGAGCGGTACGAGGAGCTCGCCGGGCGCCAGCTCGAGCCGCTGGCCTTCTATGAGGTCTACGGCCTGTTCCGGCTCGCGGGTATCGGACAGCAGATCTACTACCGCCACTACCACGGACAGTTCCGCAGCGAGCGTTTCGCGAACTTCGTCCACGTGGTGAACTATCTCGAGCAGCGCTGCCTGCGCATCATCGGAGCGGCCGATGGCTGAGTCGGGAGAACTCTACAGCCTTGGCGGCAAACGCCCGGAGCTCGGAGCTGGCGCCTGGGTCGCGCCGGGCGCGCAGGTGATCGGCGACGTCCACCTCGGTGAGAAGGCCAGCGTCTGGTTCAACGCCGTCCTGCGGGCGGACATCGACCGAATCGACATCGGTGCGGGCAGCAACATCCAGGACGGCTCGGTGCTGCACGTCGACGAGGGTTATCCGATTCGCATCGGACCGGACGTCACCGTCGGCCATAAGGTCATGCTCCACGGCTGTACCATCGACGAGGGGGCGCTCATCGGCATCAACGCGGTCATTCTGAACGGCGCGCACATCGGCGCTCACAGCATCGTCGGGGCGAATGCGCTGGTCACCGAGGGCAAGCTGTTTCCCGCGCGTTCCCTGATTCTCGGGGCGCCGGCGAAGGTCGTCCGCACGCTGGGTGAGCATGAGCTTGCGATGCTGGCCGACGCAGGGAGCCATTACGTTCATGCCGCTTCGCTCTACGCCGAGGGTCTCGAGCGAATCTAGAGCCTGTGGGATTTGGCCGAATCGACTGCGCCGGCACGCGACACGGCATCAGCAGTCGATACCCGCTCGTTGTTTAGCAACGACGCGCCGATCACGCTTCAATGGTCTGGTGCGGTTTTTGCGTAGCGAGGGTGGCGCCGGGTCCGCCTAGCCGACCGAAATCCACGCGCCGCCAACTGTGACACGGTCGGACAGCGATTTCGTTGCGCCCGTGTTGGTGGTTGCGGTCTCATGCACCGAACCAATCAGGCGGCCAAGCGCCGCAACCGCAGGGGGAGCACGATGAGACCGGGTACAACGACCCGACTCGCCATCGCCGCGCTTGCACTCATGGCGACTTTTCCGTCCATTGCCGAGAAGCTCAAGGAAGGTGAGATCGCGTGTCGCTCAGAGTCGGCGGTCCTCGCCTACGAGGAGCTGGCGCGATCGGGCGACGCACTGCAGAAGAATGCGTTCATCGGCACGGCCTGCCTTTCGTTCCACGAGGACATGGACGTGACCCTGGTCGGTACGTCCGGGGACAACGGCCTGGTCGAGATCCTGATCACCAACGGGCGGCGGAAGATCATCTTGTGGACCCGGCCCGAGAGCCTCGATGCGCGGGTCGTCGCTTCGACCGGACCGTGATGACGGGGGGCGGCATCGAGTCATGGACCGAGCCCGGGGTCTCGACCTCGACAGTCACCGGACGGCGGCCCTGGATTGCTCGGATACTTGGAAATAAATCGTTTTATTTTCAGTAATTTATAGAATAAATCTTGCGTGCATCATCAAGTCTCTGCGGGGTTCCTATGTCCTGCCAGGCACCGGCATGCTGCTCGCCAGTCACTTCGCCGCGTGCCATGGCGGCTTCGAGCAGCGGCACGGTCGAGAAGCGCAGATCCGCGCAATCCCGTACCAGCTCCGGGCGATAGACGCCGATGCCGGCGAAGGTCAGGGAACGATTTCCGCGTCCGATCAACGCGCCGTCGCGGAGCTCGAAGTCGCCGGTCGCCTTCCAGGCGGGCGTTGTAACCATGACCAGGTGAGCGAGCCCCGCGGGATGGCAGGCGCGTAGCGTTGCCAGAGGATAATCGCAGAGGATGTCGGCGTTGATGGCAAGAAAGGGCCCGTGGCCCAGCAGCGGCAGGGCCCGGCGCATCCCGCCGCCAGTCTCGAGCGGTCCCCCCGGTTCGTGGGACAGGTGAACCGGTATGCCCCAGTGGGAGCGAGCCTCGAGGCTGGCGGCGGGATGCGCCGGGCCCTGCCGCTGCTGGGCCACGGGCCCTTTCTTGCCATCAACGCCGACATCCTCTGCGATT
>JBCCZC010000278.1:0-7614 GCA_039188505.1 Pseudomonadota bacterium | reverse complement strand
GCGAGGATGGCGAGCGTGCCGGCCACGTTCAGGGTCCGGCTTTCCCGGGCGACGCCGAGAAAGACAAGGCCCACGGCGGCGATGAGGAAAGACGGCTCGATCAAGCTGCCCTGAACCATGTCGAACCAGCCGCTCAGGGCAGCCAGCGGCCCGAAGAAGAGGAACATCGGGCTGAGTCGATCATGGCGGCTGCGCTGGCAGTGAAGGCCCGCCAGGGTCCAGGCTGTACCCAGCGTCAAAGCGATCCAGCGCCAGTCCATGTCTATCCAGTCCAGCAGCACGTACCAGAACGACGTGGCGAAGAACGCGATAACGAAGAGGCAGAACAGATAGCCGGTGCGGGCGAGCGCCACGGCGTACTGGACGACCAACGTCGCGCAGGTGATGAGCACGGCCGCCTGCCACGGTCCTCCGCGGCCGAATTCGTCAAAGGCCACCAGCAGCCCGGTGGGCGTCAGCAGGGCGGCGATCCAGAGCAGCGGCGCTGAAACGTGTTGGCGACGTTCGTCATCGATGGCCAGTAGGGCGAGGATGAAACAGCTCACACCGGGACCGAGGGTGATGATCACCCGGGCGGAGGCGTTCAGGGCTTCCCACTGCAGCCCGATGAGGGCGCAGAGACCGGCGAAGACGAACACGCCGCCAACGATGCCGAGCAGGCGGGTCAGGCGATTGCCCCCGGTGGTGCTGGCCGGCAGGCGTGCGGCGATGTCGCGGGCGGAGAGATCATGTTCCGCCGCGAGCGCCACGATGCGATCCAATGCCTCCTCGCGCCTCATCTCAGGGCTCCACCACGAAGGCGACGAAACGCACCGTGCCGTAGCGGTAGGTGGATCCGGCGGGCGAGTCGATCGGGATCATGCGCGAATCGCGCGCCAGTCCGGCCCGGTGCCGACGCGAACGCATGCCGAACAGTTCCTGGACCAGGCTGGATCCTCCGTAGCGACCGACGAAGAACTCGTATCCGTCGGGTCCCGGATTGGCCGGATGGACGACGGTCGCCGTCAGCTCCGGCACCACGAAGCGCGTCTTGTCCGCGGCGATCGGCACCGTGAGTTCGAGCGTCGTATCGGTCTCCACGTCGTACCGGAAGAGGCGCTGGCCCTGCGCGGTGCCTGCGTCTGACGGCTCGACGACCCGGGCGAAGACGCGCCCGCCGTCGACCTCGAAGCGAAGCGCGCGCTGGCGTTCGTAGCTCTCGATGACGAAGAGCACGTCGTGGGTCGGGTCGTCGACGAGCCACCGCGGGACCGCCACGGCAATGGCGAAGAGAACGACGACCACGACCGGCAGCACCGCCGCTGCGATCAGGAAGGCATTGCGCTTGACGAATGAGGGTTCGGACATCGGGCTGGTACCGCTTCGCGTTGACATCTGCAGCCTGCTCTATCCCCCCTGAACGGGCAACAGGATCGACCGGAGTCGCGTGCGGTGCGCTCGACGGTATCGCCAGCCGCGCCGCAGCCCGATCTGCGGACATCGATGCCGAGGCGACCGATTAGCTCCCAACGGCCGCGGTGTTCTCGGCGGAGCTACCGCGCTCATGTCGGGAGCCAAGGGCGGCGGTGTGGCGCCTGGGCGCACCCCACAGGCGCTTCCGATTGCGAAAGGAATCTTCGCATACCATGGGGCCGATGAAGCCGCCTACCACGCTGCCGCGATGGCGTGTCGCGGTGGTGGTCCTGCTGACCGCTGCCGGAGCGGCGTTCGGCCTGAATCCCGACTTCGCCGTCACCCAGTATCGCCTGAAAAACTGGGGCGCATCCGACGGCATTCCCCATGCCAGCGTAAGCGCGCTGTTCCAGGCCAGCGACGGCTACCTCTGGGTGGGTACCTACGCTGGCGGTGCCCGCTTCGACGGCGAGCGCTTCGTCCCGCTGTCCGAACTGACCGGCGGCAGGATTCCGAACCAATCCATCGATGTGATCGGCGAGACTGCGGACGGTGTGCTCTGGTTCGGGATGACGACGGACGGGCTTTATGTACTCGCTCCCGATGGCTCGGTGGCGCACTACGGCGTCGATGACGGTCTGCCCAACCCGCGGGTGACCATGGTCCATGTCGATCGGACGGGCGTGCAGTGGATCGGCACGGCGGGCGGGCTGGTCCGCGCCGCCGGGCCCTGGGACGACTTGCGCTTTGAGCGCGCCATGGACCAGACGATCTGGGCAATGCTCGAGGATGATGAAGATCGCCTCTTCGCCGGGGGCGAGACGGGTCTGTGGACGTTGGAGGACGATCGCTGGACGCGCTTCGGGGCCTCGGAGCGAATCGACGGCGCCCACATCTGGGACCTGGCGCTCGACGCAGGAGCAATCTGGGTCGGCTGGCGAGGTGGTCTCTCCCGTTACTCCTCGGGGCAGTGGCGTCACTTCCTCCCGGAAGAGGGCCTGCCCAATCCGGTCATCCGGGGACTGACCGTGGATTCTGCGGGCGCACTCTGGTTTGGGTCCGCGGGTGGCGGTGTGGGCCGGGTCCTCAACGGCGAGGTGCAGGTGCTGACCCAACGAGACGGGCTTGCGGCCGACGTCAACTGGGAGACGATCACCGACGCTGAAGGTAACGTCTGGATCAGTAGCGCGGCTGGTCTGACCCGTATCAGCGAGACTCTGGTCCAGAGCATGGGTAGCCCGGAAGGCCTGGAGCCGGGGCTCGTATGGACCCTGGCCCGCGACCGGGATGGTGCGATGTGGGTCGGCTTCAACGGCGCCGGCGTCTCGCGGATCGACCCGGATGGCGGCATCACGCCGATCGGATTCCTCAACCGGCCCGGCGCCGGCATCGTGCAGACGATCGCCTTCAAGGACGGGCAGCCGTTCATCGGGACGTTCTCCGGCGTGGACATGGTGTCCGATGATCGGCTTGTTCACATCGAAGCGGTGCCCGACCGAAGGGTACGGGTGCTCCTGCCGCGCCGCGCAGGTGGGCTCTGGGTAGCACCGGATCACGGGCTCGGAATCCTCGAGGGCTCGGACTTCCGCTTCGTGGTGGCCCCGGGTCTCGACGAGCTGATCATCGCGAAGATCGAGGAGCAGCCTGACGGTAGCCTGCTCATCGCCGCGGAATCCGGCGGCATCTGGCGCCTGACAGACGAACGTCTCGAACGCCTCGATAGCGGCAATTCCCTGTTTCCCGTGCGCGATTTCTGGGTCTCCGACGCCGGCCGCGTGTGGCTGGCGACTGCGGGCCTCTTCTGGCTCGACGATGCCGGACGACCGCAGGCCGTGGGGCCGATCAATGATCTGATGCCAACGCAACTCCACGCCCTGGCAACGGACGGCAACGGGAATCTGTGGGTGACTTCCAACTTCGGTGTTGCCCGAATCGCCCTTGCCGGGCTCGATGCTTTCGCGCGAGGGGAACGATCGGCGCCGGACTACCGCATCTTCGGAGACACGGACGGCATGCGAAGCGCCGAAGCCAATGGCGGGCACCAGAACCCTTACGCCTTCGACGAGCGGGGATTCCTGTGGGTGCCGACGACCGAGGGCGTGGCCATCTTCGATACGAGCCGCCGCGATACCGGTCTGGCCGGGCCCGTCGAGCCGCTGATCGAGCGTCTTCTCGCCGACGGGAATCCCGTCCTGCTGGAGAACTCGGTAACGTTGGATGCCGGCGTCCGGCGCGTCGAGATCGAATTCACAGCGCTGCGCCTCACCGACCCTGGACGCCTGCGTTTTCGCTACCGCCTGGTTCCGGGCGAGCCCCGGTGGCGCGACGTGGACGACCGACGAGTCCCATTCAATGGTCTGCCTCCCGGCGACTATCGCTTCGAGGTGGCAGCGAGCGCGAGCAACGGCGACTGGAGCTCGCCCGCGACGATGAGCTTTTCGTTGGCTCCGTTCTGGTGGCAGCGAACGGATGTTCGCGTCGGAGCCCTCGGCCTGGTGGGCCTCTTGATGCTGCTGTACATCCGGTCCCTGCAGGCTCGCGAACGCATGCTCGAGGAGCTCGTCGCGGCACGTACGGACGCGCTCGAGAGCGCCAACGAGAAGCTGCAGGCCATGGCGCGACGCGACGCGTTGACGAAGCTTCCCAACCGGCGCGAGGCAACGCGCCGCCTGGACGAGCTCTGGGACCGCGGCGGCGACTTCTACCTGGCTGTCCTCGACCTGGATCATTTCAAGCAGCTCAACGACACGCTGGGACACCTGGCCGGGGACGAATGCCTCATGGCGGTCGGACGCATCCTCGCGGAGAACATGCGCGAGAGCGGGGGCTTCTACGCGCGCGTCGGCGGTGAGGAGTTCTGGGCCGTCTTCGAAGTTGCCAGTGTCGATGCGACGCGCAATCAGCTGGAAGCCGCCGCGGCAGCCGTCGCCCGCGCGGCCATTCCTCACCCGGCGTCCGTCGAACCCTACGTCACCCTGAGCACGGGTCTGGCCCGCCGTCAGGCTGATGACCGGCGCTGGCAGGACATCGTCGTCCGTGCCGACGAAGCGCTCTACCAGGCCAAGGATCAGGGACGGAATCGCATCGTTGAGGCGCTGGGCGACTGAAAGAGGGGGCATGGCGTCAGCGACCGGTGCTTGGCCCCGCCGCTGTGCGCGGTTCGCCGCGGTCCCTTCTGCGCGCCCGACTCTTCCGGCGTCCAAAAACGTGTAATCACGAGGTTGCTCGGCGACGACGGGGTATGATCAAGGCGCTTTCGTCCGAGAGGAATCCTCGGAACTCGGCAGCGGATCGATCAGCACGCGCAAACGCGAAACGTTGCCGTTGGTCCCCGCCGTAACCCGAGGTCGGCGTTCGAAGGAATGAACAGGAGGGAAAGAGGGCCCTGGCGTGGAAGCCCGTCTCGAACCAACTCTGGTCAGCGCACGAAGGGCCACGTTCTGGACGTGGCTCTTCCTCATCGGTGCCCTCGGCTTTGCCCGGGCTCAGGACAGCGGCGCGCTCGACCCCATCCTCGTGCGCGACATCCTGCCCGGGCCTGACGGTTCGCTCCCGGATGACTTCCTGGCGGTGGGGGGCAGGCTCTACTTCACCGCCTTCGAGTCGATCGACCCCGTCAACAACGAGCTCTGGGTAACGCGAGGCGATACGGGCTCGACGCAGCTCGTCTTTGACTTCCCCGGTTCTTCCAATCCTGACGAACTGACCGCGATCGACGACACGGTCTACTTCGCGGCCAGCGATGCCGTCCGTGGTCGGGAGCTCTGGCGCACGAACGGCGCCGGGGCCACGCTGGTCCGCGACATCAACCCGGGCTCGTTCGCCTCTAGTCCTCGCGGCTTGAAGGCCGTGGGTTCGCAGCTCTTCTTCACCGCCAACGACGGCGTCAACGGGCGGGAGCTATGGCGGCTCGACACGACCAGCGGGGCGACGAATCTCGTAGCCGACATCACGCCGGGCGACGGTTCGACCGTGTTCTTCAGCAACCCGACCGCGGGCCCCAACTTCGCCGCGGTGGGCGATCAGCTCTTCTTCGTCGCCGACGATGGTGTCCATGGCCGAGAGCTCTGGCGCAGCGACGGCACCGCGGCCGGCACGCGGCTTGTGCGGGACATCCAGCCCGGTGCGGGTTCGGGACTACGCTTCAGCCTCGAGCCCGTCGTTGCGGCGCCAGTGCTGGACATGATCGCGCTCGACGACGATCGGCTGCTCTTTGCGGCCGACGACGGATCGTCGGGGGGCGAGCTCTGGTCGAGCGACGGCACCGAGGCCGGTACCTTCCGCGTGCGGGACATCCTCCCCGGTGATTTCGGTTCCGAGCCGCTGGATTTCGCGGCGCTCCCGCTGGCTGGTCTGGTCATCTTCACCGCCAGGGATGGCGTGTCAGGCAACGAGATCTGGCGTAGCGACGGGACCCTCGCGGGCACCCAGCTGCTGCGGGATGTCAATCCCGGGCTCGCGTCGTCCCTGCCCTCCTGGCTGACCACGATCGGCAACGAGGTCTTCTTCGCCGCCCGCGAGCCCGTGGCGGGCGACGAACTGTGGGCGACGGATGGCACCACCGCGGGCACACGTCGGGTGGCGGATATCCTGCCCGGCGCCGGGGGCGGTGCACCCGGCAAGCCGGTCAGGGGGCCGGACGGGCTCGCGTACTTCACGGCGGACGACGGTGTCACCGGCCCGGAGCTCTGGCGCTCCGACGGCACGGCCGAGGGCACCGAGCTGGCGGCGGACATCAACCCGGGACCCGACGGGTCGTTCCCGTTCAATCGCTTGGCAAGCACCACGGAACTCGTATACGCCCAGGCCGACGATGGCACCTCAGGTGGTGAGCTGTGGGCAGTGCCCGGCACCAACACGCTGCTCGTCAACTCCGTCGGGGACGCCGTCGACGCGGACACGAGCAATCGCCGCTGCGATACGGGCGCCATGATGGGTGAGGCCGTTGAGTGCACCCTGCGAGCGGCCATCCAGGAGTCCAACGCGCGGGCCGAGCGCCAGGTCATCCGCTTCGCCATCGCGCCCGATCAGGCCCGGGATGGGGTCTTCGTCATCGACGTGGCGAATTCGCTTCCGGTCGTGACCGATCCGGTGACCATCGATGCAACGACCCAGGCAGGCTATGCGGTCGGTCAACCGGTCGTCGAGATCGCCGGGCCCGGCAGAGATTCGCCCATCTGGGGCTTCCAGGTCATCGGCACGGATGACACGATCATCCGCGGCTTCTCGATCTACGGGGTAGGGCGCAACGGCATCCTGATCCGGGGCGGAAGGGGCCACACGATCGAGGCCAACATCGTCGGCACCAACGCTCGCGGCGCGCAGGAGCCGGGCATCGGCGAGGACGGCATCTTCGTGCGCGATTCGAGCGGCAACCGGATCGGCGGCGTGGGAGCGGTGCCGCGCAACGTCGTCTCGCGTAACGGTCTGGCGCGGACCGCGGGCTGCGGCATCCGCGTCCAGGGCGGCGCAGAGAACCGGGTCCAGGGCAACTACGTCGGCCTGGATCCCGCGGGCGTCGAGGCCCGGCCCAACGGACTGAGCGGCATCTGCCTGTTCGATGCCCCCTTCAATACCGTCGGCGGTCTCGTGCCCGGCGAGGCCAACGTGAGCTCCGGCAATCAGCTCCACGGCATCGAGATCAGCGGCGAGCCATCCACCGGCAACCGGATCCTCGGCAACACGATCGGACTGGACGCGGCGGGTGGCGCGGCGGTGCCGAATCGGCGGAACGGTATCTCCATCGGCTCGGCGGCTAGCGGCAACATCATCGGTGACGGCACGGAAGAAGGTCGCAACGTCGTTTCCGGCAATCTCATGGCCGGCATCACCATCGACGCCGGTATCGGTTTCAACCAGGTGGACGGTAACTGGATCGGCCTGAACGGCGCTGGCAACGCCGCGGTTCCCAACGGCGCGGGCATCGAGATCCGGGACTCGCCCCGGAACCGGATCGGCGTCATTGAGGGCAACGCCATCTCGGGCAATGACGGTCACGGCGTCCACATCATCGGCGATCCGGCAGTCGAGAATCAGATCCAGGACAACCTGATCGGGACCGGGCCAGATGGACTGGCGGCTGTCCCGAACGTTTTCGACGGTGTGCGCATCGAAGGCGCCCGCGGGACCGGCGTGGTCGGCAACGTCATCGCCAACAACGGCGGTTTCGGCGTCGCGATCCTGGGCAAGCAGGATGGGCAACCGGCAATCGATGCGCAGGGC
>JBCCZC010000277.1:0-7621 GCA_039188505.1 Pseudomonadota bacterium | reverse complement strand
TCTGCGGCTGCAAGCCGCTGAAAACGTGAGGAATTCGAAAACCACGCTTTTCGAATTCCGGGTCTGGAACGGCCAGGGACGGCCGTTTCCGGGCGAAGACTAGCTACGCTCCACCAGCTGCTTCGCAATGATGATCCGCTGGATCTCGTTGGTGCCCTCGCCGATGCACATGAGGGGCGCGTCGCGGAAGAAGCGCTCGATCTCGTACTCGGTCGAGTAGCTGTAGCCTCCGAAGATCCGCATGCCGTCGGTCGCGTTCTCGAGCGCGGCCTCGGACGCGAACAGCTTCGCCCGGCCCGCCTCGAGGTCGCAGCGCTGGCCCGTGTCGTAGCGCCTGGCCGCTTCCTCCACCAGCAGCGCGGCCGCCTCTGCGCGCGTCGACATGTCCGCGAGCTTGAGCTGGATGGCCTGGTGCTTCGCGATCGGCTTGCCGAAGGTCTCCCGCTCCTTGGCGTAGGCCAGCGAGAGGTTGAGGGCGCCGCGGGCCATGCCAACGCCGCGAGCAGCGACGTTGATGCGGCCGAGCTCGAGCCCGCCGGCGGCCTGCTGGAAGCCCTGCCCCTCCACGCCGCCGATCAGGCGGTCCTTCGAGACGCGGTAGTCCTCGAAGATCAGCTCCGCGCTGTCGATCGACCGGTAGCCGAGCTTCTCCAGCTTCTTGCCGACCGTGAAACCGGGCCCCTTCTCGCAGAGGAACAGGCTCATGCCCTTGTGCGGCGGATCGGTCTTCGGGTCGGTCTTGACCAGCACCGCCAGGCAGTTGCCCTTGATGCCGTTCGAGATCCAGGTCTTGGTGCCGTTGATCACGTAATCGTCGCCGTCGCGCCGGGCAACGGTCCGGATGCGCTGCAGGTCCGTGCCGGCGTTCGGCTCCGTGAGCCCGATCCCGCCGCGCAGCTCGCCGGTGGCGAATCTCGGCAGATAGTGGGCCTTCTGGGAGTCCGTTCCGGCGCGCTCGACGGCGCTGGCCATGATCAGGTGCGAGTTGAAGATGCCTGTGGGCGCCATCCAGACCTCGCAGATCCGGCTGACGACCTTGGCATAGGTCGAGGCGCTGAGGCCCAGACCGCCATACTCGACGCCGATGGTCGCACCGAAGAGCCCGAGCTCCTTCATCTGCTCGACCAGCTCCTCGGGGTAGCGATCGGCCTGGTCGTATTCCCGGGCGATCGGCCGGACCTCTTTCTCGACCCAGCGGTCGATGGCGTCGAGGATCTGGGCCTCGAGTTCCTGCTGATCTTCGAGAGACGAAATTTCTGCCGGATTGGCTGCCATGGCCTATGCCTCGCTGGCGGCCGCATCGGCCGCGGATTTCTTCGGAATGAGCATCGTGCGTTCGAACACGCACACTTCAACGCCGTCCTGGTTCCTGCCGATCGTTCGGACGCTCACGATGCCGGCGCTCGGACGGGAGCCTGATTCACGCTTTCCGATCACCTCGGACTCCGCGTAGAGCGTGTCGCCCGGGAAGACCGGCGCGGTGAGCCGGATCTCCTTCCAACCGAGATTCGCGATCGCACGCTGGCTGACGTCCGAAACGCTCATTCCCACCAGCATCGCCACCGTCAGTGGGCTGGCGACCAGCGGGCGGCCAAATTCGGTGCCCTTCGCGTACTCCTCGTCGAAGTGCAGCGGATGGGTATTCATCGTCAGCAGCGTGAACCAGGCATTGTCCTGCTGGGTAATCGTGCGTCCCGGACGGTGCTCGTAGACGTCGCCGAGGGTAAACTCCTCGAACCAGCGCCCGGCGGCAGCCCGAAAGCGCCCGGGGGCGACTTCTTCATCGCTACGGCGCCGATCCGGTCCCTGTTGATCCTGCATCTGGCGTTTCCCGATTGGTTGGGGAATGTCCGTACAAATGCTATCTTCCACGACGAATTGTTTGCAACGAATGAAGCCAAGCAAAGTGACCCGCGCCACCGACAAACCGTCCCGTCCCCGCTACCAGGTGCTCGCTGACGAGCTGATGGCGGAGATCCGGTCGGGCAAGCTGAAGGTGGGCGAACGGATGCCGGGCGAGCTCGACCTGGTCGATCGCTATGGCGTAAGCAGACATACGGTTCGCGAGTCGCTCCGCGTGCTCGAGGACCTGGGTCTGATCGATCGGCAGCAGGGGCTCGGCACGGTTGTTCGGGCACGAACCTCGACGCCGTCCTACGTCCAGCTCGTGCGTTCACCGAAGGAATTGCTCCAATACCCCGAGGAGAGCTCGCTCAAGCTGATCGACACCTCGGTGATCAAGGCATCGCGAGCGCTGGCCCGACGCCTCCAGGTGCGCACCGGGAGCGAGTGGACCCGCATCATGAGCGTGCGGCGCCTGCGCGAGACGAAGATGCCGATCTGTATCTCGCAGATCTACGTGGTGCCCGAGTACGCCGAGGTCGCGCGCAAGATCGGTCGAAGCAAGCGCCCGGTCTACGAGATCATCGAGAAGACCTTTGGCGAGGAAATCGTCAGCGTGGAGATCGAGTTCGAGGCCGGAATCGTCAGTGACGAATCGGCAGCCCTGCTCGACGTCGAGGCAGGCACACCCTCGCTCACGCTCATCCGGCGCTACCTCGGGCGCGGCAACCGGACCTTCGAGATCTCGGTCTCGGAGCACCCGGCCGAACGCTTCAACTATTCCCTGAAACTCAAGCGCGGCTGGCAGTCCGGCGACAGCTGGACCGAGGCCTGACGCGTCATCGAGGACCTGTAGATGGGCCGATCGGCACCGGCGGGACTCCGCAGCTTCATGTTCGCCCCGGGGAACCACCCGCGGAAGGTCGAGAAGGTCTTCCAGCTCGGCGCTGACGTCGTCATTCTCGATCTCGAGGATGCCGTGGCCGCCGCAGAGAAGGCCGCGACCCGCGCCGTGGTCGTCGCGGCACTCGCCACCGATTCGCCAAGCCGCCGCTACATCCGCGTCAACTCGCTCGACACCGAATGGTGCGTGGATGACGTCGCAGCGGTGGTCGGTCCGCAGCTCGACGGCATCGTGCTGCCCAAGGTCGAGGCCCCGGAGCAGCTCGTTGCCCTCGACGGCATGATCCGCGAGCGCGAGCAGGACGTCGGGCTCACGACCGGGGCGATCGATCTCATGCCCATCATCGAAACGGCCGCGGGCGTCGAGAACGCGAAGGCCATTGCCGGCGCCTGCGAGCGCGTCAGCCGCCTGGCCTTCGGGGGCGGCGACTACACGCTGGACCTCGACTACCAGTGGACCCCGGACGAGGACGTGCTCGCCTATGCCCGGGCCCGGATCTCCCACGCCTCGCGCCTTGCCAATATCGAGCCGCCGATCGACACGGTCGTTCTGCAGATCAAGGACGACGCACGCTTCCGGGCATCGAGCGCCCGCGGTCGCAAGTTCGGCTTCGCCGGCAAGCTCTGCATCCACCCGAGCCAGGTGCCGATCTGCAACGAGGTGTTCACGCCTAGCGCGGCCGAGGTCGAGCACGCTCGTGCCGTGATCGCTGCGTTCGAGAAGGCGGAAGCCGAGGGCTCGGCGTCGATCCAGCTTGACGGCTACTTCATCGATTACCCCATCGTCTACAAGGCCCAGCGGATCGTCGCGCTGATGGAGCGGCTGGAGGGCGGCTGAAGCCGCTGTCGACAGCGTGCGGGTTCCCTGGCCCGCGCAGCGACACCGCGTCCACGCCCCCTCACCCGAACGCGCGCATCGCCGTAGATCCATAGACTGCTGCCCGGCCGCGTCGACAGGACTCGTCGGAAACACGCTCGTCGGACCGTCTACGCAACCCTCGACGTCCCAGACCTGATCCTGGACCTGCCCACCCGACGCCTGACTGCAAGCGCAGTCCTGCTCCTGAATCGTGCCCCGACGCCGGGACCGTGACGACTCGCGCTGCACAAACGGCGCCCCTATAATGTCCGTACATTTGAGCCCCGCCGTCGAGGAATCCCCATGAGCGCAGTCATCCAGCCCCACCCCGCCGCGGCGGGAACGCTCTCCCAGCGTCTTGCCGACTACGCAGCGAGCTTCGACCCGGCGTCGATTCCGGACGACGTGCTGGCCTACGCGCGGCTCTGCTTCGCCGACGCGATCGGCATCGGCTTCGCCTCCCACAGCTACGACTTCGCGGGCAAGAGCATCGGCGCCATCGCGGAGCTGGCCGGCGACGGCGACTACCCGGTCATCGGCACGGACCTGTCGCTGCCCGTCCGGGACGCGGCGCTGCTCAACGGCCTCCTGATCCACGGCCTCGATTTCGACGACACGCACGTCGGTTCCGTGTGCCACTGCTCGACCAGCGCCGTTCCGCTCGTGCTCGCCGAGGCCACGCGCCAGGGCGCGACCGGCGCGCAGGCGCTGGCCGCGTTCATCCTCGCCGTCGAGGCCGACGCCCGCATCGGCATGGTGGCCGAGGGCATGTTCCAGAAGATCGGTTTTCATCCCACGGGCCTGGTCGGCATCTTCGGCTGCACGATCGCTGCGGGCTATCTTGCGGGGCTCAAGGCCGAGGAGATCGCGACCGCCCAGGGCGTGGCGCTCAGCATGGCGAGCGGCAGCCTCGAGTTCCTCGAAGACGGCTCCTGGACCAAGCGGATGCACCCGGGTTGGGCGGCCTCGAGCGCTATCACCGCGAGCAGCATGGCGGGCAACGGTTTCGTCGCACCGCAGAACGCCTACGAGGGCCGCTACGGGCTCTACAGCCTCTACCTCAGAGATCCGAACGTGGACACGAGCCAGATCGGCAACGATCTCGGCCGCACCTGGGAGAGCCAGAAGGTCGGCATCAAACCCTACCCGGTCTGCCACTTCAATCACTCCTCGATCGACTCGATGCTGGAAATCCAGGCCGCGCACGGGATCACGGCCGATGACATCGAATCGGTCACCGCGCTCATTCACGACAAGCAGCAGGACGTGGTCTGCCGGCCCGAGGCGGCCAAGCGCCGCCCGCAGAACGACTACGACGCGAAGTTCAGTGTCCACTTCGCCGTCGCCGCCGCTGCCGTGCGCGGACGCTTCACGCTGGCCGAGCTCGAGGAGGACGCGCTGCACGACCCGGCCATCCTCGCGCTCTGTGATCGCATCGCCTTCCGCCATGATCCGGAATCGCGCTATCCGAAGTTCTACTCGGGCGGCCTGATCGTCACGACGAAGGACGGTCGCACGTTCGAGCACCGCGAGCCGATCAACCGCGGCGCCGAGGGTCGCGCCCTCAGCGAGGCGGACGTCCGCCGCAAGTTCGACGGCAACGTGGCCCGCGCCCTCGACGCAGCGCACGCCGACCGGGTCTGGAACGCCGTCCTCGGCCTCGACCAGGCGGCCGATCTGAGCGAGCTGAACGCGGCCCTGCGCGCCGGCTGACCGAAGGAGAACGCACCATGCTGATGTCGGCCGACGCCTACCGGGAAAGTCTGCGCGCCTACAGCCCCCGCGTTTACTGCAACGGCGAGGCGGTCGCCTCCGTCGCCGACGAGGAGCGCTTCCTGCCGGGCATCCGCGCCGTCGGCGTCACCTACGACTACGCGCTGAAAGACGAATACCGCTCGCTGATGCTCGAGACCCAGGCGACGACGGGAAAAACCGTCAATCGCATGGTTCACATCAACCGGCACACGGAAGACCTGCTGTCGAAGCTCGAGGCCGTGCGGCTCATCTGCCGCGAGAGCGGCTGCGCGCAGCGGTACCTGACCCACGACGCGCTCAACGCCATCCACCAGGCAACCTTCCGCATGGATGGTGAGGACGGGACCGACTACCACCCGCGCTTCCTCGAGTACCTCCACGACATCCAGGAGCGGGACCTCACCCTGGGCGTGGCGATGACCGACGCCAAGGGCAACCGGGCCCTGAAGCCACAGGACCAGGCGAACCCCGACAGCTACGTGCACATCAAGGAGCGGCGCGCCGACGGCATCGTGATCAGCGGCACGAAGGCGATCGTGACCGGCGGCCCGTACATGCACGAGCTGCTGGTGATGCCCTGCCGGACCATGCCCGAGGGCGCGGAGGACTTCGCGGTCTGCTGCGCCGTACCCATCGACGCAGGCGGCCTGACCATTATCGCGCGGCCGGCGGGGCGCCCGGGCAACCCCGCGGCGAAGTTCACGGCGAAGTACGGCCAGTCGACGGCCGTCTGCATCTTCGAGGACGTGTTCGTCCCCTGGGATCGCGTCTTCATGGCGGGCGAGCCGCAACACACGGAATACCTTGTCACCAACTACGCCAACCACCACCGGCACAGCTGCATCGCGGCCCGCGCGGGCTTCGGCGATCTGCTGATCGGCGCCGGCGCGCTGATGGTGGACGCCAACGGTCTCGACGCCGGCAAACACGGCCACATCCGCGAGACGATGGTGGAGCTCATCAAGATTGTCGAGGGCTTCTTCGCCTGCGGGGTGGCGGCCTCGGTCTACGGCATCGAGGACCCGTCCGGCGCCTGGATGCCGGAGCCGGTGTTTGCCAACATCGGCAAGCTGCTTCTCGCCACCCCGATCTACGACATGCACCGGACGGCCCACACGGTCTCGGGCGGGCTTATCGTCGCCCTGCCCGGGCCGGACGAGGACCACAACCCGGCCACGGCAGGGGACCTCGCCACGATGCTCCGGGCCCGGGAAGACGTGCCCTACCAGCAGCGGATCGACGTGGCCCGCTTCGTCGAGGACATCACCGCGTCAGATCAGGGCGGCTGGTACTCGGTCATCAGCCTCCACGGCGGCGGCTCGCCGGAGGCCATGAAGCGTGAGATCTTCCGCCGCTACCCGATCGAGGAGCGCAAAGCGCTGGTCGAGCGGCTGCTCGATCGCGGTGTCGCGGAAACCCACGAATCCGGGGCACCGGCGCGCTCGAAGCAGCCTGGCCAGTGCTGCCCCGTGGGTTGCCAGGCCCCGGACCTGCCGCGCGAGGCCGCGGCGAACAAGCGCAAGGCGGGCTGACCGCCACGGCCGCCCAAGCTCCAAGCTCCAAGCTCCAAGCTCCAAGCTCCAAGCTCCAAGCCCCAAGGTCCAAGGCTGGGGTCTGAGGGTTCACCCATCCCCCGCCCGCAGGGCGAGAAGCGGTGAGCGGCCTACGCGTCGTAGCCCTGAACGACCGATCGCCGGACGCGGCCAGCCAACACTGACGAGAGGCTATTGGCTGATCGACTCCGGGATCTTCGCGATCAGCGTCAGGTCATCGGTGACGATGAGGATGCCGACAACCCGCTCGTCCGCCGCCGCCAGCACCGGTGCGCCGTGCCACGAGTCGCGATCGAACGCTGACGAGGCCACGGTCCAGGAGTCACCGCCATCGATCAGCTCGTGCCGCCCGATCGACGCCAGGACCACCGTACTCCCAGCACCGGAGTCCCGCGTCGTCCGGATTGCGTAGCAGTCCTCCGGTTCGGTCGGGGAGCGGAGGCGCTCACCGGCGACGGAGGGGGCGGGCACGTTTCCGCCAGCCGCGATGCTCGCCAGCATGAGGTGCGGTCCCATGTCCTTGCTATCCGCGACGAGATCAAGCGCCTCGGCATCGGGATCGAGATAGGCCAGCGTGCCGGTCTGATCGATCGCATGCTCGAAGGCCGCCAGCAGGTCCGCCGGCAGGAGGACCTTGACCTCGCGGTCGACGCGAACCGGGATGCCGGATGCCACGGTCTCGCGATTCCGCGTCAGTCCGAAATACTTC
>JBCCZC010000276.1:0-7627 GCA_039188505.1 Pseudomonadota bacterium | reverse complement strand
GAGCATGGCTCGGCGGCTGAGCCGCTTTTTCAGCACGGCCTCGAAGGGCGTACCGGCGCGCTCACGATCCTCAAGGGCAACGTCGATCTCGTGGTTCAAATGATCTTCCCGATCGATCTGATCCATGGGGGGTAACCTCCTCAGTTCATGGATGGGTGCATTGGAAGCCGCCCAATGTTCCGAGGCCGGTTTGAAGCTGTGTTGAGGCTCCGATGACGCTGCGATGACGGAAAAATTAAAGGCACGCGAAAACCGAACCGGGCCTCTGGTCAGGCCTGATTCGACGTCGCGAAACGAGAAGAAAAGAAGAAAGGTGGCTCCCCGGGACGGGCTCGAACCGCCGACCCGCTGGTTAACAGCCAGCTGCTCTACCAACTGAGCTACCGGGGAAAACCGAGGCGCGAATTGTGCGGACTAACGCGGCCCGCGTCAACCCCGAAATGCCCTCCGATTTGATGGGCGCAACCGTTGCGTCGTCGGTCTGGTCCGGGTATCCTTCCGCGTCCTTTGTTTGAGGCGCCGATAAACGCATGGCACGCAGGCTGTTGATTGCGGGCAATTGGAAGCTCAACGGCTCGTTCTCGATGGTCGACGATCTGCTCGGCGGCCTCGCGGGAAACGTGCCGGAATCAGTGGACTGTGCGGTCTTTCCGCCAGCGCCTTATATAAAGTATGCAGTAGAACGACTGGACGGCACGGGCATTGCCTGTGGCAGCCAGGATGTCAGCGAGCACGATGCCGGGGCCCACACGGGCGAGCTATCGGGCGCGATGGTGGTCGATGCCGGCGGGACGCATACGCTGTGCGGTCATTCGGAGCGGCGAGCGGATCACCTCGAGTCCAGCGAGATGATCGGACGGAAGATGGTGGCCGCTCTCCGGCACGGCTTGACGCCGGTGCTGTGTGTCGGTGAGACGCTGGAGGAGCGCGAGGCGGGTGACACCGAGACGGTGGTCCTCGGCCAGCTCGAGGCGGCTATCGGCGAGATCGGGATCGAAGGGCTCGGCCAGTCGATTGTAGCGTACGAGCCGGTCTGGGCGATCGGCACCGGGCGCACGGCGACTCCGGACCAGGCTCAGGCCGTTCATGCGGCGATTCGGTCCAAAATCGCTGCGGCCGATGCTACAATTGCTGGTCGCATTCGGATCCTCTATGGCGGCAGCGTCAAAGGATCGAATGCCGCCGAGCTGTTCGGGCAACCGGATATCGACGGCGCGCTGGTCGGCGGCGCTTCGCTGGAAGCAGACAGCTTCCTTGCGATCTGCCGGGCAGTACCCGTGACGGAGTAAGCAGTACGATGACAATGACAATTTTGACGGTGTTCCAGGTGCTGATCGCGATGGCGATGATCGGCATCATCCTCGTACAGCGAGGGCCTGGGGCAGCGGCTGGTTCAGGTTTTGGGGCAGGTGCCTCCGCGACGGTCTTCGGATCGAGCGGCGCCGGTTCGTTCCTGACCCGTACCACGGCGATTCTGGCGACGGTCTTCTTTGCTGTTAGCCTCCTGATGGCCGTACTCGTAAGCAATACCATCGAGCGTTTCGACGAAGTCGATCTGGGCGTGATGGCGGCCGAAGAAGCCGCCACGATCCCAGCGGGCGCATCCGACGTGCCGAGCATGGACACGGAGGACGTCTCCGACATTCCGATGATGCCGATGGAGGTGCCCGCGGAGGACGGCGACGATGTGCCGACCGTGCCGGGTGCTGACGATGAAGCGACGCAGCCCGCGCCGGGGGAAAACGGCGAGGGTTGAATAAAAACCGTTGCGGGGGCAACGGTTCACAATGCCGAAGTGGTGGAATTGGTAGACACGCTGTCTTGAGGGGGCAGTGGCGAAAGCCGTCCCGGTTCGAGTCCGGGCTTCGGCACCATTTTTCCGGCTCAGGTCCGTGACCTGAGCTTCCGCGGGCCTGTGCAGCTCGCGGGGTCTGCGTCGCGCAGCTCGCCTGGTCGAGCCGTCGAACGTAGGGCGGGGGCCTGGGGGTTGTCGGACCGACCCAGGTCGTCGACTGGGATTGAGGTCCGGAAAGGTCGAGCGATGCTTGGTGAGTACTTTCCGATCCTGCTGTTCATCACGGTAGCGACCGTGATCGGCATTGTGCTGCTGATCGTCGGGTCGATTCTCGGCCCGAACCGCGGCAACCCCGAGAAACTGTCTCCTTACGAATGCGGCTTCGAAGCTTTCGAAGATACCCGCATGAAGTTCGATGTTCGCTACTACCTGGTAGCGATCCTCTTCATAATCTTTGATCTCGAAGTCGCCTTCCTGGTGCCGTGGGCCGTCGTGCTCGACAAGATCGGGATGTTCGGCTTCGTCAGCATGTTCATATTCCTGATGATTCTCGTCATCGGGTTCATCTACGAATGGAAGAAGGGTGCGCTCGAATGGGAATGAGCCCGGAGCTAGGCACGGTTGACGACATCCTGCGGCCGGACGCCGCGAACAATCCGGTTCTGAACCGGGGCTTCGTCACCACCTCCGTCGATTCGCTGATGAACTGGGCCCGCACAGGGTCGATGTGGCCGATGACCTTCGGCCTGGCCTGCTGCGCCGTGGAAATGATGCACGCGGGCGGCGCTCGCTACGATCTCGACCGCTTCGGCGTCATCTTCCGCCCGAGCCCGCGCCAGTCCGACGTGATGATCGTGGCGGGAACGCTGGTCAATAAAATGGCCCCAGCGCTGCGGAAGGTCTACGACCAGATGTCGGATCCGAAGTGGGTCATCTCGATGGGGTCCTGCGCCAACGGCGGCGGCTACTACCACTACTCCTACGCGGTTGTTCGCGGCTGCGACCGGATCGTGCCGGTAGACATCTACGTGCCGGGATGCCCCCCGACGGCGGAGGCGCTCGTCTACGGGATCCTCCAGCTGCAGAACAAGATTCGCCGCAACAACACGATTGCCCGCGCATGACGAAGACCCATCCCCTTGCCGAGGCGCTCACGGGCGCTCTCGGATCGCAGCTCCATGCAGCGACCGTCGGCGCCGACGGGACCGTAACCCTCGACGTGCCCCCCGAACACTGGCTCGAAGTATGCCGGGAACTTCGCGATCGCGACGATTTCTCGTTCGAGATCCTCATCGACCTTTGTGCCGTTGACTACCTATCCTTCGGCGAAGACGAATGGGAAACCGACAGCTCGACCTGGGAGGGATTCTCGCGCGGCGTCGAAGGGGCGGCTGGCCCGGGACGCTTCGACTGGGAAGAGCGGCCCGAGATCGACATGGACGAACGATTCGGCATCGTCATCCAGCTCCTGTCGGTGAAGCACAGCCGGCGCCTGCGCGTGCGTACGCGGGCCGCGGACAGCGATCTGCCGGTACTGCCCTCGCTGATCGAGGTCTGGGCGGCCGCGGACTGGTATGAGCGTGAGGCGTTTGACCTGCTTGGTGTCGTCTTCGAGGGCCACCCGGATCTGCGCCGGATCCTGACCGATTACGGCTTCGTCGGCCATCCGTTCCGGAAGGACTTCCCGCTCGTTGGCAACGTCGAGATGCGCTACGACCCGGAGAAGGGACGAGTGGTCTACCAGCCGGTAACCATCGAGCCGCGGGTCGGCGTTCCGAAGGTCGTCCGGGACGATTCGCGCTACGCGGACGAGGAATCACGGCATGGCTGATATCCGCAACTACACGATGAACTTCGGGCCGCAGCACCCGTCGGCGCACGGCGTTTTGCGGCTGATTCTCGAAATGGATGGTGAGGTCGTCGAGCGCGCCGACCCGCACATCGGTCTCCTGCACCGGGGCACGGAGAAGCTCGCCGAAAGCAAGCCCTACAACCACTCGATCGGCTACATGGACCGGCTCGACTACGTGTCGATGATGTGCAACGAGCACGCCTACGTCCGCGCCATCGAGAAGCTCCTGGGCATCGAGGCGCCGATCCGGGCCCAGTACATCCGGACGATGTTCGACGAGATGACGCGCATCTTGAACCACCTCATGTGGATCGGAACGCACGGCCTGGATCTCGGGGCCATGACCCTTTTCCTGTATGCATTCCGGGAGCGTGAACAGCTCATGGACTGCTACGAGGCGGTCAGCGGTGCGCGCATGCACGCGACGTACTACCGTCCCGGCGGCGTCTACCGCGATCTGCCGGACGCGATGCCGCGCTTCGAGGAAACCCGCTGGACGAAGGGCGATGATCTGAAGCGCGTCAATGAATGGCGCGAGGGTTCGATGCTCGACTTCATCGACGCCTTCGCTGAAGACTTCCCGCAGCGCGTCGACGAGTACGAGACCCTGCTGACGGACAATCGGATCTGGAAGCAGCGGACCGTGTCCATCGGGGAAGTGTCGGCGGAACGCGCCATGCAGCTGGGCTTCACGGGCCCGATGCTGCGGGGCTCGGGCGTCGCCTGGGACCTGCGACGCAAGCAGCCCTACGCGGCCTATGACGCCATGGAGTTCGACATCCCCGTGGGAAGCAACGGCGATTGCTACGACCGCTACCTGGTTCGGGTCGAGGAGATGCGCCAGTCCGCGCGGATCATCCGCCAGGCGGTGGCGTGGCTTCGCGAGAACCCCGGGCCTGTCATGGTGCGCAACTTCAAGGTGGCGCCGCCGACCCGGGAAGAGATGAAGGACGACATGGAAGCCCTCATCCACCACTTCAAACTGTTTACCGAGGGCTACAGCGTGCCCGCTGGCGAAGCTTACGCAGCCGTGGAAGCGCCGAAAGGCGAGTTCGGTGCGTACATCCTGTCGGACGGCTCGAACAAGCCGTTCCGCCTGCACCTGCGCGCCCCCGGTTTCCCGCACCTGGCGGCCATGAACGAGATGACCCAGGGGCACATGCTTTCGGACGTGGTCGCCGTCATCGGGACCATGGATGTCGTGTTCGGAGAGATCGACCGATGAGCGGGACCGTCGAACTGCTGACGCCCGACACGCGGGCGCACATCGATCACTGGGTCGCCAAGTTTCCGCCGGAACGCAAGCGCTCGGCGCTGATCCAGGCGCTGATGGCCGCGCAGGAACAGAATGGCGGGTGGCTGTCGCCCGAGATCGTCACCGCCGTGGCGGACTACCTCGAACTGCCGGCGGCCTGGGCCTACGAGGTCGCAAGTTTCTACTCGATGTTCGACCTGGAGCCGGTAGGCCGGCACAAGGTCGCCATCTGCACCAACATTTCCTGCCACCTTTGTGGCTCGGGGGAGATCGTCGATCACGTCGAGAAGAAGCTCGGCGCGCGCCTGGGCGAGACGACGGCCGACGGCCGGATCACCCTGGTCAAGGAAGAGGAATGCCTGGCCGGCTGCATCGGTGCGCCGATGATGCTGGTGGACGGTCACTACCACGAGAATCTGACGCCCGAGAAGGTGGATCAGATCCTGGATTCGCTGGAGTAATCGATGCCGCAGCCCCATCAGGTCGTACTGACCACGTCGGAGTTCGACGAGCCCTGGACCCTAGAGAGCTACCGTAAGGTCGGTGGCTACGAGGCGTGGGAAAAGATCGTGGCGGAGCAGACGTCGCCCGCTGACATCATCGCGACGATCAAGAACTCGGCGCTGCGTGGCCGCGGCGGCGCAGGCTTCCCCACGGGTCTGAAGTGGAGCTTCATGCCGCCGAACGGCGGTCAGCAGAGCTACATCCTCTGTAACTCGGACGAAAGCGAGCCGGGCACCTGCCACGACCGCGACATTCTGCGCTTCAATCCGCACTGCGTGATCGAGGGCATGGCCATCGGCGCCTACGCCATGGGCGCGACCGTCGGCTACAACTACCTACGCGGCGAGTTCCACCACGAGCCCTTCGAGCGCTTCGATGCGGCCCTTGCCGAAGCCTACGAGGCGGGCCTGCTCGGGCGGAACATCAAGGGCAGCGGGATCGACGTTGACCTCTACGCCGCCTTGGGCGCTGGCGCGTATATCTGCGGCGAGGAAACGGCGCTCATGGAGTCGCTCGAGGGCAAGAAGGGGCAGCCTCGGTTCAAGCCGCCGTTCCCGGCCAACTTCGGGCTCTACGGCCGCCCGACCACGATCAACAACACCGAAACTTTCGGCTCCGTACCCGCGATCATGCGCAACGGCGCCGAGTGGTTCCTGAATATCGGCAAGCCGAACAACGGCGGACCGAAGTGCTTTTCCGTCTCAGGCCACGTGAACAGGCCCGGCAACTACGAGATTCCGCTAGGCACGTCGTTTGCCGAACTGCTCGAGATGGCAGGTGGTGTCCGGGACGGTAACGCGCTCAAGGCGGTGATCCCGGGCGGCTCGTCGATGCCGGTGCTGCCCGCAGAGACCATGATGGACATCACCATGGACTTCGACAGCCTCCAGAAGGCGGGTTCCGGTCTGGGATCGGGCGCCGTGATCGTGATGGATGAGACGACGTGCATGGTCGAGGCCTGCCGCCGTATCTCGCAATTCTACTACCACGAGTCCTGCGGTCAGTGCACGCCTTGCCGTGAGGGCACGGGCTGGATGTACCGGGTGCTCACGCGCATTACCCAAGGGAAGGGCCGCCCGGAGGACGTCGCGCTGCTCAAGACCGCAGCCGGCCAGATCGAAGGCCACACCATCTGCGCGTTCGGTGAAGCTGCCGCCTGGCCCGTGCAGGGCATGCTGCGCCACTTCTGGCACGAATTCGAATACTTCGTCGAGCACGGCCGTTCTATGGTCGCCGGCGCCACGCAGGAGGCCGCATGAGCGACGTCGCTGCACCGGTCGAGAACCAGGTCACGATCGAGATCGACGGCCAGGAGCTCGCGGTTCCGAAAGGCTCGATGATCATCGAGGCCGCCGACAAGGCGGGGATCGCCATTCCGCGGTTCTGCTACCACCGGAAACTGTCCATCGCGGCCAACTGCCGTATGTGTCTCGTTGACGTGGAAAAGGCGCCCAAACCGCTGCCGGCCTGCGCGACACCCGTCATGGACGGCATGAAGGTCTATACCCAGTCCAAGCGCGCCCAGTCGGCACAGCAGAACGTCATGGAGTTCCTGCTGATCAACCATCCGCTCGATTGCCCGATCTGTGACCAGGGCGGCGAGTGCGAGCTCCAGGACGTGTCCATGGGCTACGGCCGGTCGGTCAGCCGCTTCACCGAGCGCAAGCGCGTGGTGAAGGACGAGAACCTCGGCTCGCTGATCAGCACCGAGATGACGCGCTGCATCCACTGCACCCGCTGCGTCCGCTTCCTCGAGGAGATCGGCGGCACCAGCAAACTCGGCGGCATCGGTCGCGGAGACCGCACGATGATCAGCACCTTTATCGGGCGCTCGATCGACTCGGAGCTGTCGGGAAACATCATCGACCTGTGTCCCGTGGGCGCCCTGACGAACAAGCCGTACCGCTTCTCGGCGCGGGCCTGGGAACTGCGCTCGCGGCCGTCGATCGCGAGCCACGACTCGATCGGGTCCGGCGTCGTCTATCACGTTCGCCGGGGCCAGATCATGCGCGCTGTCCCGCGGGACAACGACGCGATCAACGAGAGCTGGATCTCCGATCGGGACCGCTGGGGCTTCCACGGCCTCTACGCCGAGGATCGGGCCACGAAGCCCGAGGTTCGCGATGCGGACGGGAACTGGCGCGAGACCGACTGGAGTGAGGCCCTCGACCAGGCGGCCGGCATGCTCAAGGGCGTCGGCGGCAGCGACCTCGGTTTCCTG